>CALDTJ010000393.1 GCA_937924145.1 uncultured Saprospiraceae bacterium
ATACCGAATAATAATGGATTGTTTTGTACTCATTCCTATCATTGTGCTTCCAATTTTGTGAACCACAAAATTGGTATTACAATAGACTAAGTGGTATACTTTTCAATTATTAGTTGGTATACTTTTCGGCTAATATATACATGCAAAAGGTTATTAAAAAGTTATTTAAGAGTATTATCTGGCTATTCTAGCAATTTGCCGATTCACAGTCAATAATCTTTTTTAATTTAGCCGATTACTAAGCTAGAGGTAAGCCCCCAAATAACTTTTAATAACCTTACAATAACCTCCAATAACTTCAAATATGCTCCAACTCGTCATTCACTGGAACGTTGACCCCGAAATCTTTAACTTCAATGGTATAGCACCTCGGTGGTATAGTCTTGGCTTTTTGATTGGATTTATGATTGGCTATTACATCGTCCAGCGGATGTTTATAGAGGAAAAGGTAAATACGGAATCTCTTGACACCCTCCTACTCTACCTAATTGTTGGTACGGTATTAGGCGCACGTATTGGCCATTGTCTTTTTTATGAATGGGATTATTTTCAACATCATCTACTAGAAATGGTTTTACCTGTCCAGTTTGAACCCGAATTCCGTTTTACAGGCTATACGGGTCTAGCTAGTCATGGAGGTGCAATTGGCGTCCTAATCGCCCAGTTTTTGTATATGAAGTTTGTTTTGAAAAAACCTTTAATCTGGTTATTAGATCGGATTGGCGTACCAATAATGTTGGTAGGCTGCTTTATTCGATTGGGCAACCTGATGAATTCAGAAATATTAGGACACGCCACGGATGTTCCTTGGGCATTCGTTTTTGAAAGAGTCGATTCCATTCCTCGCCATCCCGCTCAGTTATATGAGTCTATTGCTTATTTTTTGATATTCTTAGTCTTGTATCGACTTTATTGGAAAACAGACATTAAGCACAAAACAGGTCGGTTATTAGGTGTTTTTACTGTCATGCTTTGGACTGCTAGGTTCTTTTTAGAATATTTTAAGAAGGAACAAGGTGGCTTGGAGAATACGCTTGGTTTATTCACGACTGGTCAATGGTTAAGTATCCCGCTGATCATGGTTGGCTTGTACTTTATGTTTAGACCCATAAAAAAAGCCAATACGGCTTAGTAACGAATAAACAATAACTCATGCATTAGACTTCGTTCTTTAGCGATATTGACTTTGGCTAGTAGCCTTATAGACTCGTAATTAAGCCTATTGAAAAATAATGCTCTACTATCAATCTTCACAAACCAATATTTGTCTGAGAATGATAGTGTTTCATAGAGCTGATATCAAACTAGATCACTATTTTAAGGCTAAAAAAAAATTGAGAGCATATTTAATTTTGACAAAATACTGAGCTTTTTATCTTGTCACAAATATCTATTTTTTCATCATATATTAGCAATACCAGTTATAGGTATTTTGCCAGAACATAAAAATAGTAATATTTGCACTTATAAAAATTAAAGACTTCTATTACCTTTAGCTGTCTTTTAAATAAATACATACAAAAACTATTTTTATTAAATAATTAGTCTATTCGGATTTAGGTAGTAGATGGTTAATAATCGAGGTGTAGTTTTTTACTTATTCGCCAAAGTAGGTGAAAATAAAACAATACCATTTTATTGACAAGCTATTCTGTTTACTTACTCAAATCGGTGTTCTTCTAAACTGGTCAAACTACCGCATACGTATGCGCAAGACGTCTGATAAAAGGAACACTCCGAAAGGTTAATTTGTACTTCTGGATAAAATGGATCATGATAAGGACAAGCAATTCTTGAAGGAAAGGGCTGCCACTGAGTTTATCAATCAATGGAAAAAACTCAACAAACAGGAAAGTACAGCCGATATTCCTAAAATTATTGCACAAATAAAAGCATTCGAACAAATTCAGTATAGCAATCGGGCTATTGTACTGTTTTCTGCCAAAGGGTTTAAACCACTCTATTGGGGAGGTAATTTCGAAAAATTATTCGGCTATAATTCTGATGAAATCAAACTTTGGAACATCCCTTTCTTTTTCAAATCCATCATTTGGGAACACATCGACTTTCCACTAAAAATTATTAAATGGAATAAACAAATGGATCAAGTTGCTCCTTTACCTGAGGACACGATCTCTCATTCTTATTTTTGCGGCTTAAAAACCAAACATAAAGCTGGTCATGAAGTCCGATTATTTATTGACCAAGTTATTTTAAAGACCGAAAATAACCAACCTACTTTATCTCTCGTCTATTTACAAGATGTTCAACACCTGATGAAAGATTCTTTTTATTGGGTCCGCTACGAACGGGGCGACAGTGCTGACCAAGTCCGATTTTATCGCTCAAGTGGTCAGAAAAAAGAATTTCTAAACATATTATCACCAAGAGAAAAAGAAATCCTAGAAGAAATCGCTAAAGGTGCTGATTCCAAAACGATTAGCGAGAAATTAAATATTAGCCCGTCTACTGTTACTACTCATCGTAAAAATATGATTGCTAGATCAGGAGCTAGAAACACGACTGCATTAATCCAACTATGTCGTTTGTGCAATGCAATCTAGTGAATTATACATGATACCCTCTAATCTCATCATACAACCGTTCTATCTTTTCAATCGTCAGATAAATGCCCTTACCTGCTGATTGTTCGTGGGCACAAATCATCCCTACCACTTCCCCTTCTCGACTCAGCAAAGGACTTCCCGATGCTCCTTTAATCAATACATTTTTGATGGTATCAATGGTATTAAACATACGATAATGCTGATTGGGCTTTTGCTCATGGAAAAAGAAATTCCCATCATTGGCAATCTCAATTATATAAATTTTATCAGTCGTTATTTTCCCTTCAAATAAGCGAAAAAATGCTTCTTCTTGATGGTTTTGGAAATAATAAACTTCATTACCAGGAAAGCGTTTGGCGCAACTCGCTGATGCTTGATTTAGTAACTGAAAATTATAATTATCTGGGTGCAAAATTTCGATAAATAGCAAGTCTGCCAATTCATCAATATGGGTCTTGATGTTGACATCTTCAAACATCAAACTATGCAATTTTTTATGCTCACCTTCATATCTAGCAAATACTTCCAAACCTTCAAGTATTTCGACTTTAGTAGGTAAGGTTCCATCATTTTTAGCCACTAAATGCCGACAGGTCGTAATGCGGTAAGTGGACTCGTAGGGTCGAGAGACATAGCCCATGCAAAACCGTGTTTGAGCAGATCTTTTATTTCTTTTAGCAAATAACTTTCTAGGTTTGAATCGCTTAGTTCTCTTTGATGGAGGCGTGAATTCTAAATAGACCAAAGGATTTTGCTCCATTTTCATCGACTGTACAATTCTTTGTTTCGTAGCTGGCATTTTTCGTAATTTTTTTGTTTCATTTGTCTTTTGGTTAGACAAAACAATACCCTTTCTTCAACGAAAGGATTTAAACCTAATGTTACGAAATCATCAGATTTTAAACAAAAAACATAGACCAATCAAGTAGCTTTTTCTATGATATTCCTCTTTAATAACGAACAAAAAATATTTATCCCCAAATGTTCAAATTATTCTTTACTCGTTACTAAATAGAAAATCGAAACCAACTTTAAGCTTACTGATAAACAACCTCAGCGGCAGGGTTTTGATATCGACGGTAGGTCACATAAACCATATAAGCCAAACCTAAAACGCCAATAGCTGTGTCGCCCATAGGCCCGATCATTTCAACAAAATCAGCCAACAAATTTTTCAATCCACTTCGCCTACCTGATGCTTCATATTCAATACCATGTTGGGCGTCTAAAATTTGGAAGCATTTAATTCATAAAAACTGCTAATCAGACCGACCGAGTTTGCTCCTAAGTTACCCATCATGCAAATTAGAATACATGATATCTGTCCTCAAAATATATTTTCGACCTTTTGTGACTGGTAGGCCCGCATGTTCTAATTCTTGAAAGAAGAGTAAACCATC
>CALDTJ010000394.1 GCA_937924145.1 uncultured Saprospiraceae bacterium
CAATTCGTTAGTAATAGTAAGCAAAAAAGTATTGAAAAATAGTAGTTCGTTTTCAAAGCAATTTTTTTGTAACTGTTTAGAATTAGACCTAACTAGACTTATTTTTTACCATTTAGATATTTAAGTTCATTTCAGTCGCAGTCTAAATGTACTTAAATATCTAAATGGTAGAATGAATTTCATAGTAGATCTATATGGTGAATAGTAGCAATTTTTAATACAAAAATTCAAAGCCAAATTAGGCATTTTTTATGATTGCCTATTAAACACAAAAACGCCCATTTCCAAAAAAGGAAACGAGCGTTTTATTATTTTAGCAATAGATTAATGCTACTTATGTAGAACTATAATCTAGTAATTACTTCTTCACTTCTAACTTGTTCTTCAAAGCATCAATTTCCGCTTGTTGCGACTTGATTTGCTTGTTTTGATCGATCATGTACAACGTCAACTCCTCTACCTTTTGTAATAAAGTCATTGAAAAAGCATTTAAGTTCAAACCATTCGCTTTCATCTCTGCACCAGAAGGTACATTTGGTAAATGCTTATTAGTTTGAATAAAATTGCTTACTTCTTCGATTTTTGGTAAACCATAATCTGCCTCAAAAACAAAATCAGCAGGCGTTAAAGTACCACCATTTACTTTGATGACACCACCATTTCCATCTAACTCAATCGTTGTATTTCCCTTACCATCTTTGATGAGTACCTCACCATCAGAAACACCTCCACCTAATGTTAAAGACCCTTCTTTTCCATTAGCATGAATAGTTAAAGAACCAGCGCCATTATAAGCTTTGATTTGTGCATCATGACCTTCTAACTCAACTCTAGTTTTACCATTAGAAGTTTTTAAGAAGATGTCACCATCATGCATATCTCCACCTAAAGATAGATTTCCAGTTCCACCGCTCAAATGTACATTCTCTTTTCCTTCGCCATCGTTCAATTTAATCTCTCCATTATATCCAGCACCACCCATTGTGATGTTTGCATCACCACCATCAATGTGGATAGTCTGCTTACCTTTATGGTCTTTCAATCCAATATCTCCTTGTGCGCCACCGCCACCAAGATTAATGTTTCCGCCACCTCCATCTAAGTGCATAGTTTGGTAACCTTCTGCATTTCTAAGCCCAATATCTCCTTGTGCGCCTGCGCCTCCCATGTTCAAGTTTGCACTACCACCATCCAGGTGAATAGTTTGCTTACCTTCTGTATTTTTCAAAGCAATATCTCCTTCTGCGCCTGCACCTCCAATTTCGATATTCGCTCTACCACCGTCGATTTTTACGGTTTGTTGACCTCCTGTGTTTTTTAGATGTATATCACCTTGTTGGCCATTACCACCCATTGTTAAGTTAGCATCATTACCATCAATATGGATCGTATTTTTTCCTGTATTATCTCTCATTGAGATGTCTCCACCATGTCCACCGCCACCTAAAGCGATGTTACCAGAGGCACCATTTAAGATAATAGATGTTTTGTTAGCGTCGTCTTGCAGTTCAATTTTCTTGAAATTGTCAGCCATAATTAGTCGATTTCTGATTTAGGTTATGGAAATAATATTATAATAAAATTTAATACGAAATAGAAGAAGAATTGTTGGATAAATTCCTCTTGCCCGTAAAATACAATAAAACAATTGAGGTTTCCCAGAATCTTATTCTATATATTTATTAAATATTAGCTAAAAATATAATTTGACTTTTCTACAGTAATAGTCATTATCATTAAATATTATCAGCCTTAAAACTCATTACAAAAAGAATGAGCGCAATCATCAAAATAATATAACAAGCAATATCATAGCTCCCAGTCTGTTGTTCTCCAAAACTAAAAATAGCAGGCCCCAAAGCACTTCCCGCAACATTCAAACTCGTGGCAAAACCTGCAATTGCCCCTAAATGTGCCAAGCCAAAAAATCTAGGCCAACTCACATTCATCAACACCCCATGCAAGCCGCCGAACATCCCATTAGCAAAGATTAGTAAGTAGTAACAAAAAGGCATATTTCCCAAATTAATCACTGCATAGGTTGATAAAATGATCGCCAATAATTCTAAAAAGAGTAAATATTTTAATTCGATATAATCACTTATCCAACTACCTCCAAAATGGAAAAATAGGGCGACAAAAGCACTAGGTACAAATATCGAAAAAGCCTCCGTTCGAGTCATGCCTGCTTTCTCAAAAATATCGGCAATATGAAAAGTAATCGCAGTACCATACAGCCCCAATAATGCTACGGTCAAAACAAATACCCAAAAGACAAAAGTTTTTTGTGCCGCTTTGAGGGTATAATCTTTATCAGGCAAACTTGCTTTTTTATTTTTAGTTTGAAATAAAGGTCTTCCTCCGTCTGGTTTACAATTAGCATCTTTAGGATTATCACGAAAAAAAATAAAGATAAACCCAACAAAACAAAATGCTAATAACGCCAATTGTCCCAAAGTTTCCTGCCAGTTGGTTTCTTCTATCATTTGGTTCAAAATACCTGGTGCGATAGAAAATCCAAAAGAAAC
>CALDTJ010000395.1 GCA_937924145.1 uncultured Saprospiraceae bacterium
TTATTCCTATTGCCACCAAAAGAGTATTTCTAAACTATTATCAAAAAGAATCTTATGCTCAATCATCCATCTGGACAAAAGTGGAAAGAGAAAATCACTTAGAAGAAATTGGCGAGTGCTTAAACCATTATTTAAACAAAACACCAGTACTCAATGAAGCTTAAATTTACAGACATACTTGCCGATAAAGTTGAAATACCAATCATTCAACGAGATTTTGCACAAGGCAGAACAGATAAAAACACCAGTAAAATAAGAAGAGATTTCTTAAATACCATTTTTGATACCATTATTAAAAATAAAGAAGAAGTCACACATAAAAATTTAGAGTTAGACTTTATCTATGGTAACAAAACCCAAGGCGATAATCCAATCTTCTCACCCATTGATGGGCAACAAAGACTTACCGTATTATGGTTGTTGTATTGGTTTGTAACATCAAAGGAGAATGTACCTAAAGAGGAAAAAGAGTCGCTTCAAAATTTTGTTTACGAAACAAGGCACAGCACTACCATATTTTGCAAAAAGCTCATAGCTTTTAATCCTCAATTCAAAAGTAGCAGTATTTCTGAGGAAATTAAAAACCAATCCTGGTACTTTGAAACTTGGGATTTTGACCCAAGCATTCGAGCAATGCTTGTTGTGTTAGATGATATAGAATTTCGCTATGATGATTATGGTCTGGAAGATACTTGGCAGGTTCTAAAAGACGATAACTGTCCTTTTGAAATGTATCAGTTAGTACTAAGTGAGTTCAAATTATCAGATGATTTGTACATCAAAATGAACTCAAGAGGTAAGCCTCTTACCGAGTTTGAATACTTCAAAGCCAATTTTTCTGAGATTATTAGGGATGAGAAACTAAAGCAAAAATTTGAAAAGCAAATTGACCAAGATTGGTTTGATTGTATTTGGAATCTACTTTTAGAAACTGAGGAAGCTAAGAACGTGAAAGATATTGCCTTATTAGTAGACAATAGCTTCTTAAACCTCTTCAACTTTATAACCTACGTTATTGGTCTTAAAAATGATATACAATACATTGATACTGTAGAATCATCTAAAGAGCTAAAAAGCATCTACGGTAATATAGATAATGTAAAAGAACTCTTTTCCATATTAGATAATTTGGTATTCAGCAATGAGACAAATCCTGATTTTTGGAGAAACACCTTTTATTTCGATAAAGCTAGTTTTCATAAGTATAAAACAAGATTATTCTTCCCTCATAAAGAGCATAACTTATTGGTTCGTTGTTTACTGTACTTTGATAAGGATAGAGGTTTTAGCTTACCTGAGCAACTGTTACTACATAGCTATTTATTCCAAAACATTCACCAAACAGAGGACTTTGAGAGGAAACTAAGAATTGTAAGAAACCTTGTTGCAAACTCAGAATTTGAATTACGTAAAGAAACCTTGGTAGAAAGCATCACAGAATTAGAAACCTTCTTATTGCGTTTTGATTTTGATGCCCTAAAGAGATTTAAAACCGACCAAATACAAGAGGAAAAAGAGAAAGAAGCGTTTTACCAAACCCAAGAAGCTCTTGATACTTTTTACCGTTTAGAGGATAGCGACATTTTTAGAGGAAACGTTTCCATATTTGAATTTGACAACCATACAGAGCATAGAGCTTCTCAGTTCTTAAAATACTTTGATGAAGATGTACTAATTCAGGACTGCTCTAATAGAGCTAATTTCTTACTCTGTTTTGGTGACTACACCCAACACGATAGCGGTAATGAAGAGAGAAAAGAAGGCTGGTACAATATTCTTTCATCAAATAAGAAGGTCATTAGAAAGTTTTTCACGACACCAGGTTACGGAAAGAAAAAAGATATTTTTTCACATACTCGACCAGTACTGAAGAAATGCTTAGACTTCTTAGCAGAAAATCCTAATACAGATATTAAAGAACACATTAACACAGAGCTTGAAGCTTTCCAAGAAAAACCTAAGGATTGGAAATATTATTTTATCAAATACCCTTCATTTCGATGGGAATGTTCCAGAGGTTATTACTATTCGTTTGACGATTATGTATTTAACAAGATGCGTCAGAAGCAATTCAACGGTTTTAACTGGTGTCCTTTTTTTTATGAAGTAAATCGGCAGATTAAGAGCAAGAAGCTGACTCTTGGTGATTACAACGAGCTACTTTATTTGAAAATCAAGAAAAACACCATAAGTATCAATATAGCCAACAATCATTTCCTTTTTGAGAACCAAAATGCAGAAGGAGTTGAAAACCCAATTTATGATGAGCTTATAGCTAATGAAGTGATTGATGATGAAGGCATACTAAATATAGAGCAAAATGCTGAAGGATTTGATACAGAAGACAGGGTTGTAAAATTGGTTGAGTGCATTAATTCAATACTTCAAAAGAAATGAATCAGAAATTTACAGAAGCAAAATTGACAAGTTTATCAAAACTGCAAAAGTAGTTGACATTTTTAAATCTAAAATTGAAAATGATAAATTTAAAATTGAAAAGTAGAGAGCAGTAGTTATTTAATTGATTATCAGTTGAATATGGCCAATAACTCACTTTTAAATTTTGATTTTTAGATTTTACATTTTTAATTAAAAAAACAAAAGTGTCAACTACTTCGATAAACATGTCGCAAAATTTGAACAAGAATAGGAATAAAAAAGATAGTGAATGAATGCCAACGCTCAATTCAAGCACATTGCAATCCTCGTTCCTGCGGTTGTAAAGAGCTTTCACGCCAACACTGACGGACTGAAAATAAAATAAAAAACGGGGCACAATCGAGTAGGGAAAGGTGACCGAAACTAGCCACCTCAGCCCTCTCACACCACTCCCGAAAGCTTTCGGGATACGGATCACGTATACGGCGGTTCACTAAACATCTTTGTATTTAACGGATAAATAATATTCGAGAAAAGGGATGTAACATTTCTTTTGAAGTTGGTCAATATTGCCCGATTTCTGATATTCGAAGATTGTATCTTCAAATCTATATTTCTCAAGTCTTTGACTTGATTTTTTAGACTCTTGGATTAAAAAACCCCTTTTTAGAAATTTTTAATAAATGCAAAAAAGAATACTATTTAAATCCATTATTTACTTTATAGGTTTGATTTTGCCAATTCTTGCTATGCTAAATTGTGAAGGCTTTAATACGGGTAGCATGAGCGTAAAAAGCTGTTACATTGATAGCGAAATGATTAGAGCCTATGCCAACTTTTATTATGGCTGGTTAACTATCTCCTCATTCATGCTTTTTATACCAGTTATAATTTATATAGGAGCAGTCATCTTGGTGGCAAAATACATTTCAAAAATAATCCCTTCCTAAATTGACGTAAGAGTATAATAATCTTCTTATTCTTTAAGTAAAGACATTACTTGAAGTAATGGCTTTACCTATCCCAACACATCAAATTTTCAACAATACAATAAGTAAAATATCTGTCACTTCCGCTTAATTTTTCGCCGCTCCTTCTATCTAGCATCATTTTTGCAAAAAAAATAACAAATCACATCTAAAAGTTTGTAAACCTACCTCCCATAAGTTAACAATCAATACTCACATTTTAAGACATCTATTCTCTTATAGGGATATATCATTGCGTGCCATAAGGACTTTACTTTTCACTACCCTTTTTTTAAAACCCGATTTAGCCATCAAGTAACTTGCTTGGTCTAGTGGTTAAAGCCTTAAATAACTGACAGTTTTCCCGTTTTTATTCAGTTGATTATCAAGGAGATAAACCAACTGCATACTGTCAACTGTTTACTGCCTACTGGACTAGTTACTGGTGTAGTCGAAAAACTGAAGTACCTATGAAACCCTTTTTTAGCACTTTTTTAATCCTCGCTTTACCTTTTATTTCCATTGCTCAAAACTGTTTTAATGCCAATATTGAAACGGGGACCCTTGATGGATTTACCGCTTTTGTTGGCAGAATTGATGAAACAGGTCAAGTCATTATGGAAGAACAAGGCATTAATGATGACCGCCACAAAATTATGCACATCAGTGAGGGTTTTGATACGGTTGCTTTAACTCATTGCGAAATCAATAAATTTTTACCTGTTGTGCCCAGTGAAGGTGGGGAATATACTTTGAGATTGGGCAATGCCTCCGTAGGCGCAGAGGCTGATTTGATTGGTTTAAAATTTACCGTTTCAGCCGACAATCCTTTTTTCCAATTGCGTTATGCCGTAGTATTAAATGACCCCGACCATAAAGAATTTGAACAACCTCGTTTTGAATTAAGAATATTAGATGAAACGAATACGGTCATTCCTTGCGGTGAATATAAAGTGAAAGCTGCACCAGAAATTCCTGATTTTGAAAGCTGTAGAAATGGATGGCGGGTTCGCCCTTGGACGACCGTTGGATTTGATTTACAGCCTTATATTGGGCAAACGCTGCTCATAGAATTTCTAACGACGGATTGTACACAAGGGGCTCATGCAGGTTACGCTTATTTGGAGGCATCTTGCAACCCTTTTAAAATGGAAATAGAAGAGCATTGCCCAAAAGAGTCATTGACCACAGCATCTGTAACAGATGGTTATAGGGATTATTTGTGGAATACAGGCGAAACTTCTACGTCTATTAATATCGCTGATCCACAAGAACATTCGGCGTATACCGTGACCATTACGAGTGCAACAGGTTGTTCTTTTGTGATGAGCGACACCTTGGCTTTCTCTTATCCTCCTGAGTTTTTTCCAGAACAAGATCTTTCCTTTTGTAGAGATACTCAATATTGGTTTACCCCGAAAGGAGCGCCACTTTTCTCGGTCCACTCTCCTACCCTCGACTTAACTGCTGATTCATTTTTAATCGGGAATGATCGCCCCAACTACACTTTTATTTCTGCTAATCCAAACGAATGTTACAGTGATACCTTAACGTTTAATCTTTCTAAAACTCCTATGCCTATCTCTTCATCTGAAAGTACACTTGATTGCTATGGAGATGAAAATGGCACTTTACAAGTAAAGTCTCATTCTGATTTCCTACCCTTAAATTATCAATGGTCTAACGGTGCGACAGATTCGACCTTGTCTAATCTAGCGGCAGGGAGTTATAGTGTAACCATTTCAGATGCTATAAACTGTAGGGTCACTTCAACGCTTAATGTGTATGCTCCTCCTCAATTACAACTGGATTATATAGATATGCAGCCGATTACTTGTAATGGCATGAATAATGCTAAATTGGCTATCAACCCTGTGGGTGGTGTTGAACCTTACGATTTTAAATGGAACGCTGAATCTAGAACTACCCAAACATTAGACAATCTAGGTGCTGGAAATTATGCCGTTACTGTCATTGATGCCAATGGTTGTGAGGTTCAAGACAGCGTCGCTATTTATGAGCCTAGCCCTTTGATTCTTGATGCTATCACGACCAATATTTCTTGTTTTGCCAATGAAGATGGTTCTATTGATGTGGCGATTGCAGGAGGTATTTCACCTTATTCCATTTCTTGGGAAGATGCCCCTTACGCCAACGAGATCTACCGAGAAAATCTAGGCGCAGGAACATATCGAGCCTATATCAAAGACGATGTAGGCTGTACAAAAGACGTTGAGGTGGTTATTCATCAACCAATTTTATCTAAGGCTTGTGGTACTTATATTCCCAATGCTTTTTCTCCCAATGGTGACAATTTGAATGATTGGTTTTACGTAGTTGGTAGTCTTTCTAGTATAACCATTAAAAATATTCAAATTTATAATCGTTGGGGAGAATTAGTTTTTGAAAACAATGGTCAATGTACGGAAATTGGCAACGAAAATTGTGGCTGGGATGGCCGATTTAGAAACCAACCTGCCCCTGTTGGTGTTTATGTTTATTTGATAACTTTGGAGACTCCATTCCGAAATAAGCCTATTTTATATACAGGTGATGTTACATTGACAAAGTAAAAGGCAAATGGAAACCGATAGATTAAGACTATTTAGTGCAACTAATATCCATCTTGTCTTGTTATACTTACCCCTATAAAGCAAATTTCAAATAATTATAAAGCATTAAAAATCGCTTAAGAATATGTTCTGGAAAAGAAAACCTAAATATCAAACGCCACAAGCTACTGACGCCAATTTCAACGAATTAGTCGCCCAATCAGAAATTCCCGTTCTAGTAGATTTCTATGCAGATTGGTGTGGACCGTGTAAAGTCGTAGGACCGATTATAGATGAATTAGCGAAAGAATATGAAGGAAAGGCTTTAGTCGTAAAGGTAAATACCGAGGCAAATCCAAAACTAAGTCAACACTTCAAAATTAAATCTATTCCAACGCTAATGTTTGTCAATAAAGGGCAGGTCGTAGAGCGTTATCAAGGTCTAATTCCTAAACCAAATTTGGAAGAAATATTAAATGAGTATATTGCGGAAAATGCGGAATAGGGTTGTCGAGTGCAATATTCTAATCCGTTTGATGTGAAGACAGAATATGTATCTATGTGTGTACCTGCTTTTTCGATGGATTTGGTTAAACGAGAGGATGGATAGGGTCTATAGATCAGTTAGATTTTGAACATCTAACTGATCTATTTGCCCTCTAAAAGTACTCGCTATATTCTAAAGATAAATTGTTACTATTCAACATATATGGAACACACTCTTATTTTTTTACCATATAGATATTTAAATGCATTTAAGCTGTAAGAGAAGAGACTTAAATGCACTCTTATGAACTAAATGGTAGATAGAAAGTAATATTTCTTGTTTTAGTAACGATAAATTAATGATATTAAGTATAACGTTCCACCAATCGCCGCTTATACAATTTCCCATTATCCTTTCGGGGCAATTCTTGCTCAAAATCAACTGACCTTGGTATCTTAATCCGAGACAATCTTTCTCTACAATAATCCATAATCTCAGCACCAAAATCAGAGGTAGCATCAGCCCAATCTTTAGGTTGAACAACTGCCTTCACTTCTTGCCCAAACTCTTCGTGTGGTATCCCAAAGACAGCGACATCCGCCACTCTAGGATGATTGATAATACAATTTTCAATCTCTTGAGGATAGACATTGACTCCACCCGTAATAATTGTAAAATTCTTTCTATCCGTCAGATATAAATAGCCATCTTTGTCCATAAAACCAATATCCCCAACGGTACTACATTTTGGTCTAGCATAGGAATTCTTAGTTTTCCCTGGCTCATTGTGGTACTTAAACTCGCTACCTCCTTCAAAATACACATTGCCTATTTCCCCTCTTGGCACTTCGTTTCCATCATCATCCAAGATTACTAGAGTTGCTGAAAATGCTCTCCCTACTGATCCTTTATGGGTTAACCATTCCTCTGAAGTAATCGCAGTCATACCATTTCCTTCACTTGCTCCATAATATTCAAAAATAACTGGTCCCCACCACTCTATCATTTGCTCTTTGATCTGAATCGGACAAGGTGCCGCTGCGTGTAAAGCCAATTTCATAGAACTAACGTCATACTTTTCTCGAACACCTTCTGGCAATTTCAGCATCCGAACAAACATAATCGGTACCCACTGGCTATAATTAGTTTTGAATTTTTCTATTACCGCCAAAGATTTTTCTGCATCAAATTTACTCATGATATAAGAGGTCCCACCGAAAATCATATTCACCATATTATAAGCCAGTGGTGCAGCATGATATAAAGGTGCAGGAGATAAATATTTCACATGAGGCCCAAACTTAAACGTTTGACCAATAGCAATAAGAATGGGTTTAATCTCCATTATATCGTCTGATTCAGGAGGTGAATAAACACCTTTAGGCACTCCAGTTGTACCTGAAGAATACAACATCGTCGCCCCTTGAATTTCATTAGCAATTGGCGTGGCTGGTAAATCTTCGATGGCAGATTCTAAAGAGGAATACCCTGCTATCACGTCATTTACCATAAAATAATGGTCTATATTTTCAACGGACAAGGCTGATTTAGCAATCTTGGTATATTTAGGAGAGGTGATAAATAATTTAGCCTCACAATTTGACAAAATGTAGGCTACCTCTTCCTCTAATAATGCCGTCGAAATTGGGGTGATAATAATACCAGACCTCATCGCTCCCCATATAATTTCAAAAAATCGAGTATGATTTTCCATCATCATCGCCACATGGTCATGTTTTTTCAGACCTGCGTTGGTGAATAAATGAGCTATTTTATTGGCTCGTTCTTCCAATTGTAAATAAGTGACGATCTCGCCTGTATCGGTCATGACATAGGCAGGCTTATCAGGTTGTGATTGGGCGAATACTCTTGGATGTGACATATATCTGGTTTTCGTTAATTCGATTCCTCAATATATGGAAAGTTCTTTAAAATAAGGAAAGGATTTTGGTTTATGGATGTTTAGATTTCAAATTTAGAAAGGCTGTATTACTTCGATTTAATTGTCAAAGTCTAAACCAGCACGACTGCGCATGCGGGCTGGTCTAGATGTTGACAACTATCCGTAATAAAAAACGCCCACCGAAATAAATCGATAGGCGTTAGTCTTTATTGATTGCATGATTGATCTATCATTCAAAGTCATCCAGTAACGGGAAGTTACTGGATGATTGACTTTGTCTTAGAATCTATTCAACATTCGTACTACTTGGAACCCTCCGAATGGTAACATTCTATAAGCTGTTCCTCTGTAAATCACGTACTTATCACCTCTGTACCAAATCATTTCTCCTCCCAGTGGTAAAGCATCTATACACAATCCAATCGGTGCATCAACCGCGTGGTATCTTCCAAAACGCTTTCTAAACCAGATGCCATCATATAACCAGTATCTCTGTCCTAAGTACCTAACTCTCTGCGCTCTTAAATCATTACTGAATGGAAAGTTTCTGTAAGTCAAGTCGTAGTAAGATGGTGTATAGTGAACACTATTCCAGAAGTTTCTATTCCAAGTATTTAAACCTGTGTAGTAATTTCTACAATAATCGTTCGTCGTATTTGTCGTATATCTGTAGTTAGATCTAGTGTTTCGCTCATTGTTCGTTACTGCTCTACCTCTAGTAGCCGTTGCCCCTGTCGGGCGTGGACTAGTATAAGTATCATTCGCTCTATTTCTAGTTCTATCTGCATAACCTCTTCTCGTGGTAGTACGAGTAGCAGTACCTCTGTTGGCTGCTGTCGTTCTCGTTGGAGCTGTAGCTACAGTTCTACGAGTTTTAGTCGCTGCTCTTGTTGGCGTTGTTGCCGTAGAGCGACGAGTTCTTGTTGGTGCTGTTGCGGTACTTCTGGTTCTAGTTCTATTATACGTAGCTGATGTATTTCTATTTTTCGCTGTTGTTCTTTGATAAGTATCATTCGCTCCACGCTTAGTAGTTCCCCTCTGTGCAATCATCTCCGTTGGTAATAATAAGAAGGCTAATAATCCAGTAAAAGCCATTATCCATAAATTCCTTTTAATAATATCCTTTTTCATAATTCTAAAATTTAAACTTGAATTCCGCCTAGCAAAATTAGCTAACTTGAGAATTCACTATTAAGACGTAAAAAGTATCGCAGGTACACAAACTAATAGTGTTTTTAACAGATATTTAAGAAACAAATAGTGTTTTTACAGAATTATGTTAGGAATTTTAAGTTATTACCAATAATTATCAGTCATTTTTATTGAATTTACCGAATATATAAAATATAATACTAGAGCCTTATATATACTTATGCTTTTTATATTTTCTCATAAAACAGCATAATCAAAAAGAAATTGGGACAAAAAGTATTGGAATCTGTGTATATGATAAATCCAAAATAGATGATAGCCTATTGAAAATTTAAAATTTCCTACTCCTCACCCAACCATTTCTTTTTCATCCTACGTCTACCTTACCAAAAGCCATAAACTATAAAAACATGAAGTATAAATTTGTAAAATTTCTATTGTTAATTGCCGTTCTGTTTTTCAGTAGCCAAATTTTTGCACAAGAAACGGAGCAATTCAAGCGCACAGACGTTGTATACTTAAAGAATGGCAGTATTTTTAGGGGAGTCATCAAGTCCTATGAAGTAGCAGGCCAACTCCGATTGGAATTGGAAAAAGGGCAAGTAATCATTTTTGAATCGAAAAATATTAAAAAAATTGTTCAAGAAGCTACGGCAGACGAACAATTGATCGTCGATTCAGAACCCAATAAGCAATATGCTTTTAGAGAACAAGGAGTATATTATTCAACGGCCATTGGCTACATTGGTGGTAATAATTTGAATGCCAACTATACGGATGCTTATAATATTCATTTTTTAAGCGGCTTTCAATTTAATCGTTGGGTTGGTGCAGGATTAGGAGTTGGCGTAGATTTTTATAATGTAAACTTAGGGAGTGTTCTACCCGTCTATGCGGAAGGTAGAGGATATTTTAAGGCAAGCAATTTTAGTCCATTCTATCAAGTAGCTGCAGGTTGGGGATTTCCAATAGTCGGTGAAGATAGTTTTTATTCAGAAAAAAAAGGGGGCTATTATTTAGCACCTGCCTTAGGACTTAGATTTGGTGGGTCTCAAGAAGCCAATTTTTTCACGACGATTGGGTTACAATGGCAAAAAGCAACTTACACCCAAGATTTTGGCGACGGCGTGAGCAATAACAAAGATACTTATACTTTTAGACGATTTAATTTTAAAGTTGGGGTAGTGTTTTAGTGATAAATAGTCATTTCAGCACTTGAGTGCTACCATACCGACACAAATGGGCAAATGCTTAAAAAGTGCCTTTAGGTACTTTAGATTGGTAGAAATAACGTAGAATTGACCGTTCTGAATGTGCCTTTAGGTACATTATATAATATATATTGCACCTATAGGCGCAAGGAAAATGGTCAAATTGTATCTTTTCTTATTCCTAAAAATCGTATTATTTCTAAAAAAAATCAGACATACAGTGAAGAAGATTTGGTAAAAGGATGCGTTCGGAATGAGCGTACTTACCAAGAGGCATTATATCGGAGGTTTTACCCCGTTATGATAGGTATGTGTCTGCGCTATACCCAAGACAAGAATTTGGCGATGGAAATAGTAAACACTGGATTCTTGAGGGTATTCAAGAAATTAGATACTTTCAAATTTGCGGGTTCTTTAGAAGGCTGGATTCGGAAAATTGTTTACCACAGTTTGGCAGACCATTTTAAGAAAAAGTCGAGTAATATTCATTTTTTAGAAATTGAAAAAGGAGACAAACCTAAAGCGAATCATGTTTTAGAAGGTTTGTATGCAGAAGATATTTTAAAATCAATTGATAGATTACCAGAGGCCACTCGCCGAGTATTCATATTATATGCCATTGAAGGCTATAAACACCATGAAATTGGTGAAGAATTGGGCATAAGTACTGGAACCTCCAAATGGCATTTGTCAGAAGCAAGAAAAAAACTAAAAACCTTCCTTTTTGAAGAAGGAATTATTGCAGAAAATGGATAAAGAAAAAATACATATTGACGAG
>CALDTJ010000396.1 GCA_937924145.1 uncultured Saprospiraceae bacterium
TTTTAAGAAGAAAGTAAAATGTGGTTGTGGAGTTTTATAAATCTGATATGAAAGGAGAAAAACAAATCCGTCAGGAGTATAGCGCACCCCCTCTCCTACTGGAAAATTTGTTGCGTGATAGAGATATGACGATTTTTATGCGAGTGGTTTGGGGAATATAAAGATTAAAACTGTTCATTATCCTCTTCATTTAGAGGATTGGCGTAGATTCTGTTGGATTCTTTTTGTTGGTTAAATCGGTAATGAAAAGAAAGCACTATGGTACGAGATTGCCACAAAAAATTATCTTCTGAGTAAAAAGTCTCATCTTCCGAAAAAGAACGACGACGACGGCTATTGAAAACGTCATTTACGCCTAATGTGACGGTACCATTTTGCTTAAAAACATCCACCCCCACCGCTAAATCAAGAGCCGTAGTAGATTTATTGATACCTTGAGTAGTTGTCCGAGGAGCAGAATAGGTTAAGGTTAATTGTGTTTGTAGTTTTTCCCATAGCGTAAATTTACTGCTCGTTCTTGCTTTCATGGAAAAGGAAGCACCTCCTACAAAAATATCTCGACCTTCGTAACGATAAGTTCCCTGCGATAGAGAATGAAAAATGTTTATATCTCCATTCAATCGCCATTTTTTACTAGGCGAATAGGTATAAATGAATTCTACCCCGTAATTTCTTTTGAAATCTAGGTTTTCTGCTTGTGTAATCGTTACATTTGGCATATCACTATCTATCCGTTGCAGTCTCTTTATCACGTTGTCTGTCGAAAAAAAATAGGCAATGGAACTCATAGAACCTTTTTCAAAATAGCGCACATACCCCAACTCAAAACCATCAGAATATTCGGGTTCAATATCTGGATTTCCTTTAAAGATATTCCGTCTGTCTCTAATGGTGAAAAAGGGATTTAAATCTGCAAAAGTTGGCCTTTGGATACGACGGCTATAACTTAACTGAAAAGCATTATTATCGGATAAATTATAAGTCAGAAAAGCACTTGGAAACCAATCAGCGTATTGTCTAGGATTCGTGCTATTACTAGCCAATAGTTTGGTATTGACATCCGAGAATTCTAACCTTAGCCCTGTTTGTATAGAAAATTTATTGACTTTTTTTCCTACATTCACATACACCCCATTAATAATTTCCTCGTATAAGAAATTATTAGTAAAATTTGTGTTAGGATTTTCAATGTCATTGACAATTTCTTTTACCTGATAATTATTGAAAATTTCCCTAAAGGAACTCTGTACCCCAATTTCAAATTTTCCTCCTGTTTGAAAAGGCCGAATATAATCCAAATTCACCCCTATTCGTCGATTTCCTTCTTCATTATCAGACAATTGTAAGTAGTCAATATTTTCTAAAGGATTATTTAATGCATCAAAATATTTTTCTGTAAAAGAGGAAATTTGAGTTTCTTTTTTATTCTCATACTGAAAATCGGCAATCAAACGATGCCCTTGTTCTGCTTCCGAAAATAGCTTTTTGTAAATTAAAGAGTAGGCAATATTGCTAGATTTTTCTTCATCATCTTCTAATCGCTCAGTCGTTAAAAATACATTTTCAATACTTCCCAGAGCATCTGCATACATTGTATTGGAGGTATTAATGCCATTACTTGATCGGTAATAAAAAGAAGTGACTAAAACATTCTTAGGATTTAAAAGGTAGTCTGCACCAAACTTAAAAAACTTTGGCAAAGTAGAACGTTCATGGGTTCTACTAACTGTGGAGAAAATGGTACTATCTGGGCTTTCAAGGTCATAAAATTCATTCCAAAATCCACCAGAACCTGGACGGTTAGCCGCCCACCCTCCTAGCCCAACGAATCCATCAAATTTACCTTTGTGGTAGTTCAAATTGGCGCCAAGTCCAGCATTTTTGTTATTCCCAAAATGAGTATCTACAGAACCATTTAATCCCTTGGATTGATTCTTTTTGAGAATAATATTAATAATTCCAGCTATTCCTTCGGCCTCGTATCTTGCAGGCGGGTTAGTAATGACTTCAATTCTATCAATCTGATTGGCTCTAATTTGCCGTAAGCCAGATAGATTTTCGTTACTCACTAAAGAAGAGGCTCGGCCATTCAGCAAAATACGGATATTCCTTTGGCCTCTTAGATTTAATCGGCCATCTATGTCCACTGCCACACTAGGGATATTTCTTAAGACATCTTCTGCTGTTCCTCCAATACTTGTCAAATCCTTGCCTACATTAAAGATTCGCTTATCCAAGGTCATAGTGACCGAACTTTTTTCTGCCCTAACTTCCACTTGGCTCATCATCGTAATATTTGGCACCAATTCTATTTTTCCTAAATCTATCAAATTATCGGAGGAAGTTAAGTCAATTTGCTTAATGAGGGATTGATAGGAAATATATTCCATTTTCAAAAAAAACGCCTTATGATTTGTTTCTAATGAAAATAGACCATTGATATCTGTTATGGTACCTGACTGAACGAGACTATCCTGCTTATTATGCAAGCTGATAGTACTGAACTCTAAAGGTACTTTAGTGTCTTTATCAATAATTTGTCCAATGATTTTAAGAGAAGTTGTCTTTTCTTTAATAGAATCGAGTGGCTTTTGTTTTTGCGCATTAAGGGATAGAAAAGATACAAGCATAAAAAAGAATAAGGGACATATACTCCTTTTATGCAGCATTGCAGCATAGGAATTCCTCACATACCTTGGGTAATCTTTTGAGTGCTTCAAAACAATATTTTTGATAATCCTAAGAAATGTGTAATAACAAATATCATGCTACCTTAAAAATAATAAGCAGATCAGGCTATAAAATGACAAAAGTTTTGCTACTATCTTTAAAAAGATAAAATAGAACAAGAGTTAGGTAAATTTAAATCCTGTTTAGGCGATATGATGCGAGGACGGAAAGTAAAACTTATAGATGGGGATAATAGTGGGGATTTGGACTTGCTCTATTTCGGTTTTCTTGCTATCCCCTATTCAGCTAAAAATATTTTTTTATTAAAACAATACACTTACCAAATTTTACTCAATAAGTCTTCGTCATAGTTTCAGGCACACAAATAATGAAATCTGCTTTGCCAAAATATTCTTTTTCCAACTTAGAAATATCTTTTTGAAAAACTGTTGAAATAGTCACATAATTTAAAGTCGGCTTTTCTTGCTGCAAATACCATAAAATCCCCTCATAATTATCAGAATGATAACTGCCGTTTAGGTGCAAAAAAGTGGTGCCTGATTTGTAATTTTCAAGTATAGAGAAAGCCATGGTAGCATCTTTGATAGCTTGTGCTTTAGGGAAATTTTCGCCAGAATGTGCTGCGCCTCCCATCATAGTCAGCATATTTTTATAACCAGGTAATTCTATATCAAATTTGATTGGCAACGGGGCAATCCATGCCTGCTCTTCTTCTGGCAATGCTTCAAGAGATTCTAAGCCATTTTTGAAGACCATACTAGCATATTTACGGGGAATATTTGTCGCTATGACAGGGATATAATTAGCTTTCGCAAATTCTATTAACGGCTCATAATCAGTCGAATAATTATTCCACAGTCTAACTAAACTATCTAACGCTTTTCGGTCGATTTCCTTCGTTAAATATTGTGTCAACGCAACTTGATTGTCCCTTTCAAACATCTCTGCCCCTATTGCTATTTTTTGACTTTCATGAAGGTCTTGAGCAACTTCAAATTGCAACCAATGCCCTATTGGATCATTGTGGCTTTCTCCAAATAGAATGATGTCCCCTTTTCTTAATTGCTTCATCATCTTTTTATAGGATACCTTTTTTCCTTTGGCAGAATACAATTGATAGGCCGCTTTTTTTTGTGCAAAAAGGGATAAACCGAAAAAGAAGGATAAGCTCAGAATTAGAAATATGATTTTCATAAAATGCAGCATATTAATATAAAGACTTGTTACCCTTTAAATTATAGCCATCTGAAAATATCTTTTTCCGCTATTTACAAAGGGTAACAAGTCTAAAGAAAACGTGAATGTAGGTATAAAAAACAAAAGGGACATCAATTTGTTTGACATCCCTTTTGGTTAAATTTAGAAAGCGTAATTTATGCTCCTAAATCATCTAATATTTTAGCCAATTTAGCATCTAATTTCTCTTGAGTTGCCTCAAAATCAGCTTTTGATGCCAATGGTTCATTTACACTACAATAGAACTTAATTTTAGGTTCTGTGCCTGAAGGTCTAGCCGACACGATACTACCATCCTCTGTATAAAATTGTAATACATTAGAAGTTGGCAAATCAATTGGCGTAGTCTCTCCACTAGCCATGTTTTTAGATACTTGGCTCTTATAATCCTTAATGATTGTCACCTTGGACCCTCCTAAAACTACAGGTGGATGATTTCTAAATCGCTCCATCATCGCTTTAATCTCCTCTGCCCCAGCCTTTCCAGCTTTCTTTACCGCGATTAGTTTTTCTTTGTAAAATCCATACTCCAAGTACATATCCAATAATGCTTCGTATAAGCTACTACCCTGATCTTTGTAAAAGGCAACCATCTCTGCCAGCATTGCACAAGAAATCACAGCATCTTTGTCTCTAGCATGTTCTCCTACTAAATAACCATAACTCTCCTCTCCCCCAGCAATAAATGTCTTTTTACCTTCTAATCTAGTCATCACCTCACCGATGTATTTAAATCCAGTTAAGGTATTATAACAATCCACTTTTTTAGCAGCGGCAATCTTATCAATTAGGTAAGAAGTAACAATGGTTTTTACAACGTACTGATTACCATCCAATTTCCCTTCTTTTTCCCAAGCCGTCAGCATATAGCGAATCAATAGACAAGCAGCCTGATTACCATTTAACAAAATAATGTCCCCCTTATCATTCTTGATCGCCATCCCTACTCTATCCGCATCTGGATCAGTCGCCATAACTAGATCAGCATCTATTTCCTTAGCTTTGTTGATAGCCATTTTTAGGGCTTCTTCTTCCTCAGGATTCGGATAAATAACTGTTGGAAAATCGCCGTCTTCTACCATCTGCTCTTCCACCAAAGTTACATTGGTAAAACCAAAACGCTCTAAAACAGGTGGTACTAAGACCCCTCCTGTACCATGAATTGGAGAAAATACTATTTTCAAATCTGCCTGTCGCTTGATCGCATCTTGTGAAACAGATAAGGCTGTCAATTCATCCAAGTATTTTTTATCAATATCCTCCCCTATTTTCTCAATATTTTCTGGCTTAGCCGCAAAATTAATTTTATCAATAGAATCAATTTTACGTACTTCTTCTAATACGGCTGTATCCGCTGGTGAAACCAGTTGACCTCCATCCTCACCATAAGCCTTGTAGCCATTATACTCTCTCGGATTATGCGAAGCCGTCAACATAACGCCACTTTTACACCCTAATTCTCGAATAGCGTAAGACAATTCTGGTGTTGGTCTCATACCATCAAAAAAGTAGACGTAAATACCATTGGCTGAAAATACATCAGCGGTCATCTGTGCAAATTTTGTTGAATTATTTCGACAATCATGCGCAATAGCTACTTTGATTTGTTCATTAGGGTATCGCTTTAGCAAATAATTACTTAAGCCTTGAGTAGCCATACCCAATGTATACTGATTGACTCGATTTGATCCTACGCCCATAATACCTCGCAAGCCACCTGTCCCAAATTCTAAATCTTTATAAAAAGCATCTGTCAATTCGGTAACAGCACCAGCTTCCATCATTTTTTTAATTTCCGCTTTGGATTCCTCATCATAACTACCATTTAACCAAGCGTTTACATTTCTTTTAACTGTCGGTTCTAAATCTAATATGAGCATTCTAATTTTTTTTTTGAAAATAAGGGAAAAATCGGTTTACGTCATTCTGTTTTAAATGTGTCGTAAATATAGTGGACTTTTTTTTAATGCGTCGATAATAAGGTTCATTTAAATATCGTAAGCCACTGATTCTACTTTGCTACTAATAGACCATAATCTGGTTTTGGTCTAAAAATTCCTATCCGAATTATTATAAATCGGATTTCTTTGGTATACTGCGTAAATATTCATTATTCGGCAAAACCAACAAAGAAACATGCAGTTAAAAATTGAAAATTTGTCTAAGACGTATCCTAATGGCACAAAGGCACTTGACGGAATTAATTTAACCATTGATAAAGGAATGTTCGGGCTCTTAGGACCCAATGGAGCAGGAAAATCATCTTTAATGCGGACAATCGCCACCCTACAAGATCCTGATGCTGGAACAGCAAGTATCGGAGATATCAATATCTTAGAAGATCCAATGGGTTTAAGAAAAATCTTAGGCTACCTACCACAATCCTTCGGTGTTTACCCTAAAATGACTGCCAATAAACTATTACATTATTTCGCCTCCTTGAAAGGAATAGCGACTAAGAAAGATAGAGAAAAAATGGTGGATTATGTATTAGATATCACCAATCTCACCAAAGTAAAAAATAGAGAAGTGGCACGCTATTCGGGCGGTATGCGCCAACGATTTGGAATAGCTCAATTACTACTGAACAAACCCGAATTAATCATTGTAGATGAACCTACTGCTGGATTAGATCCCGCCGAGCGACACCGATTTCTAAACGTATTGAGAGCCTTAGGGAAAGACCACATCGTTTTGTTTTCTACGCATATCGTAGATGATGTAAAAGACCTATGTACCGATATGGCGATCATGAATAATGGTCAAATCTTACTGAATGAATCGCCACAGTCGGCAGTAGATAAATTAGAAGGAAAGGTTTGGGAAAAAGCCATTGACCAAGAAGAATTAGCTAATTACGAATCAACCCACCAAGTTGTCTCTTCTAATTTCAGACAAAATAATCAATTAAATATAAGGGTATTGAGTGGAGAAAAGCCAAGTGAAGGATTTAGTGCTGTACCTACAGAATTAGAAGATGTGTACTTTTCTTTATTAAATAATTTATCAGCCTAAGTACAGGCGACTTTAGTCACCTATTTCTTGGTAATCTTGATTTGTGCGACTGAAGTCGCCCGTACTATAACACAACCAACAATGATAAAAACAATATTTAAATTTGAATTAGATTATTGGTTCAACCGCTGGCAATTTTATGTTTATATCGCCATCGCCTTTGCTGCTGGTTATATGACCATGATAGCATCTGGTGGGCTGTTCGACGGTAATACTGCCACTGTAAGCACCGCCACTTGGATTAATGCACCAAGTAGTATCTTAGGACTAATAGCAGGTTTTTCCAGTTTTTTATATTTCTTTCTACCAGCCATTTTTGGGACTGCCATCAGCAAAGATTTTGCGAGTCAAACACATCAAGTGCTTTACTCTTACCCTTTCACGAAATTCGATTATTTCTTTGGAAAATTCTTTGGGGCTTTTATCATTTCAGTCATTGTCTTTTTATTTGTAGGCTTGGGTGTTTTTGCAGGCGTATTAACTCCTGGAATGAATGCAGAATTAATGGGTCCCAATAGTTTTATGCCTTACTTGAAAACCTATGGGTTATACGTTATTCCCAATATTCTCATCTATGGCATTATCATTTTCATCGTGGTAAGTGCTACTCGAAATGTGACTTTAGGCTATATAATTGTCGTTATGCTCCTATTTCAAGATGTATTAGCAGAGCAGATATTTAGTGAAGTGGATGATAAATCTTGGGGGGCTTTATTAGACCCATTTGGTTTTAGAGCACATCTGTTTTATGCAGAGTACTGGACGATTGAAGAACAAAACGTCAACCCAATCCCTACGGGTAGTTATGTACTTTTAAATCGAGCGTTATGGCTTGGTCTAGGAGCGTTATTTTTAGCTTGGTTCTATCGGTATTTCCAATTGTCTCAGTCTGCTTTTTCTTTCTTTAGAAAAAAGGAAAGTGCCGTAAGTGCGATGGATACACAAAAGCATGGTCGTCCCTTATTATCTGTCGAACTACCAACTGTAGGATTCACAGATAATTTTGGGTTTCAAATAAGGAATATATTTAGTTTCGCTTGGATGCATTTACAGTATATCATAACGAATACAGCTTTTATAGTTTTTGCACTATTGAGCGTATTTTTTCTACTGTTTTTATTAGCATTTTCGGGTCAGATTTTCAATACAGAAACGCTTCCATTAACGGAAACTATTTTAAATTATGGTGGTGTTACCTATATATTTATTTTAATTCTAACCTTTCTATTCTCTGGTTTTTTATTGCACCGAGAGAGAGAAGTAAAGATAGATCAATTGGTGGATGCTACTGCTACGCATAATTTCGTACAACTATCTTCCAAGTTCTTAGCGATTGTAGGTATGCAAATGTTAGCCTTATTAATTGTGATGGTCGGAGGAATTGGGTATCAGTTGTACAAAGGATTTTTTGATATAGATATTGGTCTTTATCTATTTGATCTATTGGCGATGCGCATTTGGTTTTTTATCCCTTGGGCAGCATTCGCCTTTTTAATACACCATTTTATCCCTAATAAATACGTTGGATTTATTTTACTTTTAGCTTTATACATAAGTATACCCTTTCTTGATAAAATTGGGATTGAACAAAGTATGTTCAAATTCAATGCGGGAAGTACAAGCGTGGCTTATTCTGCCTTGGATGGTTACGGTACTCGTTTCAGTCGGTATCTAGTCTATCGAAGTTATTGGGTGCTATTAGGTATAGCGATGCTGTTCATTACTGCATTGATTTGGCGACGAGGTTATACTTTTAGTTTAAAGGAGCGCCTATCAAAAATGGGTCAAAGATTTAATTTGAAACTGGGCAGTGGTTTGGCTTTAAGCCTAATTGCTTTCTTATCAATGGGCTTTTTTATTTACAATGAAAACAACGTTGAGAATAAATTTTATTCTTCGAAAGAGCGAGAACAACAGCGTGTAGACTGGGAAACCAATTACAAAATATATGAAAAAACGCCACATCCAAGAATTACAGCAGTGAATGTAAATCTAAATTTAGTCCCCGAAGATCAAACCTTTACCGCAGATGGAAAATATCAACTGGTCAATAAGACTGATAAATTTATTGATACTTTTTTGGTTGATTATACAGGACATACTTACACTTTTGAATTTGACAGACCAAACGATTTAGTCAAAAAGGATGAGGTGATGAATCTATCCATTTATGAACTGAAAGAACCATTAGCCCCTAGTGATACCTTGAATTTTTCTTTTACTGTTGAAAGTAAGACCAACACTGCTTTTAGAGTAAATTCTGGTGTTCAAAAGAACGGCACATTTTTGAATAATAACATTTTCCCTTCTTTTGGGTATTCTTCTAATGGTGAATTATCGGACGATAAAGTCAGAAAAAAATATGACTTACCACCAAAAGAAAGGATGTCTCCACCTACAGATACTTCAGCATTGGCGAATACTTATCTTTCTGGAGATGCAGACTGGATTGATTTTGAAACAACCGTCAGTACCTCCCCCAATCAAATAGCCATTGCACCTGGTTATTTACAGAAAGAATGGGAAGAAAACGGGCGAAAATATTATCATTATAAAATGGACGCCAAGATGCTTAATTTTTACAGTTATGTATCGGGAACTTATGCCGTCAAAAAGGACCAATGGAAAGACGTCAATATTGAAATTTATCACCATCCAGATCATACTTACAACATAGACCGATTTGTTAAGGGGTTGAAAAAGGGCTTTGATTACTATACCGAAAATTTTAGCCCCTATCAACATAGACAAGTAAGAATTATAGAATTTCCAAGGTATATGGGGGGATTTGCCCAATCCTTCGCTAATACCATTCCCTATTCAGAATCTGCTGGTTTTATTGCAAGTGTAGATGATGATGAAGACGGTGGAGTCGATTATCCTTTCAGCGTAACTGCCCACGAATTAGCACATCAATGGTGGGGCCATCAAGTCATCGCAGCAAACGTGCAAGGTGCGACCTTAATGTCTGAAAGTTTATCGGAATATAGTTCACTAAAAGTATTAGAAAAAGAATATGGCCCAGATAAAATGCGGATATTCTTAAAAGATGCTTTGGACAAATACCTATTAGGTAGAACAGTGGAACAAAAGAAGGAAAAACCACTAATGTTCAATGAAAATCAGCAATACATCCATTACCAAAAAGGATCATTAGTCTTATATGCAATGAGTGATTACCTTGGGGAAGACAAATTCAATGGTATTTTAAGTAGCTATATTGATAGTGTAGGTTTCCAAGAGGCACCTTATACCACTTCTTTGGAGTTTGTAGGCATGATAGCAAAAGAAACGCCTGACTCCTTAAAATACTTGATTAAGGATATGTTTGAGACCATTACGCTTTACAATAATAAAGTAATTAAAACGGACGCTGAAAAAATGGATAATGGTCAATATAAAGTAACCATTGATTATCATGCTCGAAAGTATCGCACCAACGAAAAAGGTAAGCGAATGTATGCAGATGACGATTCAAAGGGGTATTTTGAATTGAATACCAAGCAGGATACTATTCGATCTTTGCCATTGGCTGACTATATTGAAATTGGTGTCTTCGGGGAAGATGATAAAGAACTCTATTTACAAAAACATCGAATCAATGGTATCTTTGGCACTTTAGAAATTTTGGTAGATGAGGAACCAGCAGAAGTTGGGATCGATCCTTATAATAAGTTGATTGATACACAAAGTGATGACAATCGAAGAAAGCTATAGACCAGTGTTGGGTTAGCAGTCTTTTAAGAGAATAAATTGAAAATTTATTTCCTTAAAACTGCTAACCTAATTTTTAGTTATATTTAGCTATGAGTTAGGTTAGCTATTTTTTCGGATTTAATTTTCTTAGGAAAATTAAGTCCAAAAAAAGATAGCTAACCCAACGGTAAGTTTTTTATCCATTAATATAAAAGCCAATATCTAATTTAAGATATTGGCTTTTTGCCTACTATACATTAATAACATAATTAATACTCTATTTACTGAAATAGTTAGCAATTCTACTTAAGGATTTTGCACGGTGTTTGCACTTAGGATAAGAAAAAAAGTCCCATGTGTAAACATCGATACATTTTAACCAAGACAAGAATTGTAAAAATAGGAACGCATTTTAGCAAGAGTCAAGTGACAACGGAATATTATGAATGTAATCATTGTAGCAAAACTACTTTTGTAAAAAAGGAGATGATGTTTGATAAATTCGAAATTCCCCCATTGACTATTTTAGACAATATGAATTAGACCTTAGTACTGTGTCCTATGAAAATTATTTTTACTAAGTAACGAGCAAAA
>CALDTJ010000397.1 GCA_937924145.1 uncultured Saprospiraceae bacterium
AGATTCTCTCCTTTTCAATACCTGCCATTTTTTCTAAAGAATTTCGGAAGAGTTTTGTTTTTTGAATTCGATTGACGAAACCAGCTAAACTACCCGAAAATTTAGCTGCCATATCGCTAGCATCTCGCACAAAGCGGTCTCGAAGTGGAATTCCCTTTTCATCATATTTCTTTTGCCAAACTTCCCCTTTCAATTTCCCCATATCCACATTACTTGGGCATTCAGATTTACAAGCCTTGCAAGACAAACATAAATCCAAGGCATCCACCACTTCTTCATTCGTCAAACCTTTGTCCAATTGATTAGACATCGCTAACCTTAAAGCATTTGCCCGACCACGTGTAGAATGTTCTTCATCTCTAGTTGCTTTGAAGCTTGGGCACATCGTTCCGCCTTGCATTTTACGACACTCGCCTACACCTGTACACATATGCACGGCATTCTCAAAACTGCCATCTTCTTTATATTTAAAAATCGTTTCGACGGGTTCATCTTTATAGGCAGCACCGTAGCGTAAATTTTGGTCGATGGGTTGGGCATCAATAATTTTCCCAGGGTTCATTAAGTTTTCGGGGTCAAATAGTTGTTTAACTTCTTTTAATAGACCGTAAACGTGATCGCCAAAAAATTCTTTGAGTTTATAACTTCGGACCAAACCGTCGCCATGTTCGCCACTCCAAGAACCGTCGTATTCTTTTACCAAATCAAAAGTATCTTCCGAAATTCTTTTAAAACGTTCAATATCTTTAGCTTGGCGCAAATCTAAGATTGGGCGCACATGAATAACGCCTACGCTGGCATGGGCATACATCGCCGCCTCCGTTTCGTGCTTAGCACAAACTTTCAACACTCGATCAATATATTCTGGTAAATGCTTGGAAGGAATACCCGAATCTTCGATAAAAGCTAAAGGTGTTTTATCTCCTTTAATGCCCAACATCAAGCCTAATCCTTTTTTACGAATCACCCAAACATCTTCATAATTAGGGCCGTCTGGAAAAATAGGATAGGCATATCCAAAACCTAGTTCTTTTAATTTAGCCACCATTTTTTTAGGTCGCTCTAAAACATCCTCGGGAGATTGTCCATAAAATTCGACAATTTGAATAGCCGCAGGATTGCCTTCTATAAAATGACAACTCCGCTTGGTCGTTAAGTTTTGCCTACTTAAATCAACTACTGTTTTATCTAAAATTTCGACTGCCGAAGGTTGGAATTCTAGCATAGTTTCGACTGCTTGAATCGCCTCCAACACTTCGCCAAAATGCACTACACAAACTGATTTGTGCGTAGGCAATAATTCTAAGTTTAGCTTTGCCTCCAAGGTGACTGCCAAAGTACCTTCACTTCCACAAACCAATTTTGCTAAATTCCACTGATCGGTATGAATAAACTCATCTAAATTATAGCCTTGTACTCGACGCATGACCTTTGGAAAAGCTGCCTCAATTGCGGTTTTATTCTGGTTGATAATCTTTTTGAAATTTCTGTAAATAGTGCTTTCTCGATTTTCAAGCTGGCATTTTTCTTCAAATTCAGAGGGGTCTAATTCGTTAAACGTGCATATATTACCATTTGACAACACTGTCTTTAATTCGAGTACATGGTCCACCGTTTTTCCATATAAAATACTTTTAGTCCCAGAAGAATTATTTCCAATCATTCCACCGACATTCGCTCGGCTAGAGGTGGCAGGGTCAGGCGCAAAAATTAATCCATGAGCCTTTAAAATGGAGTTCAAATCATCTCTAGCCATGCCCGGTTGTACTCGAACCCATCGTTCTTCCACATTGATTTCTAAAATCTGATTGAGGTATTTAGAAAAATCTAAAATCATGGATTTTCCAACGGTTTGCCCTGCTAAACTGGTGCCTGCCCCTCTTGGTAAAATACTCACTTTATGGTCTGCTGCAATATGAATAGCTTTGACTACATCTTCTTCATTTTTTGGTAGGACAACGACTATTGGTTTGATTTGGTAGACGCTGGCATCGGTGGAGTAGAGTCCTAGGCTTAGGTCGTCGGAGAGGATTTCTCCTTGGATGTTTATGGTTAGGTCGTTCAGGAAAAGTTGGTGGTTTGGCATGATTGATTCGTTTGGTGTAAATGTAGGGAATGCTAGGAGGAAAAGGAAATGAATTGGTACACATTCAATCTTCATATATAAAATAATTGCTATTTCGGGTAGACTTAGTTATTTTTGGAACGGAAATATAAATAATAGGTAATCAAGGTCTTATGTTCAAAGAATATAAGAATGTAATTATTTTTCATATTCTGAAGTTATAAATACATCAATAGTATTTATTAACATGAAGAAGAAACAATAAAAGGAAAAAACGAAAATATGATTGATAAAATAACAAGAAGTTTTATTAATGACTTTCTCAAAAATCAAGAATCAGAGGCTACAAATGATTCAAAAGATTTTGAGGATTTTGTAAATTTCTCAATTGTTTCAAAGGAATTTAAATCAAATTTTTCAGTTGAAAATATTTCTACAGGGAATAGCGCAATAGGTATTGATGGCACAGCTATTATTGTAAACGGAAAATTAGTAACTTCAACTCAAGAAATTGAAGACTTAGTTCTTGGATTTCGCTGATTTCAGAACTAGAAAATAAAAATAGAAAAAACTGTTTTCTTTGCAAAAAAAAAGCTAGAAATGACAGTATTACGAATAGACGATATCCCCTTATTGTATGCCCAATTAAAAGAATTAGGCGTTCAACAAATCATAGACAATGTAATCACGCCTCATGGTAATTGGTCAGGGATTAGCATTGGATATGTAACGACAGTATGGCTCTGTTATTTATTAAGTGAGTCAGACCATCGGTTGAGTGCGGTAGAATCTTGGGTAAAACAGCACAAAAACTTATTAATTGCTCTAAGCGACCAACTAGAGTTGACAGAAAAAGATTTTACAGATGACCGCTTAGCCAAAACACTAGATTATTTAAGTGATAATTCAGATTGGGTTGCTATCAATAATGAATTAACAGGCAAGAGCTTTGCAGTATATGACTTAGATGCAGCTAAAACAATACGTTTAGATGCAGCCCCAATGCAAGGGCATCAAAATGTAAAAGTATCCCAACTATTTGAACATGGTTATAGTAAACACCATAACCCAAATTTAGGGATGTTGAAGGTTATGCTAGCCTGTGTAGATAATGCACTCAATGGATTTGGTTATCCATTAGCTCATTTAACGGTAGGAGGGGCAACGGCAGATGATGTATTATACCATCCGATTATAGAAGAATGCGAAAAGACTTTTGCGGCAAATAATCAGTTTTGCAGAAAACTATATACAGGAGATAGCAAAATGGGAAGTATAACCAATCGACATTATATTCATCAGAGTGACAATGACTATTTGTGTCCATTATCCAAGCGACAATTAACTGAAAAAGAAAGAGTTACTGAGATTACAGCACAAGACGAAGAAAGTTTTTATCGGGTTCACAAAGAGGATAAAACAGGAAAGCAACAGTTGATAGCCAAAGGGTTTGAACAACTATTAGAGGTAAGTTACGAGGATGATTTGGGCAAAGTACATTGCTGGGAAGAACGACGAGTATATGTTTTATCTATTGCCTATGCAAATAGTCAACAAAGAGCATTAGACGAAAAATTACTAAAAACGCCAGCTTTATTACAAGATTTAGTGATTAGTAAGCAAGGTAAAAAATGTCCTGCTACTAAGGAGGAACTACGGCAAAAAATAGATACCCTATTATCTAAACAGAGACTAAGAGGGCTGCTAGAAGTGGGGATTGAGGAAGAACAACATACCAAAATGATAAGAGCTTATGGACCACGACCTGCAAGAGAGGAAACCTGGAGTACTTTTCAAATAACGGTTGAACGAAATGAATCAGCTATTGCTGCTCGTAAAAAGTTACAAGGTTGGCAGGTATATGCAACTACAGTTAGTGAAAAGCAGCTAGATTTTGAAAAAGTCGTTTGGAAGTACAGGTATCAAAATAGAGTGGAAAGTCGGTTTAATGATTTGCGTAATAAGGTAGTTCCATTAGTACCTATTTTTCTGACAAAAGATAATCGAGCAGAGGCATTAATCAATGTATTGATGATTTGCTTGAAAGTATGCTGTATTATGGAATTTAAAGTAGCTAAAAAGCTCAAGGATCAAAATGAGGAATTAGCAAATATTTATGAAGGTAATCCTAAGCGGTCAACACCTAAGCCAACTGCTAAACGATTATTAAGGCAGTTCAAAGAAATTTCTATTGTGATAATAACTTTAGCTGAACGGTCAACTCCTCATCCACAGGTTCTATTGACGAATTTGACTCAAACTCAATTGAAAATTATGGATTTACTGGACTTTGAGCCAGTTATTTACACGGGATTATCCGAAAAATTAAAATTGTTATTTTCTGAAATGAAAATCAGCGAAATCTAAGTTA
>CALDTJ010000398.1 GCA_937924145.1 uncultured Saprospiraceae bacterium
AAACAAAATAGCCTATTTATACTTTATTGAGTAACAGCAATTTTGCTTTCTACCAAACCAACACTATTGCCAATCATCCAAAGTCATTTCAAACCCAAAAGATGGCTCTTTAGAAATGCACATTTCAGCACGATTTATGCGTCCTTAATCAGGCGGTGGATTCCTAGTGTTCAGTTTCAACGGGAGCGTTTGGAATTAGCAGATGGTGATTTTTTGGATTTAGATTGGTCAAAAAAAGGAAGTAATAAGTTAATTATTGTCTTAGCAGGTTTAGAGGGTAAATCTCATAGTATGTACGCCCGTTCGGCGATTACTCATTTTAACAATCAAGGTTGGGATGCTTTAGGTTTGAATTATCGAGGTTGTAGTGGAGAACCTAATCGACTATTGAAGGGCTATCACATGGGTGCTAGTGAAGATGTGAAAGTAACCGTAGAACATGCAATAGAAAAACATGGTTACGAAGAGATTGTCTTAATCGGTTACAGTTTAGGAGGAAATTTAGCCTTAAAATACACAGGAGAAGAAGGTAATAACTTACCCAAAGAAGTCAAATCTACCATAGTCATCTCTGCACCAATGGATTTGCAAGCAAGCGAAGAAAGAATGAATCGTTGGTATAATTGGCATTACGTAAAATGGTTTATGCTTACCTTGAATTGGAAAGCCAACCGCAAAAAACGACAATACCCAGCAGCACTCAAAAGTTATCGAGGCTTTTTTATGTCGGGCAATTTCATCTATTTTGACACGCATTTCACCGCACCTGCTAATGGTTTTGACACAGTAGAAGACTACTGGGAGCAAAGTAGTTGTCGTCCTCACTTGAAAAACATTACCATTCCTACTTTAATTATTGCTGCAAAAAATGATTCTTTTCTATCAGAAAATTGTTACCCGATCAAAGCTGTCCAGTCTAATCCTAACTTATTTTTAGAAATGCCTGAAACTGGTGGACACTGCGCCTTTATTCGCTATTTTAATGAAAAAGTATGGTGGATGGAAGAACGAGCCTTTGAATTTGTCAACAATTTAGTTCAAAAAAAAAGTACCCAACTCCCTGAAAAGAAAATCATAAGCGATAAAGTTCGGGCATAAAAAAGCAGCGATCTCAATTAACTCGGACCGCTGCGAAAGACTCGAAATATTTCGTAGAACCAAGCTCTGCTTGGTTGAAAGTTTTTAAAAAGCCACCAAGCAGAGCTTGGAGCTACCTTTGTCGATTTATCGGCGCATAATCAATCTTTTCTGGCTCATTATCTAAGTAATAAACTTGCACATCTTTGCGCTCAAAAGCCAATACTCTGATCTCCGTCCGACGGTTATACTGATGTTCTGCTTCACTACAATCCACTTCATCTCCACAATGGTTTCTAATTTGTGTCTCTCCATACCCATTCGCTTGTAATCGGAAGGGCGAAATCCCTCTATCTGTAATGTATTTCACCGCAGATTTTGCACGCTTTCGAGATAACCAATTGTTATAATTAGTCGTTCCTCTAGCATCTGTATGGGAGGTCAATTCTAATACCAAAGATGGATATTTGCGCATCAATTTCACCACCCAATCCAAAGACTCCGCCGAACCAGAACGGATGTAGTATTTATCAAAATCGTAGTAGATATTTTTTAATTCTATGGTATTGCCTACTGTCAGGTCTATTGGTTGTGCGGGTTGCGGGTTGCGAGTTGCGGGTTGTGGGTTGTGGGTTGCTAACTCAGGTTCAGATTCATCTTTTCCTAGGGTAAATACTAAATTTTGAGTGACAACATCACCCACTTCGCAACCATCTCCCAGCGTATTCGTTTCCGCATTAGCCGTTTTAAAATAGTTTTTCTCGCCTATTAGTAAGAATTCACATTTGCATGGCAAACAAGGAAAGGTATAGTTTCCATTAGCATCAGATATGGTTGTTTCTTCTTCACCTGTACATAAATTAACCAAGGTGATTTTAGCATTTGGAATTTGACTTTCATATTTACTATTGACTGCCTTGCCTTGTAAGGTCATACAGGTTGCTTTGGCTAAAGGCATACAAAAATCAATTCGCTGTTGTATATTTTTCGCTTTAGTTTGTAATGGATATTTAGCAATTTGGTAGCCTCCTTTTTTAGCGATGAATAAGTAATCCGCACCAGCATCTAATTCAACATTGATAGCACCATTACTATCAGTTATTTTTTGTAAATCTTGTTGGCCTAATTCGTCTAAATCTTTGGTTAATTTTAATAAATATTCGTTGTCAATCTCCGTTTCCACCAAGCGCATAGTGAAGTCTTCTTCTAAATTTCCATTTGTACCATTTTCTGTTTTTTTAATGAAAATTTCTACTCCTTCAATTCGCTCATCCGTCAATTGGTCATAGACACAAATTTTGGCTTTAATTTTTTGATTATTCAACTGATTTTTGTCTTTCATATTAAAGCTATAAATATCATCTTTCCCACTACCTCCTTCTCTAGCAGAGGACAAATAACCCTCTGTTCCTGTCATATTTAAAATGAAACCAAAATCATCTTTTGGGGAGTTAAAAGGTGTACCAATATTTATAGGATTTAACCAGACTTTTTCTTCCGTTTGTTCAGCCGAAAAAATATCCAAGCCGCCAAATCCTCCCCATCCGTCAGAGGCATAATACAAAGTTCCATCTTCATGGATGAAAGGGAAAATTTCGTTTCCAGCGGTATTGATTTTATCACCCAAGTTTATAGGTTCTTGCCATTCACCTCCTTGAAAATCAGAGTAATACAAATCCATACCACCTTGACCGCCTGGTCGATTAGAGGCAAAGTACAAGCGATTGCCATCTGCTGTTAAAGTTGGGTGTACTTCTTCGTATTCTTGGGTATTCCACGGCAACTCTTTTACATTATTCCAGTCATTTCCAGATTTGGTGGCGGAGTAGATATTCATTTTCATGATCCCCTTTTTATCCATCCGCTTTTTCCCTTTTAAATATTGATTTCTGCTAAAGAAAATACGTTCACCAGATTTATCAAAGGTGACTGGGCCTTCGTGGTATTTGGTAGACAAATTACCAGAAAAAACTTCTACATTTTCTAATTCGTTATCCTCATTTTTATTAGCATAATAAAGGGTCATGAAGTTATCGTTGATCCACAAATCCAAGTCCTCATTTTCTTCTTTCAATTTACCGTTTTTCTTCCGCTTTTTTGGATCTAAAGTAGAAACAAAGACTATCCCATTTTCATAATAGGCTGGGCTAAATTCTAATTTTCCTGTATTAATCGCTGATTCATTTTTGATTTTAATATTGGTATGTTTAAAGTCTTGTATATCTTCAATGGCATCTGCCAAGTTAGCCCCTCTTTGGTCAGGACCATTTCCTCCCATTTTTACTTGATATTTTCGATAATATGCTTTCGCTAAATCATATTTTTCGTTACTGTGCAATGCTTGTGCGTAGTGTAAGAGGTGAATCGCCTCTTCACTTTCTTGCACGACTTGTGAGTACCATAATTCAGCATTCACTACATCATGGTTTAAGCGGTAGGCATTCGCTATTTTTATCAAATCTTCCGTTGATAAATCCTCCTTATTTTCGATTAAAGGAATAGCGGCTTTGTAGCCCAACTCTTTGTAAGTCTGCTCTGCTTTTTTTTGTTGGGCGAAGGCTTGAATTGCCGTCACAAAAAATAAGAGTAAGAAAAATATATACTTATCCATTTTGCAGTATTTGACAATGTTTTTTTGACGCTGAATCCCGATAGCTATCGTGGACTGTTTGAAGTTATGATTTATTATGTTCCCCCTACCACTCGATATTTTCAGTCTCCAGACTGGAAATCTATATCCATGTCGTCTCCCGACGACAATACTAAATGACCCGATATTTTAAATCTCTAGACTTAAATCAATATCTGCTGGTCTCCTGAACAGCCTACACTATTTGTCGTCAGGAGACGACTTTAATATGGATTCCTAGTCTAGAGACTAGGAATATCGATGATTGAACGGTTCTGAAAACTTGGAACTATCGAATTTTATGAATTAAAAAAACCGAGGATTTGTACTACCCCGCTGCTTAGAATGCATACAATATTCCACCATCAATTCGTAAGTCCCAGACTGGTAGCTACGTATATCTGACAGCGTATAATCATAAGCGATACCTACTTTTAGTCGCTCCGTAAAAATCATTTGTAAAACAAAATCAATCGACTCTCCTGCATTGCCTTGAAAACCACCAATTCGATAAGTCGCACCGACATTAATTTTATCATAAAAGATAACCCCACCGTGTAAGTCAATATCTAAAGGTGCATTTGAGGCATATTTTACCAAGGCAGCAGGTTTTAATTTAATGGCATCACTGACTGGTAAAATCAACCCTGCCATCCCGAAAAAGTGTCGTGTCTCTTTAGAATAGTCCGTATTCTGAACATTCCCATCATACTGAAAAGTCAAATCATTATTTAGTAAATGCGGCATAGAAACACCTGCGTAAAAATTTTCGTGTCCGTAATAAACACCAAAACCAAAATTAGGAATCAGCTTAGTATCTTCTCGAAATCCATAAAGGGCATCGCCCGAATGTACTGCTGTCACCCCTTGCCAATCCACTTGATAATCTCGAATTTGACCTTGTACGCCAAAAGACAAATCTCCTCCTCCTATTTTCACTCGATAAGCATACTGCATCGCATAATTCCAAGTATTGGTTGGCCCAATTTTATCATGGTGAATACTGACGCCAATGCCTACTCTATTATTAAAAATAGGCATGTGGAAATTGATATTCTGGCTAACAGGTGCGCCTTCTAAGTTGACCCATTGTGTCCGATAAATACCTGACAGACAGGGTGCTTTATGACTCCCCGCATAAGCAGGATTGAAAGCAATTTTATTAAACATAAATTGGGTGTATTGGGCGTCTTGTTGGGCAGTTGCCGAAAAGGCCAATAGTAGTAGTGCTAAAATTGTAAATAGATTTCTCATAATTTTAAGGTTATGAGGTTATAAGGCTATGAGGTTATAAGGTAGTGAGGCGTTTTTACCTCATTACCTCATTACCTTATCACCTTATTACCTTTGAAGAAACAAGTACCCATCCAGCGTCGTCCCCGCCGCATCATTCACTTCCAATAAATAATAGTAAGTACCAGTTGGCAATAACTCACCATTGTAAGTACCTTCCCAATCATTTTGGTAATTATCACTGCGGTAGACTTCATCTCCCCAACGGTTAAAGATGGTAATAGAACTGCCTGGATGATTTGCCAAACATGGGATAATAAAGCTATCATTAAAGCCGTCGTTATTCGGTGTTACCAGTTCTGGCGCCTCGCATTCGACATCTTCACCAATCTTGATTAAGACCATAGCCGTCGAACATAAATCAGGACATTCTTTATTACAAATTTCGTATTCGAACATTTCTGTACCTACTTCATTTTCACCAGCGAAGTAAGTATATCTGGATAAGGAATCTAGGTTGTTGGCAAATTCAATATCTTCATTATTTCGCTGCGTTTCTCCTAATTGTAATGGATCATTGATATAAATATTGATATCATTTGCCATCAAATTATCGTTTCGAATCAAGCCTAAATCAA
>CALDTJ010000399.1 GCA_937924145.1 uncultured Saprospiraceae bacterium
TAAAGTGATGGATAAAGAAACCTTCACCGATCAAAAAGTGATTGACTATATGAACGAACACTTCTACGCAGTCAAATTTGATGGGGAACAGAAAGAAAATATCACCTTCAAAGGCAAAGAATATAAATTTGTCAATGCAGGTAGAAGAGGGATTAATACTTTAGCTTATTTCCTCCTAAATGGTCGAGCTGCTTACCCGACGATTGTTTATTTGGATGAAGATTTAAACTCGCTTAAAGTATCTCCAGGGTTCAAAAAACCTGCCCAAATGGTAGAAGAGATGAAAGGTGTTGAGGAGACCAAGACAGGTTTAGGATCTTTGAAATAATGCGGGTTGCGGGTTGCGAGTTGCGGGTTGCGGGTTGCGAGTTGCGTGTTGTGGGTTGCGGGTTGCCGAGTTAACGTACAAAACTCGCAACTCGCAACCCGAATAAAGAATCACATTTTTACAAGTTTTTTTTGCAATTAACAATATTCACATTTCTTCAACTCGACTTTTTCCTCTCTACAAGACCGAATTCCAACTTCCGCCTTCCACTTATTTTCCGAATTTTTGACCTTGTATTCGTAAGATCCTTCGTACATATCCATGCATAGGGTAGAGAATGCCAATACTTCTATTTTTGTGTTTTCTATCTCAACTTTTGCCGTTTTTCCCGATGGGTTATGGAAACAGATAGAACCGATAGAAAACTGTTTGCAATTAGGCGTTAAGACACCATCAAAGGCTCTTTGAGTTTGGTAGCAATTGGAAAAACAAACGCTTAGGCATAGCATAGCCAGTAGCATTCCACGATGCAATTTTTTCATAATGATTAGATTTAAAGATTTTTTCTAAAAATGGGTAGTCAGATAGAAGATGCTGAAAAAATAGAATTACCCTTACTCGTTGAGTTGTTTTTTAATCTAAAACCTGCCAGACTGCTATGCGGGCTGGTTTAAAATGATAAAGGTAAAATTTAAAAATAGCTATTACTTTTCGGAAAGTTCGTTACAGTCGAAATCTACTTTTAGATTTGAAATTTTCAATTTTAGATTTTGAATTTTCAGGCTTTCTTAATTCGAGAAAGCGTCTCAGGTGTCATTCGCAGATAAGAGGCAATATGTTTGCTAGGGATTTCTTGAAATAGTTGAGGACTACGCTTTAAAACTCGATTGTATCGCTCTACAGGTGAAGTCGTCAAAAGATCTCGTTCTCGTTCCATTTGTTGTAAAACAAAACTTTCTAAAATCAGCAGCCAAGTCTCCAAATTATCAGCAGAAGAGGCGATGAACTCCATGAATTGTTTTTTAGAAATCGCTTTTAAGGTCGTCTTTTTGATGGCTTGAATATAAAAGTCGCTTGGTTTTTCAGTTAAAAAGGAGTCCAAGGCAGCAATAAGATTATTTTGATAACCAAAGCGGATGACTTGTTCTTCTAGTTCATCGACTATATAAATTCTGATGGTCCCACTGAGGACAAGGTAGATATTGGTATCCGTTTTCCCCGCTTGAGAGAGGTATTCGTTTCTATTTAAGGTGATTTCTTTTTGCCAAAGACCTTGGTCCGTTATTTTTTGCAGAAGGGTGGGAATAGGCATAGAATAATAGCTTGAATTTTTAGTGCTAATTTTGAAAATAGAGGGCAATACGGTGAAAACTATGAGTATCTTTTAGTAGAATAAACAATTTGTACGGGCGTTCCCTGTACCAAGTTGAAAGAAAGAGGTGCTTACAAAGCACCGCTTTCTGCAAGCACCACAGAAGGCGGTGCTTTGTAAGCACCTCCTTCTTTACGCCAGAAAAAACAATACCCCTACTTTTTACCGTAGTGCCAAATAGAAATGTTGATTCAATGAAGGTAGACAAATCTTTTTAACTATGTAGACATTTATCGTAATATTTCACACTACGCCTCAACGACACAACGAAACAGAATTTAATAATTAGAATCGTTGTGCCGTTGTGTGAAAAAAAACTATCTAAACAATTATAGTAGAAAAAATCAACTCAAATATTTCTTCAAATTAGAAGTAAGAATCGACGTTAATTCGTGTTCATTTTCAGGGCTAGTTTCTGTAAATAGAAAGCCAAATACAGGAAATTTATGAATGTCTAATTTTCTTATGACCACTGGATTTTCAAAATCATTGGCAAGGGCTGCATAATCAAAAGCTGAAATATTAGCTGGCTCAATGCCCGAACTATTATTTAAAATCACAATACTGTATTTTTTATCTTCTTTGCCTTTAAATATAGTGGACCAATTTGGTTGATTGTTGTCAAAAAAGCATTGATAAGCATTAAAACCTAAGGTGAGTCCTAATAAATCACCCGTCGTACACCACCCACCAAAACGTAAAGGATTAATCTCAATAGGCACAATTTTTCCCGTATCACTGATTCTGACTTCGGCATGAGCAGGGAAATTTTTCAAATTCAATTGTTGCCCAATTTTGCCTAAAAGATTTTTAAGGTCATCGCTATGTTTTTCAATAATTACTTTGGAAGTGGAATAGACTCGATCACTAGTATCGGTTCCAGAGGAGAAAAGATGGTGCAAAACATTCAATATTACGACTTCTCCATTATGGTCATAATAATAATCTATCGCATATTCTTCCCCTTCGATGAACGCTTCAATAATGAAATTGCTAGTATTTAAAACGCTTTTTGGAAAAATGCTTTTGAGTTTTTCGGCTTGCAATTCATTTTTGGCAATGATCCAATCTTCCCTATTTTTTACAATATGAACCCCTATACTAAAAAAGCCAACGGCAGGTTTGATAACAAATGGAAAAGGCAGATCTTCTACTGATAATTGATGAACTTCCGCTAAGGTTAATTTTTGGAATTGAAATGCAGGAAATAAGTTTTGCGTAAGCTCCCTAAATTTTACCTTATCTTTTAAAACTTTGATTTGCTGAGATAATTGACTGTTGCCAAGATGTTGTTCGACCCACGCCAAGGCATTTTCCGAATTGGCGTATAAGCGCATTGTTGGATCATTCTTTAATGCAGTTACCGCATCTGCTTCGCTTATCCAATTTAAGGTTTCATCCGTTATTAATTCCTTGGCTACTTTAGTCGCGACTACTTGAAAATGATGTGTTTTTAAAGTGTCAATAAGAAAATCAGATACGAA
>CALDTJ010000400.1 GCA_937924145.1 uncultured Saprospiraceae bacterium
CCACTACCATCGGGGCGAATCTCTAAGTTAGCCACACTTCCTCCCGTGATGAGCGCACCGAAGGCATGTCCAAATTCGTGCAGAAAGGTAACGAGCATTCGAATAGGGTAGAGCAATTTATCTCCAATTGGACCCCCGTAATAGGTTAGACCAAAGTAAACGGCGAGCATCAAGAGAATTCTAAGAAAGAGATTATTTTTCATAAAGCGATTTTGTGTATTCTAGTTAAAATTACCTATTTTTAAACAAAGGAATTTAAACAATCTACGAGTTTCTATATTTTATCGACTGAGTTCTGTTCAATTGAAGAATAGGATTTAGGTAATGTTTGGAACATAAATAGGTGGATAACACCCAATTAGATGTTGACATTTCCCCACGGATAGATAAATGTACAGATTTAGACGTTGACAGTTTGCCACACGGACCCGCCTGCATGTGCAGTCGTGCTAGTTTGATTTCCACACAGAAATAGATGTTGACATTTTTAACACGGAATTTATTTTAACACGGATTAGATGTGTTGACTTCTTTATTAACCATTATACCAAATTTCGAAGGGGGTGAACTTAAATAGCACTGTATGCAATGCTGTAAAAATAATTAAAAAACCATCATGATGAAAAAAGTAATATTTAGTAGCTTATTTATTTTAAGTTGTATATTTTTGATGAATGCACAGAATGGTATTGATAATCAGTTGATTATCGAGAAAAGGAGTGTCGGAAAACAATTGGAGTTGGCAAATTTTGATGCATTTGATTTGCAAATTACGAAAGCCAATGTATACCTTAAACCAGGGAATAAGCAGGAGGTAATAGTCAAAGGCCAACCATCAATTTTAGCTCAAATCAATACCAAAGTAGTAGATGGGGAATGGATTATTGCTTTGCCAAAGTCGGTCAAAAAGCACAAATACTTATCCATTTATATCACTTTACCAGCTTTAAAAGCGATAAAACTGAGTAGTGGCGGACAGATAACAGGTACAGGTGAATTTTACAATACCAATGAATTAATGGTGAATTTATCTAGTTCGGGGATGATAAAATTGACAGGAGCAGCGCAAAAAGTTTATGTTAAAAATACAGGAGTCGGTATGGTAGATTTATCTGATTTTAAGGTGGTAGATTGCTCCGTAAGAATAGAAGGAACTGGTACTTGCAAAGTACATCCCAAAAGCCTTTTAAGTACCAATGTGTTTGGAGGAGGAAAGGTGATTTATCGAACTGGAAAGTAATAATCCATAGACAAGGAGAATTGCTCGAATTTTGAGAGTTGTGCTATTTATGTACAAAAAAGGCTGCATTGAGGAAGTATCAATGCAGCCTATCTAAATATTGGGGGTATATAAAAGGAAAATTTACTTTACAGTTAAAGAGTATTTAGGCGTAGGATTAAGTGGGCAGAAGTATTCATATTCACCCGCTGCTAAATTCACTACATTCGTCATAGAACTTGTTCCAGTTTTAACAGGAGCTTTCACATAAGCCGCCTTAATGTGATTTTCAGGAGCATACTTACCTTTTGGTACGAGTACAAAACCAACTTCATGATCTACACCGTCATTAGCAATTTCAAATTGGTAGGTTCCTGCTGCTAAAGTTAAATTTTTGTCTGTAAAAACGCCTGGCGTCTGAGTCAATTTCACATTTTCTACTTTGTCAGCAACCGTCAATGAGTACTTAGGTGTTGGATTCAATGGGCAGAAGTATTCGTATTCACCTGCTGGCAAGTTAACCACACTTGTTAATGAGCTTTTTCCAGTCTTAACAGGTGCTTTTACATAAGCTGCTTTGATGTGGTCAGTTGCCTCATACTTACCTTTTGGTACTAGTACAAAACCAACTTCGTGGTCAACACCATCATTAGCGATTTCGAATTGATAATCGCCTGACGCTAAAGTTAAATTTTCAGTAGTAAAAACGCCTGGGTTTTGAGTTAATTTTACTTGTTCTACCTGTGCGTTAATTTGGCTGGTAGAAAAAAACAAGGCTACAAGAGCCACTAAATTAAAGATGCTATTCTTCACGATATTAATTTTAAAAGTTTTATTAATTAAATTATACCGCAAAGTTAGAGGAGATATCCTGTTGAAAAATGGTACATCTTTCCCGACTAATGGTACATTCTTCCTTTCTATCAAAATGAAGGGGAGTTTGGAGAAAAAAGTAGTGATTTCTGGATAAAAGTTTACTAATCTTATCGAATTCGTTTAGTCTCGGACAATACTTATAAATGTCTAGCACTCCTATTGAACTAAATCTGTTTTTGAGAGATATATAGGAAGACTTAACTTTACTAGTTCTTCATATCTATAAACTACTGTTCAAAACAATGAAATTAGAATATACAAGCTTTAAAGATGATGATTTTTTTGTCTTAACGGATTTCAGTTGTCATCCTTCCCTTGGATTATTAAAGGACGGTGGGCTATATAAAATACTGTGGTGTAGAAATATTAGTGCGACCATAAAAGTGGATGGGTATCAATTACAATTAGAAAAAGATCAGGTGGTATTCTGCACACCATTAAATGTTATTGAGATCGAATTAGGGACAGAAGGGCTAATTTCTTATGTTTTTAATAAAGAGTTTTTTTGTATTCAGACCCACGATGAACATGTTTCTTGTAATGGGTTTCTATTTTTTGGATCTTCTGAACCACAAGTCGTTAAACTCTGCGAAAAGGAACTGAAACACTTCGAAATGATGCTTTATTTCTTCAAGGAGGAATTTAAGGTCAAAGACAAAGTACAAGGAGAAATGCTACGAACTTTGTTAAAGCGGCTACTAATCATGTCCACTAGAATGGTAAAAAAAGAGGTTGCAGAGGAGGGTATTTCGAATATCCAATTTGATATTGTTAGACAATTTAACCTCTTGGTCGAAAAGCATTATCGAACAAAACATCAAGTCGGAGATTATGCCGCCTTATTATTTAAATCTCCTAAAACGCTTTCCAATTTATTTAAAAAATATAATAAAAAATCGCCTTTGATGGTCATCAATGAGCGAATTTTGTTGGAGGCAAAACGGCTATTGCTCTATTCTGAAAAGACTGCCGACGAAATTGCCAAAGAATTGGGTTATAAAGAGGCAGGGCACTTTTCTAAGTTTTTTAAACGAAATGAAGGGGTTGGGCCTAAGGAGTTTAGACAGCTAAAGATGAATGGGGTTAAATAGTAAATAAAAGAGCAATAGTTTCCCTACTTGAAAACTACTGCTCTAATAATTGGAAAACTTTTATAACGTATTTAGATTGTTGTTAAATAGAGGTTTCCAAATGGAGTCTTTCCAGCACTGCAGTGCTGGAAAGACTTGGCAGTGCTGGAAGGACTAGAAAGGGCATCCTAATCAATAGAACCACTCAAAACTCGCCCTTTCGCCACACGCTTGGCAGAAAGCGCAGAATGACGACTTTTATTAGCAATTTTCCCAAAATCAGTATCATCAAAGCAAGCCTCCAATGCTGCATCTAAAGCATCCTCATTTTCAAGCGTTTGCACCGTTCCATCCGTTAAAGTGATGTCTACTGGATACTGTACATCTACATCTTCTTCCGAATCTTTGTTTGCCTCATAATAGACATCTACCGCCTCTTCTAATTCGTCATAGCTACCAACTGCTAAGGTAGAACCGTCGGGATAAACTAAATTAATGGGGAAATTAATATCAAAGCAAATATCAAAATCTAGGTCACCATAGCAGGCTTCCCAAAGTGCTTCTTCATCTGTTTCGCTGCTCACAGTCTGGGTTGTACTATCCGCTAAAATTACATCAAACGGGTAGACTGGTGCGGGGTCATTTTCAGTATCAGGGTTCAGATCGTACCAAGCGTCAATGCCCGTATAAAGCGCCTCCTCAGAATCATAAATGATGATTTCGCCATCAGGAAACTGCACACTAATTGGGTAAACAATCGTAAAACATTCCTCATAATCCTCGTCATAATCTACATCTTCCCACTCGCCTTCGTAATCAAAGTCATCATTTTCTTCATACCATTTCTCAATCAAATCGAATAATTCTTCTTCACTATTGACAGTTATCGTCGTGCCGTCTGGTAATTCGATTTCTGCTGGAAAAGTTAGGTTATCTAAGTCTTCACAATCGAAATCGCCAAAGAAATAGTCTTCTAATTCTTCTTTCGAACAAACGTGATAGTTGGTGATACCTTCGCAGTCAGCTATACAAGCACTTTCATATATTTCCCCATCATCGGTACAGACGGGCTCAAATAATCGGATAATTTCTGCTTCTGTTAAATTTTCTAGTGCTGCCTCGATTGCAGCTTCTACTTCAGCATGTGGTGCATCCAAATCAATGCCATCGAAAAGGTCATAGCAACCACAATCGTTCTCTAGCGTATCTAAATTGTTGCCGTTTCGAGCATTGGCCATAGAGGCTACAGCCGCCATAGCCCGTGTTTGAGTAGCTAGGTCTATGGTGGGTGAATTAATCGTTTCGGGAGTTTGGGAGTCAGCCGTTTGAGGAGTTACATTGTCTTTTTTACAAGCGGTAAAGCATAGTAAGGAAACTAAAAATAAACCAATGAAATTTCTTAAATTCGTCATAAATTTTGAACTGTTTTGGTGATTTAAGTAGGACAAAAATCAAGGCTTAATGACTTAAAATAGATTTTTGTCAATTAATTGAAAATGTGCAAAACTTAGTCGGCCAACTGAGTTTGTGTATTTTTTTGAATACGATTACGAGACAGTAGAACCCCTGCAATCCCCCATGTTTATTTTTTAGAAAGTATGTCGTTAGGTTGGCTTTTGTTTTTTAAGTTGCTGATTATGAATTGTTTGTAAGGGCGAATATTTTTTGAAATTTTCTTTACTCTCTTTTTGAATTTTACCGTTATCTTTATGCAATTCAGTTTTTTGAACCACAAAGAATATATGGAATTGAAATTCAGAACTACCCGCTGATTACCACATAGACACATAGTTTTTTCACATAGTACACATAGTTTTCGAGCGTTAGTTTTGACAATTTCGAGCGATAGCATTTTGCTAAACTAGATTTTGAACCAAGCTAGATTGTTGTCAAATTTCGTTTTTTATAAATTCTTATGAGGTTGTTATACAAAGGAGATTCAAAAGAAAAATTTTATCTTTGTGAAATGTTTAGCGAATTTTTAAAACACTCAAAAGGTTATAAAAATAGAGGTTCGTCAAAGTCTAGCCTGCCCGAATGTTCAGGCGGGCGGGCTTAGAAAAAATGCTACTGCTCGGTCAACATCTAACAAAGCAAACTATGTGACCTATGTGTTTTTACTATGTGTCTATGTGGTAATTCAGCGTCTAATTCAGTTCCATATACAAATCACCCTAATATTGAAGATCTCCTACCAATTCAGCGATACCATTACCATAGATTGGTTAGTCCAAAACATGCCTCAATTCCTCTTTCCAGATTTGTCCAAACAACGCACTAGAATAGAAAAGCCTTTTATAGGCGTATTAGCTACACACAACCGCAAACCCGTAGGACTAATTTTAGCCACCTCAGAATCGAGTCAAACCATTTATCGTATCCATTCTTTTTTAGTACATCCTCAATTTCAACGACAAGGCATTGGTTTAAATTTATTAAAAGAAATAGAAGCGCATAGTCGAAAAAGAGGTGGTTTGAAAATTGAAGGTATGTATAGAAGTCACTGGAAATCAGTAAGTTTTATCCAAAAAATATTGAAGGTTCAACAGTGGGAAACACCCAAACCTCAGTTGATTATAGCTAAAGACGAAGTGTCAAAAGCATTAAATTATTTTTCAAAATCGAGTCAAATATTAGATGAATTTTCTATTTATTCTTTTACTCAGTTAAAAAAATCTGATATAGAATTTATTCAGCAAAATCAAAGAAATAAGCAATGGTTTGATTCTACCTTAAATCCATTTGTAGAACAAAATTCTATTGACAAAAAGAGTAGTTTTTTATTAAAAAAAGAGCAAGAAATAATAGGTTGGATTGTATCTCACCGTATAAATAAGGAGTTAAATGAATGGACTTCCTTATTTATTGACCCTAAATATCGCACCTTTAAATTGACCTATGCACTCATCCAATATGCGCTTAGACAACAAAAAGCATTGGGCATTCCTCAGTTTTTAGTCACCTCAAAATTGGATGGAAATGCAGTTAGTCGATTATTGGAGCGAGGAGGGGAGGAGTACGGTGTTTTCTGTACGACGAGTTATTATAGCCAAAAAGCTTTGATTTAGTCTCGGGCATTTCATCCTTTCATTATAGTCGCCTCCTATCTGATACATTTTCGTGCTAATTACCTCTCAGATACTTTGAAAGTCTACCGACACCCCATAAATTCCAAATATGAATTCCGAAGAGAATTCAATACGAATAGCCCCCGATGAAATCGGGGGAAATGAATAAATAGGGCGTTCGAGGGGTTGTGTAAAAAGTCGATTTTATCAATAAATTATTATTTTTAATAAAATATTTATCGTTGATTATTATGATTTTAAATATGTAAAATATTCTAATATTTTACATATTTTGACTTTCTACACAACCCCAACTTACCGAGTTCATATTCAACCACTTCGTGGTTGTAGGGGTATGGATTTTATCTGTCTCCCCCCGAATTTCATTCGGGGCTATTCGTTTTCAACCACTTCGTGGTTTATCTCAAAAATAAATGCATAAACCTTGTTTACAAAGCGCTGTTAACTGACTGGAAAATCCATGTTACTTTTCTTAGTTTTTGTTTTTTGTGAAGTGGGCAACCATTAACAAAAGCCTTAGGAATGACTTCATCAAAGATAACCGCGACTTCTTTTATTGAAAGAAATGTTGTTAAAACTAATTATAAGGTGAGTTGCAATATAGTCTATACCTTAATACATTAGCTTACGATAGCTTCGTTCAATAATAAAGGGGGAAAATGGGGGAATAATAAAATGGGAGTTGGAGGTAAGTTTATATTATTATAATACAAATGTAATATTTTTTTTTAAAATGTCCTATTTTTTCTTGGGTTTCTTGCTTGTTCCTCCTAAAAGGATTAAAAAAATTCTCGTTTTCGGATAGGGGAAATCTACACTTTCGTAGTCTTGAGTATTGATAAGAGAAATGGACTCAAGAATCTTGGCACCTAGTTTTATCCTACTAAGTAACGTGTAAAAATATTTTGCAACTAATTTTTATGTAGGTGAACCAATTGGACATTTATCTCATTAATAAATAAAATCTATTCGTTTAGATCCTTTTTTGTCTTTATAAAACAACAAATATTTGGCAATAAGCATCTAATTCAAAGGAAAATATATGACAAACTGAAAGTAACCAAACATGCTAAACTGAGGTTACTTTATTCCTTTTTCTCAGTCTTATTAGTAATGATTTTCTTCTGAAGAAATCATAATTTTGCACCCTTTTCTGACGTTTCAATAGTACGAAACACTAAAAATAGGGTATTCATAGCCTGAGCGAATATATTAAAAACTGTTTAATGACTATACCTAAATTAGAAAAAGAAGTAATTTTACCTTCTAATTTTCACTCAACTGTTAAGAGCAACTACACACACCTTCAACCTCAAAAGATGCAACTTCATTTACCTAAATGCCTAGCCATTTTAATGGTTTTCTTAGGCTTATTTTCTACTCCTGATTTATTGGCACAAACAAGTGATAAACTAACTCGGATTAGAGGAACAGTTATCGACAAAGAGACCAAAGAACCACTGCCCTTTGTTGCGGTCGCTTTTCCAGGGACTAGTATTGGAACAACGACCGATTTTGATGGAAAATTTGAGCTTTCCACCCAATTTGGTAACGAATCCTTAGAAATATCTTTCATTGGATATACGACTTCCACAGTTGCTGTAAAGTTGGGCGAACGTCAAGTCATTGATGTAGAATTAGCCTCCGAGGCGATTACTTTCGATACGGATGTAGTTGTTAAGGCTAAGAAAAAGAGATACAAAAAGAAAAACAATCCTGCAGTAGATTTAATGCGGAAGGTAATTGATCAAAAGCAAGAAAATAGCTTAGAGCGATACGATCATTATGAATATGATAAGTATGAAAAAGTAGAGCTAGACATCAATAATATTACGGATAAATTTAGGGCTCGAAAAGCTTTTAAAAAATTCCAATTTATCTTTGATTTTGTCGATACTTCAGAAGTAAATGGTAAGCCTTATTTGCCTATATTTTTACAAGAAATTGATGCAACCGTTTATTACAGCAAAGAAAAAGACAAAAAAAGAGAATACAGAAATGCGATCAAAGCCACTAAATTAGAAAATCACCTCGACGAAGAATCAGTGACCACTTTGATGGACTACCTCTACGACGATGTAGATATTTATGGTGGCAAAACTATTCTGATGGGGAATGAATTTACGATGCCACTCTCCCCTATTGCGCTCGATTTTTACCGTTTTTATATTATTGATACGATTGAATATCAAGGTAAAAAAGCCATCGACATGGCGTTTATTCCTAAGGTAAAAGGAAATTTTGGGTTTAATGGAAATCTATACATTGCGCTGGATTCTACCTATCAACTATTGAAAGTGAGCATGGGCGTAGTAGATGATATCAACTTAAATTTTGTGCAAGATCTATTGATCGAACAAGAATTCGAAGAAGGCCCAGATGGAAAATACATCGTTGGCAAAGAAAAAATAATTGTCGATTATAACCTCACCAAAAAGGGAATCGGTGCCTTTGGTAAACGAACCGCCACCTATTACAATCACAAGTTCAATCAACCCGTCGCCGATGAAATCTATGACGTTCCAGAGTTTGTAATAGAGAAAAAGGGGGCGAGGAAAACAACTGATGATTACTGGCAAGCCAATAGACCCATGGCATTATCGGAAAAGGAGGAAGGAGTATATCACATGATTGATACTCTAAAACAAGTTCCAGCTTTCAAACGTGCGTTGAATATCGTTTCCTTTTTGGCAACTGGATATACGCCCGTCGGAAAATTCGATATTGGCCCTATCAATTCTTTTTATGGTGGAAATGCGGTAGAAGGTTTTAGAGCAAGATTTGGAGGTCGAACAAATATTAATTTCCACCCAAAACTAGCACTTGATGCCTACGTCGCCTATGGTTTTAGGGACAAAGAATTCAAAGGTGCCTTCAAAGCCCTCTGGTCCTTCAATGAAAACTCAGAGGATAACCCCAAACACTTTATTGAGGCTGGATTTACAAGGGAAACCAAATTTCCTGGTCTAAAAGTTGATTTTATTAGTGAAGATAATGTCTTTTTAGCGATTGGACGGCGGGGTATTGCAGATAGAATGTTGCTTTACACAGCTACTCGTCTGGATTATTATAAAGAAACTCGAAGTAATTTAACTTTCCACGCTACGGTCGAACGTTTAAAACAATTACCTATCGGTCGATTAACTTTTGATTTTACAGGAGCAAATGGAGAGCCTGATAATTTAGAGGCTATTAGAACGACAGAGTTTGGTTTTAATTTCCGTTGGGCACCCAATGCAGATTATTTCCAAGGAAAAATCAATCGATACCCTATTTTTAATAAACACCCTATTTTCCAATTTTCTTATTATGGAGCGCCCAAAGGTGTTTTTGGTAGTGAATATTCTTATCACCAACTACGTTTTGGAGCATTCAAAAAATTCTACTTATCCTTCTTTGGATTTACCAATGTAGATTTTGAAATTGGGAAAATATACGGAAAGAATTTACCATATACCATCTTACATATTCCAAGAGCGAATCAATCCTACTTATATCAAATTCGGTCATTTAATATGATGAATTTCTTAGAGTTTGCGAGTGATGAATATATCAAGGTAAATCTACGACATTACTTCAATGGATTCTTTTTCAATAGAATACCACTGTTTAAAAAATTAAAACTTAGAGAAGTAATGACTTTTAAAATGATTTACGGGGGCTTGACGGATGCAAACAATCCTAATAAAAACCCTGGTTTGATTCAATTTACCAATCAAATTGATGACAATGGGGAGGTTATATTAGACGAAAATGGCGAACCATTAAAAGAAACTTTTACATTGGAAGACAAACCTTATATTGAAGGAAGTGTAGGTATTTTAAACATCTTTAAGGTACTAAGAATTGATCTTGTTAAGCGTTTTACTTATTTAGACAATCCAAATTTGCCAAGAATGTTTGGCGTAGATGGTCTAGGTCTCCGAGCTAGGGTTTATGTAGAGTTCTAGTTGCTAGTTGCTAGTTACTGGTTACAGGTTATATGAACCAGTAACTAGTAATTAACAACCAGTAACTAGCAACCAGCAACTAGGAACCAGCAATATTATCCCAACATATAGTAAGTAATTCCCCACAATAGCTTAATTTTGTGTCTTCAAGAAAACTACTATGTCGTTAAAAGATAAAGGTCAGCAATTAGTTTATAAAGGGATCAACCCGTTGATTTCCATCCTGATTAAATTGGGCATCACCCCAAATATGATTACCATGTTTGGTTTGATTTTAAATTTCGTGGCGACCATCATTTTAATCATCGGAGCAGAAGAAGGGGATCGAACCGACCACTCTTATGTAGGTTGGGCAGGTTTTGTGATTTTATTCGCAGGACTATTTGACATGATTGATGGAAGACTAGCCAGACTAGGCAACATGGCGAATCCTTTCGGTGCGCTTTTTGACTCAGTGATTGATCGATATAGCGAAATGGTCATGTTTTTGGGCATTATCTGGTACCTCGTTTCACATGATTATTTCCTAAGTTCCATTTTTGCTTTTGTGGCGATGATCGGATCTGTCATGGTCAGCTATACTAGAGCAAGGGCAGAAGGATTAGGTGTAGAGTGTAGTGTAGGAATCATGCAACGTCCAGAAAGAATCTTGTTAATTGGAATTTCTGCCATGCTTTGTGGATTTTTCTCAGCGACTTATGGTGGTGATTATCAATTCATTACCGATTGGTCCCCCATTCCTGTTTTTGAAACAATTACCTTTTTTACTTTGCCATTGGCTATTATGGCAGTCATGGCAAACGTTACAGCTATTCGTCGATTGAATTTTAGTCGAAAGGTGTTGATGGAGCGGCAGCAAGGATAAAAGTGCCTACAACTTAAGTAGTTGTTTTACAATAAATGAGCGATTCAAATAAGTTGAATCTTTTTAAATGATATTTCTCCCCCTCTGGAGGGGGTTGGGGGGAGGAAATTGACCAGTCTATTTACTATTTTATCCTCCCCCTAGCCCCCTCCAGAGGGGGAAAAGCCTCGTAGTTCTAGCATGCTACAGAGGTAAAATTTGGATACGAGCAATTTGGAATCAGCATTATGAAAAAATTATACGTATCGAATAAAGACGAGAGTGTACGAATGTTTAAGAGCAGTTTCTTTGAAATGTTCTCTAAAGTACATTGGTCTATACCGCTTTTTATCTTTTTACCAGCAATTGGCTATTTGATGTACTTAGCTTTTACTAGTCCGAGTATTGGTTTAGCACAAATTACCTTATGGTTTTTAGGAGGTTTAGGTGTCTGGACAGTAACAGAATATGTGCTGCACCGATGGCTTTTTCACTACGAACCACCGGGTAAGATCGGTAAGCGTATGCACTTCGTTTTTCATGGGGTTCACCATGACTACCCTAATGACTCTAAGCGTTTGGTAATGCCACCAGCAGTGAGTATACCCTTAGCATCAGCTTTTTATTTCCTGTTTAGAAATGTAGTTATTCATGATGGATTTTTTGCTTTTTTTGCAGGATTTTTAGCAGGGTATTTATTCTACGATATGTTGCATTATGCGATTCATCATGCACCTATGAAAGGGAAGATTTGGATGGCATTAAAGACACATCATTTAAAGCATCATTTTAAAAATCCTGATGCTGGATATGGGGTTAGCTCTCCAATTTGGGATGTAATTGTCGGTTCTGATTTTAAGAATAGTAAGGAGCAAAAAGATACTCAACAGCACGCAGTATAATTATCCAAACCTTGGAGGTTTTAGGAACCTCCAAGGTTTTAGGAACTCCCCGAAAGCCAAACAGTTAAACTCTCCAACGAACCTGCCCGCTGCGGGGTCGTGCGGGTTAATCCACTCACATATCTTTCAACAAATCTCCCTTCAAGACAGGGGTCCCCCTTCAAAATGAGCATCTATTAATCAGACGCTTTACAGGATAAAAGAAAACGTACATCATTGACCACAGACTTTATAAATAATAATACATTTCAACGATTTACTACTAAAAATGTATTAGTAGCTACAATTCTAAGTGTTGCCTATCTCAGTTTGGCCTATTTCTTTATTGGATGGCGTCCTGATCATTTGCACTTATGTTTGGCGTCCTTGTTGGCATATTTTGCTTTGCCTATTTCTAGGAAAATATTTTGGACTTTCTTGTTCTTCATTATCTATTGGTTGATCTACGACTCACTTAGAGTTTACCCCAATTACATGGTCAATGAAGTCAATATCGAGCATTTATACAATTTGGAAAAGTCCATTTTTGGCATCCAAACACCAGAAGGATTGCTAACTCCAAATGAATATGCGAAGGCTAATTCTAATCAATTTTTAGATGTTTTAGCACCTTCTTTCTATTTGTGCTGGGTTCCATTGCCCATGATGTTTGTCATGTATTTATTTTTTACAGACAAATCGACTATGGCTAGATTTACAGCTGCTTTTTTGCTGATAAATATCGTTGGTTTGATTATTTACTATATTTATCCTGCTGCACCTCCTTGGTACGTCGAAAAGTTCGGTTTTGAATTTATTGAAGGAACACCTGGAAGTGCTGCACGATTACTTCGATTTGACGAGTTTTTTGGTGTGAATACTTTTAAGGATATGTATGAAAAGAATGGTAATGTCTTCGCAGCCATTCCATCTTTACACTCTGCATTTCCTGTATTGTTAGTTTATTATGGTATAAAAAAGCGATTGGTTATTGCCTCTGTTTTCTTTGTTTTTATCTTATTGGGTATATGGTTTGCGGCAGTTTATACCAACCACCACTATATTATTGATGTCCTTTGTGGAGGAATGACAGCTATGTTTTCGATTTTACTATTAGAAAAGGGCTTATTGAAAACAAAGGTAAAGGATTGGTTAGCCGATTATGAAAAATTACTTTAGCAAATTTTGAAGTGAAAAAAGCGAAGTAATTGGTATTTTTTGTAAGAATACGGCTAAGAAATAGTAATTTTGTAAAAATTTTTTGCAAGACGTGGGGGATTGACTCATCCAAATTGTCTTGTTTTAATAATAAAGAGAGAACTAACCACAAACTGAAGTGGTTATTTTGGAGAATAGAACTATACAGAATTTTAAATATAAACACATTTAGTCATCAAATAGGGCAAATAAAGCTGTTATTCAGTCCATTACGAATGGTTCATTGAATAAAAAAGCCGTTTCCCTTAAAATTGCAGACTAGGCTGAAAGTAAGTTCATTAGATTAATTTTTAGTTCATTAGATCATTATATTTGGTTCATTACTTCGTTTGGTAATAACCTTTAATAACTTCTAATAACCTTCAATAACTTCTAATAACCTTCCTACCAGCTTTTTTGGAGAACTTTAATACATAGCAAATGAATTTACTTCGAAACCAACTAGCGAAGTACACTCGTCCGGCTGAAGTGAAAGCTGCGGGGGTTTATCCTTACTTCCGTGAAATCTCTTCTGATCAGGACACCGTTGTTAAAATGAACGGTCAAGATGTACTGATGTTCGGTTCTAATTCTTACCTAGGATTAACCAATCACCCTAAATTAAAAGAGGCATCTAAAGCTGCAATTGACAAATATGGTCTAGGTTGTGCAGGTTCTCGATTCTTAAATGGGTCGCTAGATATTCATAGCGAATTAGAGGAAAAATTAGCCAAATTTGTAGGAAAAGATGAGGCGATCGTTTTTAGTAGCGGTTATAAAGCCAACTTAGGGGCTATTTCTTCTGTTTTAACTCGTCATGATTATGTCATTTTAGATGATGCCAATCATGCTTGTATTATTGATGGGGCTAGATTGTCTTTCGGTAGAACGATGAAATACCGTCATAATGATATGGAGTCTTTAGAAAAGGTATTGAGTCGATGTAATGAAGACCGTGTCAAGTTGATCGTGACGGACGGTGTTTTCAGTATGGAAGGAGATATTGCTAGACTACCAAAAATGGTAGAATTAGCTAAAAAATATAAGGCGAACATCATGGTCGATGATGCCCACTCATTGGGTGTTTTAGGCAAGGGCGGACGTGGAACTGCGGATCATTTTGGGGTAGTTGATAACGTTGATATTATTATGGGAACTTTCAGTAAATCTTTGGCCTCTATCGGCGGATTTATTGCAGCCGATAAGGATACCATCAACTTTATGAAACATACCGCTCGTTCTTTCATCTTTAGTGCAAGTATCGCTCCTGCCAATGCAGCAAGTGTCATTGCCGCTTTGGATGTAATGGAAGAAGAACCTGAAAGAATTGAGCAGTTATGGGACAATACCCGTTATGCGATGGATGCGTTGCGTAGTGTTGGCTTAGAAACAGGGCCTACTGAAACACCAATTATTCCGATTTATGTGAGAGATGATGAGAAGACTTTTGTGCTAACGACGATGCTACAAAAGGCTGGTGTATTCGTGAACCCAGTAATTTCTCCAGCAGTGCCGAGTGAGGATTCGTTAATTCGATTCTCTTTAATGGCTACGCATACCAAAAAGCAAATTGATTATGCAATTGATCAATTGGATAAGGTAGGAAAGCAATTGAATATTCCTAGAGTGATCGCTACGGAAGTCTAACCGTAGCCTTACTATAGCTTATGCTTTCAGCGGGAGCACATCTAGCAAAGTAAATCTATCAGGGTAAATTATACATACTCCCGCTAAAAGCCTAAGCTACGACGATAATAAGGAAACAAATGGTATTCGAAAGTTATTCGAATACCATTTGTCATAAGCATACCACCTATAAACAAGCAGAACACCAACCAATGCAAATCGTTAAAGTCTCCACTAAAAAGCAGAAAAAGCAATTTATTGACTTTCCGCATGCCCTCTATAAGGGTGATCCAAACTACGTCCCTGAAATCTATCTGGGCATGCAAGAATTGATGAATCCTAAAAAAAATCCTTTCTTCAAGCATTCCAATGCAGACCTTTTTTTAGCCATTCGAGACAATAAAATAATAGGTCGAATCGCTGCTATTCAAAATAACAATTATAATAAGTTTGCTAATTCTAATGTAGGCTATTTTGGCTTTTTTGATGTGATAGAGGATTACGCTGTCGCAGAAAAATTATTACAGACAGCGGTAGATTGGGTCAAAACAAAAGGGCATGTTTCCTTATATGGACCAACCAATTTTTCTACCAATGAAACCGCAGGTATTTTAGTAGACGGCTACGATAGTCCGCCCGTCATCAACATGACTTATAATAAGCCCTACTATGTCGATTTTATGAATCGGTTTGGATTTACTAAACAGATGGATTTATTGGCTTACAGAATTCCAACTCAAACTGTTTCTGAGAAATCGTTACGCATCACGGAGAGATTAGAGGAAAGACTGAAAAGCAGAGGGATAACCATCCGTACCGTTAGCCTAAAAAATTGGAATAAAGAAGTCCCTGTTATCAGAGAATTATACAAAGCGGCTTGGGATAAAAACTGGGGTTTTGTGCCACCTACCGATGAAGAATTTAACCACCTTGCCGATAGTCTTAAAATGATTTTAGTGCCAGAAATGGTCTTCTTAGCAGAAAAAGATGGCAAAGGTATTGGCTTTTTCTTAGGTGTCCCGAACATCAACGAAATCATGATTAAGCAAAAGAGAGGACGAATTTTACCTTTCGGAGCCATCCGCTTATTGATGGGCAAAAGGAAAACTAAAATATTAAGAATCATTCTTTTAGGCGTAAAAGATGAATATAGAAGATTGGGCATTGAGGCTATTTTCTACGGAAAAATTATTCGCTACGCCCAAAACAACGGTATCGAATTCGGAGAAGGTTCGTGGATTTTAGAAAATAATGAGATGATGAATAAGGGCTTGCAAAATTTGAATGGAGAGGTTTATAAACGGTATCGGATTTATGAGAAAAATTTGTAGTAGACAGTTTTACAGTGGGCAGTGTTACAGTGGGCAGT
>CALDTJ010000401.1 GCA_937924145.1 uncultured Saprospiraceae bacterium
GAATAATTCGTGCTCTTCGGTGAAGAAAAATTGATTCATTTTTGATTATTATTTTAGAAAGGAAATTAATTTTAGTCAAAAATAGTAAAATAAAATATATTTTTAGTCACAAAAGACTAATTTTATTTTACGTAAAAAGCAAAGACGGCTAAATAGCAATTCAATAACGAGTAAAACAAATTAAACGTTATTTTTCACAAAAAACACCCTAAATCAAAGCTTGGCATACGCTTTGACCATATAACATAAGAAGTCCCTCCAATTTAGAGCTTTCGGAAATTTTCACTTTGGGAAAAATCCAACTCCCGACAAACTTAGAGTTCTAATGCTAGAATACCTCCCATTCCACATTCCTTAGTTATTCATAGTTAAATACTTTAATGCGAAAATTGTCTAACACATCTATGGTAGTTTCATTTTATCAGCTACTCAACTACACTAGGCTATTCACCTTTTCTTTCCTTTTTCTACTTTTCTTTTTCTATACTATTAGCCCTTCTTACGCTGAAAACCAACAACTGGATGTACCTATAGATTCTCTTGGAAAATATGTTGAAACCCAATTGAATCTAGCAAAAACAGCCAAAAATAAGGATTGGAATAAAGCTATTTCTATCATGGATAATCTATTGGAAAATCCAGCTTTAGAAAATAATGATTCTATCTTAAATTATGTGAAATATAAATACAGTCTTTACCTTTTGATGACGGATAAAAATATTCGAAGTCGAGATATGATTGCTGAAATATTAGGATATTATAAGATCAAAAATCCTAAGCGATGGACCAATTTAAAAAGTAGACTAGGGTCAATAGCCATCAGAATGGGTAATTACGACACGGCTAAGGCTCACTTAGACGAGGCATTACCATTGGCAAACAAACTCAAAATGCCTATTACGGAAGGCTTAATCTATTTATACATTAGTAATATTTGCAAATTTAAAGCGGACTTTGGAGACGCTTATAGGAAAGCGGACTTAGCGCTACAAATCTTTCAAAAAATTAATAGAGACGATTGGATATTAGAGGCAAAAACATCTCTAGCTCATATCTGTATTTTAGCAAAAGATTATGATGCAGCCGATCTATATTTTACAGAAGTTTTTAATAGTGAGAAAGCTATTGCTAATGATAATTTTTTGGTCAGTCCTACCCTATATTCTGGTGTTATGAATTTTGAAAAAGGAGATATTCCTTTGGCAAAAAAGCAATTTGAAAAAGGATTAGCAAAAATAAAAAACCTAGGTAATTTTCCTGACTTAATGATAGTCTACCAATATATGAGTATAATTTCTAGTATGGAAAAAGATTATGTCGCTGCGGAAGCATACATCTTAAAGGCATTAGCAATTACGGATAAATCTTACAATAAAAGACAAAAACATAGTGCCAACTTAACTTTAATCAAACTAGAATCTATCATTAAACCCAAAAAAGATAATTTACAAGCCCTTAAAAAGGTCTATCAATGGGCAATGGACAACAATGATAATCTTTTATTGAAAGAGTCTAGTCACCTTATTTCTTCTTATTACATTAAAAAAGGAGACTTGAAAAAAGCTTTGACTTTTAATCAAATTTACATCAATGCCTCTGAGGAAAAATTCCAATTAGATCGAATCAATGAGATTACGATCATCAAAGAAAAAGGTAAATATGTGCAAGAAGTGAAAGAGCGAGAAATGAAAGCTCAACAATTACAATTGCAATTGGCATCCAGTGAGTCTCGTAGAAATATGATGTTAGGAGGCATGCTTTTCTTTCTATTTATGTCTGGGTTTCTACTTTATTTTTATACGCAAAATAGAAAATCTTACGCCTCCTTGAGGATAAGTAATCAAGAACTTAAGAAGGCAGAAACAAAGATGGATTTTAAGAACAAAGAACTAGAAAAATACATCGCCTATAATTTACAACTTGAAAATTTCGCCTACATCGCATCACATGATCTTAAATCTCCGCTAAGAACGATCTCTAATTTTTCTACTCTTTTACAAAAAACGGCAAAGGACCGTTTGAACGAAGAAGAATTGCAATACCTGACTTTTATTTCCAAAGGGACAGATGATATGTCTTCTATCGTGAATGACATTCTAGACTTCTCGATTTTACAAAAGAGTGAAATAATCAAAGAAGAGATTGATGTATCCGAATTTGTCGATTATGTATTACAACTAAATCAATCATTGATTTCTGAGAAAAATGCGACGATCTCTTTAGATCTAAAAACGCCAGTAATTTCTGGTGATCGATCTAAATTGTTACAATTATTGCAAAATTTGATTACTAATTCTGTAAAGTTCCAAAAAAAGGATCAACAACCTAAAGTGGTTATTTCTTCTCATACCGACCAAAATAATTGGGTGTTTAATATCAAAGACAATGGTATCGGAATTGAACCTTCTTATTTTAATAAAATATTTCTACTGTTCAAAAGATTGCACCGAAAAGAAGAGTACGAAGGGACAGGCATCGGTCTGTCTATGTGTAAGAAAATCGTAGAAATGCATGGTGGAAAAATTTGGGTCAACTCTACTGTTGGGGAAGGATCTACTTTCTCTTTTTCTCTGCCTAAATAATGTTGGTTGAAACGTATTTGATAATTTTGAATTCTACCGACACACATCTTTCAATCATCAAATCCTGAAAGGATTAAAAGTGAATAGCCCCCAATAAAATTGGGGGGAGGTATTGTTTTAGGCGTTTTTTCACAAGTCTGAAATACTTGAACAGTAAATATTCTTGTTGTTCAAGCCTTTCAGGCTTGTCGAATGCTCTATTTATTCATTCCCTCCGATTTCATCGGGGGCTATTCGTATTGAATTCTCTTCGGAATTCACTTTTGGAACTTATGGAGTGTCATTAGAATTTCAAATTGTCTGATACGTTCGCAATAAGTCCCTCGTTCTCAATATACGTATCAGACTTCCGATAGCTATCGGAATGAAGGTGTCAGATACGAATCCTCACCATACTCCGACAAAATAAGTTTAAACTCCGATAAATTTGGTAGAATTTGATTAGAATTGGTACTTTTATTTTCTATGAATAAAAGGATGGTTAATATTGGTTTACATGTGGTACTTTGGATACTATTTCTAACACTTCCAATATTGGCCCTACCAACTTTACAAGAACGTATTTTAACTAGAAACTGTAGCATACTTAACTATTTGGCAATCAGTTCTACCCTTATATTTTATTTCTATTTCAACTACAATTGGGCTATTCCTAAATATTATTTTAAACAAAAATATTGGGCATTTATTAGTACTCAAATTATTGTGACGATTGCAGTATACCTTTTTATGATTGTTTTTTCTAAACTGGTTACTGCTCCATGTTTACCAGCAGTTTATCTTCGAGAAAATCCAATGAAGGTACTTCATTTTGCTATTTTACCTCGCCATATTCTAGTATTCTTCTCTTCTTTCTTGATCTGTATGAATGAAAGAATCAAATCCATAGATACGGAGAAAACTAAAGCAAATCTGCAATTGTTAAGAACCCAAATTAACCCTCATTTCTTGTTCAATGTGCTAAATACCATTTACGGTCAAGCCATCATCAAATCAGAGCATACGGCGGATAGTATTGCAAAATTGTCCGATTTAATGCGGTATTCCTTGGTAGAGGCAAATGGATCAAAGGTCAATTTAGATAAAGAAATGGCGTATTTGGAAAATTATATTACGCTGCAAAAGTTGAGGTTAACCGAAAAAACAAAAGTCGATTTTCAAATAAAAGGGGATACTAAAAACTTGATGATTCCTCCTATGTTATTTATTCCTTTTATAGAAAATGCCTTCAAATACGGGGTCAGTAATGAAGTGTTCACCACTATTAAAATTTTAGTGGAGATAGTCGATAGAAAAATAGCTCTTTTAGTAGAAAATTCAAAAGTACCCAATAAGTCAAAAGTAGCGGTATCGCATCAAATAGGGATCAAAAACGTCAAAAATAGATTGGATTTAATTTATGACAATCAATATACTTTGAATATTAAGGAGACTGCTACTCATTACAATGTTCAACTTTTAATCTCCCTTTAAATGCTAAATTGTATCGCCCTAGATGATGAACCAATGGCTTTAGAGATTATCAAAGCGCATTGTGCTAAATTGCCTTTTATTAACCTGAGCCATACTTTTACGCAAGCCTCTAAAGCGGCACATCATCTTCAAAAATTCCCAGTCGATTTAATTTTTTTAGACATTCAAATGCCTGATGTCGACGGTATTCATTTTTATGAAAATATCACCCAAGAGATAATGGTCATTTTTACGACTGCTTTTAGCGAACATGCTATCGACGGGTTTCGGGTCAGTGCAGTAGATTACCTCTTAAAACCCATCAAATTCAATCGCTTTCAAGTGGCTTGTGAAAAAGCTAATGACCATGCCGACTATTTAAAAAGTAAGTTTTCTAAGCAATCCACTGACTTATTAGTTCGGTCGGAATATGCATTAGTCAAGATTCCATTTTCAGAAATTTTATACCTTGAAACGATGGGAGATTACATCAAAATTCATAGTAAAAATAGAGAGGTGACCCTTACTTTAATGAGTATGAAAAAAATGGTAGCACAATTACCCAAAACGGAATTTAGAAGAGTTCATCGGTCTTTCACCGTCAATCAGCAAGCGATTACTTCCGTAAGAGGCAAAAACATTTTTATTGGAGAGCATAGCATTCCAATTGGCAAAACTTATGAATCAGATTTTAATAATGAATTTGAACAATAAATTCCCTTCTCCGATAAATTTTCTACATTCTCCGATAATTTTACTTATTTCAAATTTCATATATTATCTTTGATAATATTTTTTTGTTCTTTCATTCGATTGTAAAAACGCATCATACATGATTTATCGGATAGCCATTTTATTTTGTTTACTAATTTTTAGTTGCGCTCTTTCTGCTCAACGAACCCTTTCAGGAGTTGTCAAAAGTGAAGAAAATCAAGAAAGGTTACCTTTTGCAGACATCATCATCAAAGGCACAAACGAAGGAACTTCTACCAATGTAGATGGCTACTTTTCCTTGATTGATGTCCCAGAGGCCGCGCTGACTTTACAGGTGTTATATGTAGGTTATTCGCCCGTAGAAATCCCGATTGATGCAGGAACAGACGATCTAAAAGATATTGAGATCAAATTATCCTCTGGGGTAATTTTGGATGAAATAGTTGTCAGTGGCAAATCTTTCAAAGTGATGAATACCTCCGAAGGTATCAGTACCGTGCAGGTCTCTCCTGCTCAATTAGCTTTATTGCCAAATGTAGGGGAAGTGGATATTTTTCGCTCTTTACAGCTATTGCCTGGGGTGAGTGGTAGTAATGAAAGTTCTTCTGGGCTTTACGTCAGAGGAGGAACGCCTGACCAAAATTTGGTTTTATTGGATGGGATGACGGTTTATAATGTCGATCATTTCTTCGGTTTTTTCTCTGCTTTTAATGCCGATGCGGTCAAGGATGTGCAATTATTCAAAGGAGCTTTTCCTGCTAAATATGGTGGCCGGCTATCAAGTGTGGTAGATTTGACGGGTAAAACTGGTGATCCCAATAAGTTTCATGCAAGCGCAGGCATCAATTTACTGAATGGTCGAGCAAGTGTCCAAATACCACTTTTCAAAAAAGGTTCTTTGTCTTTTAGTGGTAGGCGATCTTATACTGATTTGATTAGAAGTGAACTGTATAGTAATATTTTTGGGGTGTTTACGCAAACAGAAAATCCACCAGACATTGAAGGTTTAGAGATCAATACCATCGAACCAGATTTCTACTTTTTTGACGCCAATAGTAAGTTAAGTTTTAATCCAACGGATAAAGATGTTATCTCCTTTTCGTATTATACGGGTGCCGATCATTTGGTAGAATTCAATGATGTGAGTTTACCTCGTTTTGGCGGTGCAGTGCTCGTTGACTTAGATATTGATGAGACCAACGATTGGGGAAATAGAGGGTTTAGTGGCAAATGGTCTCGGCAATGGGGGGCCAAATGGTACTCTAATTTAATGGTCGCCTCTTCTAATTACTTTAGTGAATACAATCGAAAGGTCAATGTCAAAGCCACTATTGTAGAAAGTGATTCTTTAGTGTTAGATCGAGATATATTGACGTTGGAGGATAATAACGTTAAAGACCTAACTTTTAGATTAGACAATGAAGTGCAAGTAACTTCTAAACATAAAGTAGAGTTTGGTGGACAGGTGACCTTGGCAAAAGTCGATTACGAGTTTACCAGAGATGACACCTTGAATATTTTAGATTTGAATCAAGAGGCTCAATATTCCGCTGCTTATTTATCAGACACTTGGACGCCATTTCCTGCACTTTCGATTAATGCGGGCATTCGGGCAACGCATTACGATGTGAGTGACGAAGTTTACTGGTCACCACGGTTTTCTTTTCAATGGAATTTGACCGATCAAATTAAATTAAAGGGTGGCTACGGCAAGCATTATCAATTTGTCAATCGAATCGTGAATGAGAACGTAACGGAAGGATCTCGTGATTTCTGGTTACTCGCTGACGATGATTTAGTAAAAGTCAGTAATGCCAAACATTATATACTTGGAGTTGCCTACGAAACAGACGGCTATATTTTTGATGTAGAGGCTTACCGCAAAGATTTATCCAATCTAGCTGAGTTTTCCCTACGATTTCAAAGAAATGATATTGACCTTAATCAACTATTTTTCTTAGGTAGTGGTTACGCAGAAGGTGTCGAATTTTTATTACAAAAGAAAAGAGGAGCCTATACTGGTTGGGTGACCTATACGCTGGCTAGAGTTCGAAATAATTTCCCTGCTTTAAATAATGGCTTTGAGTTTTCAGCCTTACACGATCAACGCCATGAATTTAAAACTGTCCATTCTTATGAAATGGATAATTGGCGATTTGCCGCAACTTGGGTTTTCGCCTCTGGCAAACCATTTACAGAACCTGCTGGTCAGTATTCTATTGAACTGTTAGATGGCAACACCAGCAATTATATCAGTGTTGGTGCTAAAAATGGTTCTCGTTTACCACCTTATCATCGCTTAGATTTATCAGCGCATTATTTACATAAAGTAGGAAAATACGAAATGGATTTTGGTCTTTCTATTTTTAATTTTTATAATCGTAGAAATGTCTGGTACCGAGAATATGACTTTACAGAAACCCCACCCATTATTTCAGAAGTGCAATATTTGGGTATGACGCCGAATATATCGGCTGAGATTAAGTTTTAAAATGAGAAGTCAGACGTCAGATCATTTCGATAAATCGAAATTGTCAGATGTCAGACTTATGATGCTAACCACTTCTTGGTCAACGTTATACGTCTGACATCTGACAGTTTTATTTAATAAAACGGTCTGACTTCTGACTTCTAAAAAGAAGAAAAATGACTAAATATACCTTATACTTTTCCTTTATAGTGCTCCTTTTCTGCGCCTGCGAAGAAGAGAATCTCAATAATATCGCAGCCAACCAGTTTGTCGTAGAAGGATTTATTTACGCAGGAGAACCAATTGATGATATTCGCATAAAGACCACCTTCCCACTAGCACAAGAAGAAGATACTTCCGTCCCGATTAATGATGCAGAAGTGACTTTAATAAAAAATGGACAGCGATATACTTTAATTCCTTCTGGCAATGAAGGTTTTTACAACTATCCTAATGAAGACCTGAGTGTTAACACCAATGATGTTTTTCAGTTGGAAGTGGTTCATAATGGCATCACTGCTACCGCAGAAACGACTGTTCCAACACCAACTGTTGGGTTAGAACTTTCCCAAGATTCTATCAAAGTACCTCCATTGCCTTTTAGTGAAGGGCGGGATTCTATTGTGGCAGCTATTGGAAGGTTTTTACGAGCATCAAGTATTCTAGCAACTTGGGATAATCCTAATGAAGATTTGTATTTTATGGTGGTTGAAAGTGTGAAAGATACCCTTGACCCTATTTTCCCAGGTCAAGTCATTGAGGCTTTAGCAAGATTCCGTTTTGTTTCTGAACCTACGGATGAAAACATGCTTAATTTTTTAGGTGGAACTTTGGTTTCTTATGGTACTTATGCAGTAAAGGTCTATCACATCAACCAAGAATATGCAGCCCTCTACGAAAATCGAAACCAAGATTCTAGAGATTTGAATGAGCCGCCTACTAATATCCAGAACGCTCTGGGGGTGTTTTCTGCTTTTAATAGTCAGGAAGCATTTTTTGAGGTGGCTCGGACTCCTCGATAAGTTTTTTTTACAAACTATAAGTTGACTTTTTTACCACATAATCACATAGCGAAGGCACATAGAGCACATAGTTTTCTCTACTAGATGTTGACCGAGCAGTAGCATTTTTGCTAAGTTAGATGTTGACTTTTAATAACAAAGGAATCTCACAAAAACCAAAAAACAAAGCTTTGTCAAAGTCTAGCTTAGCAAAATGCTAACGCTCGAAATTGTCAAAACTAACGCTCGAAAAACTATGTGCTCTATGTGTTTTTTCTATGTGACTATGTGGTAATAAAAAAAGCATCTAGTAACCAATCAACTCCAACAAAGCAGTCTCCAACCGATCCACAGGCAAATATTGCTTTTCCAAAGACTTTGCAAAAGGGATAGGCGTATCCATACTAGCCACCCGCATCACAGGCGCATCTAAGTGCTTGAATAAATGCTGAGCAATGTAAGCCGATAACTCTGCCCCTACTCCACCAACCAAAGAATCTTCGTGTAATAAAATTACTCGATTCGTCTTTTTGACCGTTTTGTCAATGGCATCGTAATCTAGCGGTGACAAACTTCTTAAGTCTAGAATATCAACCGACAAATTCAATTTTTGAGCCACTTCTCTAGCCCATTTCACCCCTAAACCATAGGTAATAATAGAGGCTTGATCGCCTGATTCTACTAAATTTGCTTTCCCTATTTCGATGGTATAATAATCCGTCGGTACTTCTCCCGAAAGACTTCTATACAATGCTTTATGTTCGAAGAATAAAACAGGATTTGGATCAGCCAAACTTGCTAGTAATAAGCCTTTCGCATCCACAGGACTCGATGGATAAACGATTTTCAAACCTGGCGTCTTAAAAAACCAAGCCTCATTCGTTTGCGAGTGAAAAGGACCTGCGCCCACACTTCCACCACAAGGCATCCGAACCACTACATCAGCATTAGCACCCCAACGGTAATGCAATTTAGCTAGGTTATTGACAATTTGATTAAAGCCACAGGTTACAAAATCGGCAAATTGCATTTCTACCATTGCCTTCATACCTGTTAGACTTAATCCGAGTCCAACTCCAATAATTGCACTTTCGCAAATAGGCGTATTTCTGACTCGTCCTGCTCCATATTTTTCTAAAAAACCATTCGTTATTTTAAATACTCCACCATAATCGGCAATGTCTTGTCCCATCAATACCAAATCATCATAACGCTCCATACCTGTATCTAAAGCCTCGGTAATCGCATCAATAAATCGAATTTCTTTAGTTTCACTTGTAGATGGTAGAATGGCTGCCGTATCGTGTGCTTTGTATAATGCTGCAAGTTCAGTATCCGTATCTGCGGTTGGCACATCTTCCGCAAACGCAACGTCAATAGCTGCGTTAATATCTGCCTTAATTCCAGCTTTTAAATTATCAATATAAGCGGCATCAATAATGCCTTCGCCTAACAAATATTGCTCGAAATTATTAACAGGGTCTCTATCTTTCCAGTAGTTCATTAAGTCCTTAGGGACGTATTTTACGCCACTTGCCTCCTCATGTCCTCTTTGACGGAAAGTCACACATTCTACTAAAACTGGTTCTGGATTTGCTCGAAGTTCTTTGGCTAACTTACTAATCGTTTGGTAAACTTCTATGATGTTATTCCCATCAATTCGCACAGACCGCATACCATAACCGATACCTTTATCAGAAATATGCTCACAATTATATTGCTCCCGAGTAGGCGTAGATAAACCGTATCCATTGTTTTCTACCAAGAATATCACGGGTAATTGCCAAACGGCTGCGACATTCAATGCCTCGTGAAATTCACCTTCACTCGTCCCTCCTTCTCCTGTAAAAGCTAAACTTATCTTATTCTCAGATCTCAATTTATGCGCCAAAGCAACCCCTGCCGCCAAAGACAATTGAGGGCCTAAGTGAGAAATCATCCCAACCGTAGCGTATTCCAAAGAGCCAAAATGAAAAGATCGGTCTCTACCATTCGTAAACCCAGAGACTTTCCCTTGCCATTGGGCAAACAACCGAGCTAAAGGCACTTCTCGACTCGTGAATACCCCTAAGTTTCGGTGCATCGGAAAGATGATTTCATCTGCCTCCAATGCCAAGCCAACACCAACCGCAATCGCCTCTTGTCCAATACCAGAAAACCACTTACTAATTTTTCCTTGACGTAATAAAAGGAGCATTTTTTCCTCTATCATTCTAGGTTTTATCATCCCATCATAGAGTGCTTGCAACTTCTTTTTGGACAGTTTTCCTTTTTTGTATTGGATGATTGGTGATTCTACTTTTGTCATATTCTTTATTTTGGAGAGTAGAGAAAAGAGATCATTTCATTGAGAGAAAAGAGACTTGCCTAGTCCTAAAAAAAGCCAGTCTTTTCAAAAGAAGTTGATATTTACAACTGAACTAGTCTCTATTCTCTGCTCTCTATTCTCTGCTCTAAAAATTATTTAAACGCATTCAACCCAGTAATATCCATCCCCGTAATCAGCAAATGAATATCGTGCGTTCCTTCATAGGTAATCACGGATTCTAGGTTCATGCTATGACGCATCATTGGATATTCGCCAGTGATCCCCATTCCTCCGTGAATCTGTCTGGCCTCTCTAGCAATCTTAATCGCCATATCCACATTATTTCTTTTCGCCATAGAAATTTGAGCAGGGGTAGCTTTTCCTTTATTGGCCAATGATCCCAATCTCCAAGACAACAATTGTGCTTTGGTGATTTCCGTAATCATTTCTGCCAATTTCTTTTGTGTCAATTGGAATTGAGCGATTGGCTTATTGAACTGGATTCTTTCTTTAGAATACCTTAAAGCTGAATCATAACAATCCATTGCTGCACCAATGGCACCCCATGAAATACCGTATCTTGCTTTTGACAAACAACCCAATGGCCCTTTCAAACCTTGGACATTTGGTAATACATTTTCTTTTGGAATATGTACATTTTCAAAAACTAATTCGCCTGTGATAGAGGCACGTAATGACCACTTTCCTTTGATGACCGGTGCAGAAAAGCCTTTCATGCCTTTTTCTACAATCACGCCTTTGATTGGGCCGTTTTCTACTCGTCCCCAAACAACAGCGATGTCTGCTATCGGTGAATTGGTGATCCACATTTTAGCACCATTCAAAATATATCCACCTTCTCCGTCTTCTTTTAAAGTCGTCAACATAGAACCTGGATCAGATCCGTGATTTGGTTCTGTTAATCCAAAACAACCAATCATTTCTCCTTTGGCTAAACTCGGAAGGTACTTCATTCTTTGTTCCTCCGAACCATATTTGTAAATCGGATACATTACTAATGACCCTTGTACAGATGCCATTGACCGA
>CALDTJ010000402.1 GCA_937924145.1 uncultured Saprospiraceae bacterium
GTAGACAATACGCCCAACGATGGTTCTGCCAATGTGATTTTACCTGAAGTCAATGTTACGACCGCTCGTTTGAAAATAAAATGTGCAGATAATGTCTTTTTTGATATCAACGATGCCAATTTTACGATCCAACCTTCGGGCAATAATAATTGTGCCATCACCAATATTACAGCAGGAACAACCTCAGCCTGTAACGATGCAGATAATACCTATACGCAGCAAGTAACTGTAACTTATAATGACGCACCACCAACAGGTAACTTAGTCGTGAATGGACAGGCATTTGCCTTATCAAGTAGTCCACAAACAGTTACTTTAGTAGGGTTAAATTCGGATGGAAACGCAGTAAATGTAACTGCCTCTTTTTCGGACAATTTTGCTTGTTCCTTGACTAGCAATAGTCTTTTTACTGCGCCAATTGCCTGTAGACAGGAGGTTTGTACGACCAATAATAGTGAAGATACACCGATTGCAATTACATCAGTAGGTACTCCAATGATCACTTCATCTATGGAAATTAACCAAGATGGAACGATAACGAGTGTGAAGGTTAAAAACTTGGTAGGTGAACATACTTGGATGGAAGATTTGACGGTAACATTGACGAGTCCAACAGGGACGGTTATAACTCTTTTCTCGAATATTTGTAATGACCTAGATAATTTTAATTTGAATTTTGATGATGCAGGCAGTACTGGAGGTAGTAATATTCCATGTCCTCCTACTGGTGGGGGCACTTACAAACCGTCTAGTGGTACTTTTGCAAGTTTCAACGACCAAACGGCGACTGGAACTTGGATCTTAACTGTTTCAGACAGAGCTGGTGCAGATGGTGGCAGTCTGAATGGATGGAGTTTAGAAATCTGTACCTTTAATGAAACAGCATCAAATGAAGAATGTAGTGAAGAGGCTAATGCGAGTATTAACAATAATATTACCTCCGATACTTATCATTCAAGTGTATCTATTACTTCTAATGGAACTGTTGGTGCCAGTGCTAATGTTATCTTTAAAGCAGGTACTTCTATTACTTTAACCGACGGCTTTCATGCTGTCGGAGGAAGCGCATTCACGGCACAAATAGCAGCTTGTGCTAATGCTATTGCACAAACAGAAACAGCAGCTAGCCAACGGTCAACTCCTGTAAAATCATCCATAGATATTTCGAAAGACATCAATCCTATAATGACCGACTTAAAGGTCTATCCAAATCCTTTCATTAATCAAACTACGGTCGCTTATGATTTAGGGGAAACGACGGAGGTGACGATTCGATTGTTGGACTTAAGCGGAAGAGAAATAGAACGAGTTTTACCGACTACCACAAGGGATGCAGGACAACACCAATTACAAATTGATGCCAACCAACTGACAGCTGGAATGTATTTGTTACATTTGCAAACGAAAGATGCTGTCCTGACTAAACGAATAGTCGTACAGCGATAATATAAAGGAATAGGTTGTACGGATAAGGCATGAACAAACACCGTTTGTGAACCGCTTGCGGGGGAGATAGCCAGCGGATAAAACGGATTTTATAAATTACACCTTTGAAATCCGTTTTATCCGCTGAATCCGTACAACCTATCATTAATAATGTAATCATAAATGACGATCTACCTAATCAGACACGGAGAAGCGGCACAGGCATGGGATGAGGCACCAGATCCTGGCTTAAGCGAAACAGGAAAAGAACAAGCGATTGCTCTAGCCAAGGAGTACTTGCCAATCGTCCAAAACAATAATTTTCAATTAGTATCAAGTCCACTTTTGCGTGCTCAACAAACTGCGTTGCCTTTTCAAAAAGCAATGGATTTAACGCCAATAATAAATACGAATATTGCAGAAATACCTTCACCGGGCGTAGCTCTAGCAGATAGAAGAAATTGGTTAAAAGCCCTTTTTACCAAGAAAATAAATGAGTTAGAACAGCCACAGTTAGATTGGCGAAATAATATTATCAAATCAGTTGCTAGTTTAGAAAAAGATACGCTGATTTTTTCTCATTTTATGACCATCAATGCAATTATTGGATGGATAACTGGCAATGATAAAGTGGTGAGCTATTACCCGAATTATTGTTCTATTACAAAGATTGTGAAAGAGAACGGACAATTTACAATTGAATCCCTAGGTAACGAATTGACAACGATTATCCAATAAGCAAAATTAAATTTATTGCTCGGTCTCATTTCTGACAGCTCTTTGCTTACCTTCTTGTCTTTTTCTTAGTAGGTCGCCGACCACCTCGCTTACTAGTCCGCCCACTTTCCCGATCCAAAGTTTTCAAAAACCGTTTAGGTGGGTCAATCTTCAAATGCATAGGTTCTTTGGTAATTGGATGGGTAAATTCCAATTGACAGGCGCATAAAAAAAGCCCTTTTCCTAGAATCGTCCGTTTGCGACCCGCATATTCTTTATCGCCCATAATCAGATGCCCTGCGTTATTTAGGTGAATCCGTAGTTGGTGAGTTCTACCCGTCACAGGCTGCAATTCTATCAAAGATAAATATTGGAATATTTTGGATGGAATAACTTTCAGCGTTTTATAATTCGTAATGGCTCTTTTGCCTTGGAGTGGTTCATCAATTTGCCCCTCTCTTTCCGCTTTTCCGTGGGCAAGGGCTAGGTAAGTTTTTTGGACTTCATTATTTTGAAACGCTTTGCCCAATTGAATTAAAGCCGTCTTTGTCTTCGCTAATAAAACCAATCCTTTCGTCGGCACATCAATTCTGTGGACTGCTCTAGGACTTGGCAAAGCATCGACTTCGTGGCTTTGTTTGAAAATAGGAATGATGGCATTTTCCACCGTTTTATTGCGATTGCCATTGACCGCAATACCCGCAGGTTTATTGATGACAATGATATAATCATCTTCAAAAACGATGGGTAAATCAATACCCAAATCAATTTTTGGCCTTTTG
>CALDTJ010000403.1 GCA_937924145.1 uncultured Saprospiraceae bacterium
CATTTTTAAATCTAAAATTGAAAATGATAAATTTAAAATTGAAAAGTAGAGAGCAGTAGTTATTTAATTGATTATCAGTTAAATATGACCAATAACTCACTTTTAAATTTTGATTTTTAGATTTTACATTTTTAATAAAAAAAACAAAAGTGTCAACTACTTCGATAAACATGTCAATATTTCATAAGATTTTTGGAATACTTACTATCTAAATAAGTACTCTTCCCTACAAAAATAATTTTTGCTAAAATGAGTATATGAGTAAACCCGCCCGACTGCCGCTAGGTGGGTTTACTTCTTCTTTACTATTTCAAAAAAAAGTAGGGTACAGTAGTTATTTGAATAGCAAGTCTAATAAGCCGCGACCTATAAATAAATAGCTAAATACATAAAATGAACAAGCGAGTTGTTATTACTGGATTAGGAGTAGTTGCACCGAATGGGGTAGGGTTAGAGAACTTTGAGCGAGCGATTAAAGCGGGGCAATCAGGTATAGAATATTTCGAGACCTTAAAAGAGATGAAGTTTTCTTGTTGCATTGGTGGGATACCCGAAGTGTCAGAAGAACTAAAATTAGCGTATCTCACCCCTTTGCAATTAAGAAATTTTACCAGTTCAGGCATTTTGTATGCATGTATGGCTGGCATTGATGCTTGGAAGGATGCAGGGTTGACCTTTGCGGAAGAAGAACCCTTTTGGGATAGTGGTTGTATCTTTGGTGCAGGTATTTCTGGAGTAGAAAAGATGCGAGAGGCGACCTATAAACTAGATAGTGGAAAAGTCAAACGATTGGGGAGTACGACCGTTATGCAAACAATGGCAAGTGGAGTGAGTGCTTACTTGGGAGGTATCATTGGCTTAGGCAATCAAGTTACAACCAATTCCTCCGCTTGTGCTACTGGTACAGAGGCCATCCTGCTGGCTTACGAACGCATACAAGCAGGAAAAGCTATCCGAATGATTGCAGGAAGTAGTAGTGAACATGGGCCTTATATTTGGGGTGGGTTTGATGCGATGCGAGTCATGACTTACAAGCATAGTGAGACTCCAACGAAGGGTTCTCGACCGATGAGTGCGACTGCATCGGGGTTTGTACCTGGATGTGGTGGTGGTGCTTTAATTTTGGAAACTTTGGAGAGTGCCTTGGCACGAAATGCCAAGATTTATGCAGAGATTTTGGGTGGTGCGGTAAACTCTGGAGGGCAGAGAATTGGAGGAACTATGACTGCACCGAATAGTGTGTCTGTTCAGCGTTGTATCAAGGCTGCTATCCATAATGCAGGCATTCAAGCGGAGGATATTGACCTGATCAATGGGCATTTGACTGCTACGGTAAAAGACCCCGTGGAAATACAGAATTGGGTAACTGCCTTGGGTAGACAAGGTAAAGATTTTCCTTACATTCATTCGCTAAAATCCATGATTGGGCACTGTTTAAGTGCTGCGGGAGCGATTGAAAGTGTAGCGGCTGTTTTGGGTTTGAAAAATAATTTTATTTTCCCATCAATTAATTGTGACGACTTACACCCTGAAATTGCTGAATTAATAGCTAAAGATAGGATTCCTGATCAAATAATAGATACAGATAAGGTAGACATCGTTGCCAAGGCAAGTTTTGGTTTTGGCGATGTTAATAGTTGTCTAATTTTTAAAAAAATTGCGATTTAAAATTTACATAATGAATAAGACCGAACTAATCGACGCTTTAAAAGAAATTGCCAAACCATACATCCAAGACGAGGAGGCATTTCAACACGTTACGGAAGCAACTAATTTTATTGATGATTTAAAAATCAACTCTGCTAATTTGGTGGATATTGTTTTAGATGTAGAAGATAAATTTGATATTTTAATTGAAGATGATGAAATGGAACGAATGCTAACCGTGAAGGGGGCAATGGACATCATCATCAGCAAAATGGATGTTTGATGGTGGGTAACGACATTGTCGATTTACAACTGGCTAGAAAAGAAAGTAATTGGAATCGACCACGTTATTTGCAAAAGATTTTTACCGAAGAGGAGCAAGATTTTATAGCTATTGCCCCCAATAAGCACCTTGCTATATGGATGCTTTGGAGTAGAAAAGAGAGTGCTTATAAAATAATTGCTCGAAGGCAAAAACGTCGATTTTATGCCCCAAAACAAGTAGGAAATAAGTTGAACGCACTTAGTTTTTCTACCTTTTTAGAAGGAGGTCAGGTGAATTTTGGAGAACAGACATTTATTACCAAAAGTAGTTTATTAAATGGTTATATTCATACTACTGCACAATTAAAGGATAGTTGTAAATCGTTGATAGTGAGTAGCTTTTCGTTGGATTCGAGTGATTATTTAAATCAAAAAAAGACTACGCGGCAAATGCTGCTAACATCCTATGCAAAAGAAAATAACTTACCCGTAGCTGATTTAACTATTCAAAAAGATGCGTGGAAAATTCCGCATTTGTATGCTAAAGGTCGGCGGCAGATGATTGCGGTTTCTATGTCACATCATGGGAACTTCGGCGGGTACGCCTTACAAGCCTAAATTATAAAAAAAATGTTCCAAAGGATTATCCAATTCGTTTTAGATTACAGAAAAAGCATTATGCTTTTGCTAGTAATCGCTATGGCAGTTGGTGGCGCTCAAACTTTACGGTTGTTGACAGTTGATAATTCTTTAGGTATTTGGTTTTTAGAGGACAATGCTGCTTATCAAGAATACTTAGCTTTTCAAGAAGAACAAGGTTCGGACGAAGTCGTTATAGTGATGATTCCAACGACAGATGCGCTTTCTGAAAGTCACCTTAGCCAATTAAAGGTATTGCATGAAAAGACAGATTCTTTACCCTTCGTAAAAACGACATTTAGTCTCGCCAACGCAAAATATCCCATCTATTCCAATAAAAAAATATTTTACAGAAATATCTATCAATCGACTAGAAGTCGGGAAAATATTGTCAACTTATTAGCAGAATTACCTGCTTTGAGTAAACAATTGGTTACGGAAGATGAAAGATTTTCTTTCTTTTATTTACAATTGATACCTGCCAATGAAATAGTCAATCGGAGTCAGATAATAGCTGAGATTCGAACGATTATTGAGGCTACTGTAAACCAACCTCATATTTCAGGAGCGCCGATATTAGGAGAGGCATTTAATCAAACCATTTACGACGAAAGTATCTTTTTTGCGGTGGTGTCAGTTGTGGTTATTTTAGGGTTGCTTTTATTTTTGTTACCTCATTGGCAGTATCTACCCATTGCACTTTTGTCCATTATATTACCTGTCAGTATTACGTTTGGAATAATGACAAGTTTGGGATATTCTTTGAATTTGATTTCCATGTTGATCCCAACAATTTTGATGATTTATAGTGTGAGTGACTTGATTCACATTGCGAATATCTTTCACTTGCATCGGCAAGAAAACCCGCAACAAAATAGACTTAAGCAAATCAAAATAGCCCTACAAAAAAGCCTTAAACCTTGTTTCTATACAACACTAACGACTATTATCGGGTATTTGGCATTGACCTTGTCTCCTCTGCCTGCGTTTAGAATCATGGGGTTGTTTACTTTTGTTGGGCTGCTGATTGCTTTCTGTTTGGTGTATGTGATTGCTGCCATAGGTTTTACTTTTCTGAATGCTACTTCCATGACGGCTATGGTGAAAAAGATCAATATCTCTTCTATCACCCAAAAGATTAATTATTGGACAACGTATCGTAATTCAACGATCTTAGGTTTGGGGTTATTCGTTTTTGTAGTTGGTATTTATAGTCTTTTTTCAATTGAAGTCAGTACCAATTCCTTAGATTTATTAGGAGATGGCAAAGTAAAAGATGATTTAGTAACGATTGAAGAAAATCTAGCGGGCAGTATTAGGTTGCAACTGAATATCTCTAGCACGGAGGAGGGGGCACTTTTAACCAAGGAAGTTGTCCGTAAGTTGAAAAAATTTCAAGAAAAGTTAGCTGCTAATCCACTCATAGCTCATCCAATTTCTATCGTCAATTTTCAATCATTTTTACAAAAAAGGATGTCGACACTTTCAAGATTTAGTTCGGCGAATTTAGAAAAAGTATTCCAGCAAAGTCAAGAGGACTCTAATACTTTTTTCTCGTTGGTTGGGGCAGATTTATCCTACTTAGCTATTAACATTAGTATGAAAGAGTTGCCTACCAAAGACTTAAAACTACTTTTGGCAGCCATCGAGAAAGACTTTACTGCTACATTTCCTGAAGATAATTATAGTTTAAAAATTCATGGATTTTCTGAGATTTTTGCCCAATTGAATACTTTCATTTTACAGACCCAATTTCGTTCTTTTGGAGTGGCATTTCTCTTGTCTTTCTGCATTCTTTTTTATTTTATTGGTCAGTTTAAAGTAAGTCTTTTAGCACTCATCCCCAATTTATTACCTTTATTTGCGACATTTATTATAATGGACTTTTTTGATATATATTTGGAGTCGGCTAATGCGATGTTGGCACCCATCATGCTAGGTGTAGGTATGGATGATACGATTCATTTAATCAATAAATTTAAGATTTTTCAAAGTAAAGGGCTGTCCACTACGGAGAGTATTGACATGGCATTAGACTATACGGGAGGTGCGCTATTTTCTACCACTATTTCCTTAGTTTGTGGATTTTTGATTGTTGGATTGAGTGGTGTTCCATCGGTTAGTACCTTTGGTGTGTTATGCGCTTTTACGGTTCTGGCTGCTTTGTTGGCAGATGCTTGTTTTTTACCTGCTATGTTAAAGCGATTTTCGTAGTTGCGTGGGCGGTGTTCAAAAAAGTGTGTCAAAAATAATTTTTAACTTGAAAAAAATTTAGACACATGGCAAAAAAGTAGAAAAAAAGCGAAAAAACAGATTTTGATTACAAAGAATTTGAGAAACAGGCTTTAGTAGGTATAAAAAGTGGCCAAAATCTAGTTGGCGAGAATGGTTTACTAAAAGAGTTAATGAGTCATCTAGTTCAGAGTTCGCTAGAAGGAGAAATGGATGCGTTTTTGGATGAACAACGGGAAGACGGGCAGACCAATAGAAGAAACGGTCACACTAAAAAGAAACTAATACTGATATTTCGAGTTTCCAAACTCGAAATCAATATCCTCGTCGTCTCTGACGACAATACAAAACCTACTTCCCCACACCCTTCAAAAACTCATCAACCCCCAAAGCATTCAAGCACATCTCCTTAGTCAACATCCCCTTCCGAGCAGCCAAAGTCCCAAAATGTATATCATGAATCCCTTTAGTACTATGCGCATCAGGATTGATTGAAATTTTCACCCCTTTTTCCAAAGCATAGGGAATCCAAGTCCAATCCAAATCTAGTCGATACGGATGGGCATTTAATTCGATGTGGACACCATTGGCAGCGCAGGCATCTATGACCTTTGGATGGTCAATAGGGTAGCCCTCTCTCGACAATAATAGGCGTCCTGTTGGGTGACCCAAAATAGAAGTATATGGATTTTCGATGGCCTTGACCAAACGATTGGTTGCCTTATCCAAATCCATTTTTAAGTTAGAATGAATGGAGGCAATAATAAAATCAAATTGCTTTAAAATATCTTCTTCATAATCCAACGAACCATCATTTAGAATATCAGATTCTATGCCTTTTAGAATTCTGAAATCATCGCCATAGGCTTCGTTTAGTTGGTCGATTTCCGCCCATTGTTGGTACAATCTATCTGGTTTTAGACCATTCGCATAGAAAGCAGCTTTGGAGTGGTCAGTAATACCAATGTACTCATAACCAAGAGATTGGGCGTAGTCTGCCATTTCCTTAGTGGTATTCAAACCATCACTATACGTCGTATGCGTATGAATCACGCCTTTGATGTCCGTCTCTTCGATTAAGGTTGGTAAATTTCCTGCTTTGGCAATGTCGATAATGGTTTCTTCTTCTCTAAGTTCTGGTAAGATATAAGGTAAGTTGGCGGCCTCAAAAATAGCTTGCTCGGTAGGTATATTTTTAAAAGTCTTTACAGGCGATTGTTCTAAAAATGCCGTAATAAACGGTTTATTACTAGAATATCTAAATTGCTTAGAGCCAAATTCAGCCACTTTGCAATGATAGATTTTTACAGGTGTTTCCTTATCCGTTTTAGCTTTGAAAATACTGTCTGCCTGATCTTGTAAGATTAAATTTTCTTCATCAAAAATAGTCGAAATTTCTTCATCCGTTGCGACCAAAATTTCTATGCCTTCGACGATAGGATTCAATCGGCGCATAGCACCTGTAATGGCTATTTGCGCATCAGGTAATTTGGTTTGTAAGGTCTCCACTAATTCATTTGCCTCCGATTCTAAAGTAGCATAATGGAAAGAATCCTTACTTTTTAAATAATATTCTAGCTTATTCTTTAAATCTTCTTGTGTTTTTTGACCAAAACCTTTGGCCTCAATGAGCCTATTTTCTGTACAAGCGTAGAGCAATTCCCCAATCGTCTCAATGCCCATTTCTTCCCATATCACCAATACTTTTTTAGGCCCAAAGCCTTTGATTTTAAGCATCTCTTGGATGCCAATAGGAGTTTTGTCTCGGTATTTATTATAGGTCGCCATTTCTCCGTTATCCAATAACTCTCGAATCTTTCCAGCAATAGCTTTACCTACGCCCTTGATGTCGTTGATTTCAGCGTCCGTCATTTCTGTTAAAGGAGATCCCAACTTTCGGAGGGTAATGTAGGCACTTGAATAAGAACGAATTTTGAACTTATTCTCTTTGTGTAGTTCCATGATTTTGGCTAAATCTTGGAAGGCGTTGGCGATTTCTTTATTGGTCATGATTGAGAATAGAGATGTGAGAGGAGAGCATAGAGATGGGAAGATCTCGGTTGGAGTCTCTAATCTCTATGCTCTGCTCTCTTTTCTAAAAGCCACAAAAGTCGCTTTTTCTTAGCTATTCTAAAACAAAATGACTACTTAATTTTAATTACTTAATTCAAGTTGCGGGTTACGAGTTTTGAGATAGCGAGTTGGCTAATTAATCGTAAAAGTAAGGTGAAATTTGCGTTTATATACTTAAAAGAGTGCTTTTGCCCTACTTGGCAACTCGCAACTCGCAACCCGCAACCCGCAACTCGCAACCCGCAACTCGCAACTCGCAACCCGTAACCCGCAACCCGCAACTCGAATTACTTATACTAACCCACTTTTGCTTTCTTAACCTCCAATTGCTTTCTAATTTCCATTGCCTTATCCTCCGTCAAGTCATAATTTCTCATAACCCACATAGCGATCAAAGTCCCTATTATTGGAAAACCTGAGTAGAAAAGTCGCATACCAGTAACCGCACCTTCTGGCTGAGTCGCTGCATCAGGCGTGAATCCTACGTAGGACATAATCATTCCACTCAATAAGCCTGCAATGGCAAAACCAAACTTGACCATCCACCAATAAATAGCACCAAAAATACCTTCACGTCTTTTACCTGTCTTCAATTCATCTAAATCACAAACATCAGCGGTCATAGACATCATCAAGGTAAATAAACCACCAATACCGAAAGAAAAGAAAGGTAGAGCGATTAAAAATAAGTAAGGTTTGCCTGGAACAAATAAGAACCAGAACATGATATAACCAATAATAGAAATCCCTTGAGAGATTAAAAAAGTCTGTTTTTTACCGAATTTTTTTGACATCCACGTCACGATTGGAATGACCAAAAAAGTCGTTGCCAATGCGCCTACACTTCCATGTAGCGTTGGCCAAATTCCTGCCGCACCAGCATCTCCATTGAACATATAATAAACGATGACAAAAAAGGAGAAGGCTGCAATCGTATTAAAAGAATTAAAGATGAAAAAGGTCGCAATACATAATTTTCTAAAAGGTCCATTTTTGAAAGCCTCTATAAAACCAATACCAATTTCTTTAGCGCCCACTCCTATATTTTTTAGATTGAGTGGAGTAAGGGAATCATCCTCAAGGGTGGATTCGCTTTTGATGAAAATAGCAGGAATCATGGCACAAATCATACAGGCACCACCTACCCAAATCGACAATTCTCTACAACCTGCGGCTGCATCTGGAAACCATTCAGGATCGTACAAAATGACCCAAAACCAAGGCGCAATTACCCAAGCCCATTGTCCTATCCATTGTGCAACTGCCATGATATTGGTTCTTTCGTGAAAGTCATTGCTCATCTCATAGCCCATCGCTACATAGGGCACACTAAAAATGGTTAAGCCTAGATAAAAAACGATAGACCAAGCTAAAAAGTAAGTGAAGTTATAGTTTAAACCACTTTCTGGATATAGCTGCCACATGAAGAAATAGGAAAGCCCCATGATGATAGCCCCAATGAAAACATAATGCCTTCTTCGACCCCATTTTGATCTTGTATTGTCCGAAATGAATCCCATGATAGGATCTGTAACAGAATCAAATATCCGAGGAAGAAAGAAGATGATTCCCCATAGAAAGGGTGGGAATCCAAGATCTTGCACCAAGACGACCATGAAGATACTCAATGCCGCTGGAAACATCTGATTGGCTAACATGCCGAATCCAAAAGCGACTTTTTGACCGAATGGTACGGGTTGGGTTATTGCAGTTTTTTGCTGTGTCATTTTATTTCGTTTTGTTAAGTACGAGTAACTTTAGTAGCCTTCCTTTATTTATTTATCTCAAAGAATTTTTGTTAAAAATGTATGAATAGCTATAGGCGACTAATTGGAATTAATAAAATAAAGTGCGGTTTTATAATTCTGAAATCCCAAAGGGATTAAATGTAAATAACTCCGTATGAAAATGCGGGGTATCGGGTAAACTTTTTTCAATCTTACAACTCTGGCGGAGTTGAATGTGAAACCTGCTATTCAACTCTTTCAGAGTTGTAATTCGAGTTTATTACCGACTAACACCCCCAGTTTTACTGGGGGCTATTCATGTTTAATCCTTTCAGGATTTGTTAAAAAAACGCACACTATTTCCTGAATTTTAATAAGTCGCAGGTACTATTTAGACGGTGGTAAACTTACTTCCTGCAATAATGCATCCTTATCACCATCATAAGTTTTGGTAATAGCATTTCCACCTCGACTCAACCCCTCAAAAGCACCTTGATCGACCAAATCCCATACGGCATATTTAGCTTTGCCATTGATATCAAAAAGTCCAAAGAAGTTTTCTGAACCGCCAGGGTTTTTTTCATCTTTCCAATTCTCATTGAAAGCCTCAAAGTAAAAGCAAGCCATTCCTTTTTTAGCAGTCCAATCTCTCATCAATTGATAATAAAGCCCTTCCTTATATTCATCGGTGGCTTTTGTACCACTTTCTCCATAAAAGCCATTGGAAGAACTCGCCCAACCTGTTTCGCCGATGTGGATAGGTTTGTCGATACCTAGCCCTTTAACATAATCAGCAGTTCGTTGATATTGAGCTATTCCAAAATCTCTTGCCCTTTTCATCGCTACATCAATCTTCTCTGTTTTAGACAATTTTTCCTCATCGCCGAAGATACCCCAAAATTCTGGTTTATAATGCGTTTCGTGCATTGGATAAATGTGCATAGAGATAAAATCTACGGCTTGAATCAGTTTTTCCAAATCTTCGACGTGGTATTCTCCTCCTTCGCCGCCCCATGCTGCGTAATTATCGGAACTAGTGATCCAAATATCTTTGGGCAACTTACCCGTCTGCTTGAGATTTTGTAGCTGATTGACGTATTTTAGGATAACGCTCGGTCGAACAAAATAACTTGCTGCCCAATGTACCATCGCCTCATTACCAATTGCGATGGCTTTCACGATGTCAGGGTATTGATTAGCGAAAGCAACCACTCTGCGTACCTCTTCGGTATTGTCTTCCAAACTTTCTGCCTCATGATTCGGGGTTTCTGTCCAAGCGTTTTCGCAGTTGATCCATGCACCTAACATCACGTACATTTCGAAAGACGGATCTTCTTTTTTAAGTTCAGTGATGGCTGCCAATACATTTCCTGCCATCGGTAATTGTACGTTGTAGGTTCGTAATATCCCAACACCCATTGCAGAAAGGATTTTCATATCCTCTTTTAGTTCAGCTACAGTTGGTTGAATATCTCGACTTGTTTTACGATATCCACCATAAGAGATAGCCAAATATTTTGGATTACCAAGAATCTCTTTTGCTGTTTTTGAAGTGGCTGATTTGACGGACGTTTCTGTCGTTTTTTCGACCTGCTCGGCTTTTACTGCTTTTTCACCACACGCAACACAAAGCAATAAGGAGAGCGCAATGGCAATTATTTGTACTGTTTTCATCTTAATTGTGATTCTTTTATTTTAACAATGATTCGAGCGATACCACCTGTTCTTCCGAAGATTTCCTTACTAGTCGCTCGGTCTAAGTAATTGGTGGTATAATTAGTCGTATCTTGATTATTATAAATGACGACTATGCCGTTTTCATTAGCCATTTGATAAATAATTGGTACTTGGCAATAGGTAAATGCCAAGGTATTTTTGACCAAGGCGATCTGATTATGGTCATTATCCATATCAATATATTGGAAAATAGATGGTTCGGTCAAGAACTCTGATTTTCTCAATAACGTTGGTTGGAAATGAAGTTTACCACCTTTTACAAAAACACCTAATTCTCCAAATCTGCTTAGAATATCTTCTTTTACTTGCCCCGTCATGCCTGGCTGTTGAGCACCTCTACCTGCGGGCGTATGCGAGTAAGGATCAGTCGGGAAAGCACCGTATAAGGTCGGTGGTTTATGCACGCCAATGCCTGCGTTTATTTCGTAATAATGCTCTAATAATCTGCCAATTACTTCTGGACTTTCGTTATTTGCAATGGCTTTTAAGCAACATTCTTGGGTTGCCAAAAGCAATTTAGAAACCATGTGCCAGTAGATTGAACCCAAACCTTCATAACCGAAAAAAGTACCTGATCTACCCGTAAAAGCTTTATGATTAAAGACTTCTTCGAAAATTTGTAGCACTACCTTTTTATCATTATCAGTGGCTGTTAATTGATCTAAAGCGACCTTCAAATCATCGGCATTTCTGAAATTGCCATTGAAATGATAATGGCCTTTTACATCCTTTTCTATGACTTGCGTATTCTTGTTCGCCACTAATTTTTGTAACAATTCACTCTTAGTAACTTGTGCAGGAGAGATTCTATTTTTCTCAATAAAGCCAGGTAAATCTTTGTTAGGGTAGAGGATATAACTGTATTGATCTTCTCTGAATAGTTTACTATTTTTCAACGCATCTAAAACACTCAATGCCTCTTTGGAAGACAAATATCCAGAACTTAAAACTGCCACCTGCCCCTCTAACATTTCACTCAAATAGTCCACCGATACTTCCGAATCACTTTCTACTGCCATCAAGTTATATGCGTGATAAAGGTCGTCATTCCTTTTGTTCGCTTGGATAGAATGATCCAAATACTGCAAACTCAATTTGACAAACTGCTTTAACTCATCAATTTTAACCGTCTTCTTTTTACCAGAAAATGATTGTTGATAGATCAGCTGTCTATAATCGCTACTTGCTTGACCCAAACCATCTAAGACTAATTTTCGGTCACTATCATTGATCTTTCCAGCTAATAAACCTTGATGATTGGCAAAAGTCTTGACTATTTTATTGAAAAAATCGGCTAATTCAACTGAAATTTCTACGGATTTTAATGGAGTAGCAGCAAAAATATTATCGAAGAAATTTAAGAACCGTCTTAAGTAATAGAGCGTCACCATCGACACCCCGTTTCCTACCAAGGCATTATTCGCATCGTTCCATTCTGGTCGTTGGGTATTCATCCAAATACCGCCTTCTGGGATAAGATTGGATAGTTTGGCTAAGACCGATGCTAAGATTTTTTCTATAAAATTGACTTTACAAATCGCTCCATTTTGATCTTGTAATAATGCACCATCCGCACCGACTTCGTCCCTATGCGCTCTGATTTTTTGATCTAGATCATGGTCAAAATCAATCGTATCTTTTGGATTTTTTAAGATTGCGCTATGTTCCTTTATTTTATAAGGGACATTGGCATAAACGAACAGATTTTTATCAAAGTAATTTTCTAAACTACCTGGTGCATGGTTTTCAATGAATTCCAAAAATTTCAATAAATAGATAATCTGGTGATCGCCCCAATAGCCGATGTAAGACCAAGGATCATCCGACTCGATTGCCTCCCAATCAAATCCGTCTTTGGTCACTCGATAAGGATTGTAGCCATCAAAAGTAGACGCATTCAAAAACTTGTGAATCATGCTTTCCATAAACTGAGGGTAGGAGTGTGCCAATGCCTCCCAATTCTGGAAAATATCCCGCCAATTTCCTTGATAATCTAATATTTTAGAGCCATCTACTTCACTCCTAGTATTGATAGAAAACTTGTTCCAAGGTCTACTTGGGTCACCGTGTCGTCTACTGAATTTCAACGGCATATATTCCAAACATAACCTTTTGAAATCACTATCGGTACTTTTTTGAGCCAATTGGTGTAATTCCGTCAAGGTAAATTTATCAGAAAGATTGGCTACTAATGATTCGTGTGATCCTGCGACTGCCTTGTTTGCTTTCGCTAAATAAGTCGTAAAATCCCACTTCTCTATTTGATAATTATCATCAAAAATTCCACCTCTCATGATATTGAAAAGTGAATTGGCAAAGTGCCGAGTATCTCGCAAATTATCCGCACTCATCTGTATGCCGTCTGCCGCTGCGTTTAATTCAATTAGTTGCTGAGTCCCCAATTCTATATCTGCTTTGACAATTTCAGCTAAGTCTTTCTCCGTTCGAATCGTCTCCGAAATCTGAGCAACTGCCGCATGGTTTTGATTAACATTGGCGATAATCATCCATTCTTTTGATTTGTTTGCAGTTAGGACAATTTCTTTATTTAAAAAATAAGCACCCTTTTCTGCTTTGACGTCATTTTCTGCTTGGATCGGTCGTCGCTTTCTGAAATCCTTTAATTGTAAAGAAGAAACTAGATGTTTTGGATTGTCCATCCCTAAAGACCAAACAATATTCGCTTTAAGTGCCTCACTAGGTTCTGCTCGGTCCACAATAATTGCGCTCAATGCATAGATCCCTAAGCCAGTTTCGACTTCTAATTCATTTCTTTTATAAGCATCAACCAAATTACTTGTCCCATTTTGTAGGTCACTCGGTACACCAAAAGGCATGATGTTTTGAAGTCCATCCAATAAGGAAATCTTGACTTCGCCTTTACTATTATTCGTTAAAGTCGAATGTCGGACGAATCCAAATTTATTACTTGAGTTCCATTCATACCTATAAGCCAATTCAAGGTCGTGATTGATTTCTTCAAAAATCAATTTATTGCCATAAATGTTTTTATATAAGTTTCTAGTCACTTCGTGCATGCCATCGTACCGATCTGAGAACGGTTCCCAAATTTGGTTTTTCCCGCCCTTATCCACTAAGAATATACTCTTACTTCCAGTTACATCAGCTGATTCGGTGATTTTATCAGAAGTGTAGTAGGGGAACAAGGGGTACTCCGCATTCTTTCTACCTGCACTTAATCCGCCATTACTCGCAATAAACATCCAATGATTGGAATCACTCACGATGCTCATGAAAAAAGGTGGCATCGCATCACTATTCGAAATTTTGAAATAGCTTTCATTGTTAATTTTTACTTGACTAATTTCAACTGCCAAGTCAGTCTCGGAGGATTTTTTAACGTCTAGGACATTCGTCATTTTGGTGTGCTTATTTAAATTCAATTAGAAATTTTAGCTATTTGGTTAAGTTGTTAACCTTTATTGAGTACAGGCTAGTGGTTAAAGACATAAGTCCTTGACAGGTTTAATCGGCGTCTTTTTCCGTTATGCTGCGTTATTTTTTTCTTAAAGAGCTACGGCTATTATCAAAAAAAATGTCTTGCCTAACGAAAAAATACACTCGATTAAACCATCAATTACTTATGCCTTTAACCACTAGATTTTGAAAAACGTACGGAACTATTTATCAAACCATTTTAAAGTTGGACAAATGTAGCACAATAAACCTATGAATAGGCAAAAATGCACCTCAATAATACTACGTCAAGTTGAAAAAAAGCATACATCGCTCCCTCATCTTTTGATTGATAATATTGGCCTAAGAATGGCTTTTAACTTAGCGTAGGAATGAAAATGAAGTAGTAATTTTTTAGTCAACTAATTGAAAATCAATCAATTGTATTTTTGAGTGAAGTAGTGGTTGTATCTAAAAATTATCAAAAAAATAACTTGTGAAATATATTTTTAGAAATATTTCCTTTTTTGATTATTTGCTTTTTAATATTATTAGTGTACAATACTGAAAGAAAGCTAATGATTCAGTAACATAACTAATTATGCCTAATTTTTACCATTTAGTTAGCAGTATAAGTGCATTTAGGTTGTGGTTCTAAATGGACTTAAATAACTAGATGGTAGAAAAAATGAGTGGTAAATCTAGTTGGTGAATAGTGACAAGGAAAGAATCAAAAAAATATTACTTTTTGTAAAACAATAAAATCAAGGCTGGCAATAAAATCAAATCTGAAGTCACAGCAAAAATTAAACACAAACTTGTAAAAAAGCCGATGTAAAATGTTCCTGAAAAGGAAGATAAAGCTAAGGTCAAAAAGCCACCTGAAAGGATGAGGGAGGTGACAATAATGGCTTTTCCAGTAGTAAGGAAAGTATTTCTAATTGCCTCATCAATCTTCTTACCTTTATTTAATTCTAATCGAAGTTTACTTAAAAAGTGGATGGAATCATCTACCGCAATTCCGAAGGAAAGGATAAAAATAATCGCAGTTGGAATCTTAATATCTATGTTCATATAGCCCATGATGCCTGCAATAATGAGTAATGGTAGTACATTCGCAACCATGGCGATCCAAGACATTTTAAATGATCGGAACATGACGCCGACCAAAATCATGATAAATACTACACAAAAAAGTAAACCATTCAGGACATTGAAAGCGACATTGTAGCCATTCATATCATTCAAATGGACAGAACCAGTGTATTTATAATCAAATATATCAGTCAACTTTTCACTAGCCATAAACTCATCTAAATGACCATTTCTAATGCGCGCTTCATGACTTCCGATGTCTGCTATTTTACCTGAAAATCGAGCGTGTACCTCGTCCGCAGTATAAACTTTAGGGAAGTTGGAAGTACGCTTTTCATTCTTTTTTATTTCTCGGACTAACTTGTCAATCTTTCTTTGTGATTTTGGCAATTTGTAATAAGCCTCATTTCCACCATGATCGATTCTATTACTTGCCTTAATTACACTCACTGGACTAAACCAATAGTTGTTTTCAAACTCTTTTTCCATAAAAGTTTCTAGCTTTTCCATTGCTACCAAAACTTCCTTATCAAATATACTTTTGGTCGTGTCCTTCAGGTTGACCGCTAATTCATACTGCCTAGTTCCAGAAAATCGCTCTTCAAAAAATCCAGTTGCGACTCTACCTGCATCCATGTTTTTCAAATCTTCTACTAAGTGGTTATTGATTTTTAGCAAAGAGGTGCCGTAGATGCTGAAGGCAATCACTAATAAGGACGATAAGACAATAGCCTTAGGATGCGCCTTTACCCAAAGGAATATTTTGTACAAAAATGGTTGCCAGACTTCTTTTAATTGCTCTGGTGCCAAAGAGTGGGCTGGTTTGTACAATATCAGCATCGCAGGGAAAAGCGTGTAGGTCAATACAAAGGCAAAGACCAAACCCAGAGAAGCATAAATGCCTAGTTTAATCAATGGATCAACGTCTGAAGTAGTTAGCGTTAGAAAACTAAGTATAGTAGTCAGAGAGGTGAATATCGTAGCAAAACCCACTTCTTTAATAGAGGTATGCAAAGCATCCATTTTCTCCATTCCTTTCCTAATCAGTAGTCTATATTTTGTAAATAAGTGGATGACATTGGAGATCCCGATAATCATCAGGATGGTAGGGATGATATTTGAAATGAAATTGATAGATTCACCCGCCCAAATCATGGTCCCCATTGCCCAAACAACGGTAATGATAATCACTAATAAAGGCATCCAAATCGCCCAGAATTTTCGATAACTGAGGAACAAAAAGAAGATAATCATTAACACGGAAGAACCGACAAACAGTAAAACCTCACTTTGTACTAACGAAGTGTAGGCAGTCTGACTAAAGCATTTACCTGCATAATGTGCCTCTTTGAAGCCAATTTCATTGATTAAATTATCGACTTTTTCGGTTACCGCTTTACATTCATCAACGCCTAATTTAGGTTGTTGCCCTAAAATAATACCGACGGATTTACCATCTCTGGCAAATAATCTATCTACCAGCTCTTGGTGTTTGTAGATTCTTGCACTATCTGAGGCGTATTTTTCAGGATCGTCAATAGTGATGTATGGCTTAGTAATTACCCCACTGGAAAAAGGTGTTTTTCGAAGGATATTAATAGTAGTTGGAGAGTAAACGGAAGTTATTTCTTCCATTTGGCGAAGTTCCTTGCTTAGCCTATCTATCTTTTGTAAAAAATCTTGCTGGAAAATCCCGTCCTCGTTGTAAAGACCTATCAAAATGAAGTCATCGTCCCAAGCGTATTTTTTACTATAATCCATGAAAAAGTCCGTCTCGGCACTGTTGACTGGGAAAAATTTTGTAAGATCGTAGTCGAACTTAATGTCTTGAAAACGAAATAGTTGTACTGCCGTGATGACAGTGACTATGGCAACAATAATTATACTATTCCGACGATACATTAATTGATTTGATTTGTTCCTAACTCAAAATTTGGCGCAAATATCAGAAATTTGTATCTAAAATTATAAGATGGACGATAATAACCCGAATATTATTTTTTGGGAAGGACTTGAGATAAACGACCTTTGTGTTCGGTGGGTACTAATAGATAATTGAGAAGTGTTCAATTTGTATTACTTTTAGCAT
>CALDTJ010000404.1 GCA_937924145.1 uncultured Saprospiraceae bacterium
GCTCCTTTGATAGAATCTGGACGCTCGAAATCGAATTTATCCAAACAATTGGTCAAACATAAAAGCGTCAATAATAAAAAGAGGTAGGTATTTCGCATTATATAATTGGTTTTGGCGATTTATTCTATCAATTAAAAGTGCAAAATATCATAAATAGTTGCTTACCAAAATAAAAAATCCCAAACTATTGCAGTGCAATAATCTGGGATTGGCTTAAAAATCGGTTAGGGAGTTCTATACTTAATCGAATTCTATATGTCTAGGTTTAACTTAACGGGCAATTTCTAATTTTTTAGGTTTATTATAACAATGGGTAATTCCAAGTGGTGTAATTTCTAATTTTTAGGTATTCAAAATTATGGGGTCACTTGGAAGTGACCCCATAATTGTATTAAGCTACTAAAGCTAAATCTTCTAGAGGAACTGCTGCCGGAAAATCAACAGGTACTTTAGTTAATCCGTGTGTATAGTTGGTAAAAGTAATAGCAGTAACTGCCGCCAATAGATCAATCAATCCTTTTTCGTCAAATCCTTGATCGAAGAAGTTTTGTACTAATTGATCATCCGCTTTTCCTCTATTTAAAGAGATATTAGCAGCTAATTTGGTGATCGCATTTAGTCTTGGGTCAGCAATAGTCGTTGCTCTTAGTTGCTGTGTTTCTTCTTCAGTGAATCCAGCCATTTTTCCTAAAGCCGTATGTGCTGCTAAGCAGTAAGAACATCCGTTTACCTCAGAAACTGCTAGATCAATTGCCTCTTTTTCTTTTTTAGTAAAGCTATTTCCACCTGCTTGACTACTGTAAGTCAAGAAGTTAGTCAAGGCGTCACTTGAATAACCAATTACTGCGTATAGATTAGGTACCGTACCTAGTTGCTTTTGTAAGTTATCAAATACTCCTTGCGCTTTTGCATCTACTTGGTCTCTTGTTGGAACTTTAATTAAATTTGACATAATTTTTAAATTTTATTAGGTTAATGATTTTTAGTCTGAATGACTTCTTTTTAAATACAATGCAAAGATGCAGGCAAAAGCGAGGTAAAAGAATGGACAAAAGTTCTCGGGAGTTGGACATTGGTTCCTAAATGGGGAAAATTTGGACTTTTATCCAAAAAAAGAGAAAATAGGTGGAAATTTATTTTGATTACAAAAAATTAGCGGGGTACTCAAATTGGAATATTCAAATTAATAGCAGCAATTCAAAGCGAAGAGAAATTTAACACGGAAATTTTATAACACTGAATTAGATGTTGACAAAAAGTTATTGAATTTTGTTCAAAACTATCCCAGTCAACATTTAATTCAGTGTTACAAATTTCCGTGTTATAAAAATAAGAAAGTAGAGTTTCACTCGTACCTTGAAGGCCTCCAAAACACTATCACTAACATAATCGACCTTAAGTTGACGACATTCTACGAAAGTGACCTATTAATAAAAAAGTCCTACACTAGCTCCGAAGAGAAGTGTAGGACTTTTAAAGTCTCTTATATGTAGAATGCTTATCCGCGATTAATCAAATCACTAATACCCTGAGCATATTTTTGACCTAATGCTCTAAGGTCTGCATCATATTGTTGCTGGATCTGCTGTAAAGTTGCTCTATTCAATCGACTTGCATCTAAATTATATTCTTCGATAATTCTTTTGATACCTGTACTAGCGGCTCTTTTTGGCTTTTGTTCTACCTTCTTAAGAATACTGTCAAAGATGTTACTATTTGCAGTAGGCGTTTTAGGATCTTGTTGGTTATGCTGTCTAGCCGCTTCAATTTGTCCTTTAATCAAATCTAAGATACTAACAGGTTTTTTACCTTTAGCTACTTGCTTATCTTGGAGTTTTTGATCCAAACTTCCAATCTTATCTTTAATTAGATCAAAAACATTTGGGTGAGCAGTTTCTTGTCGAGGGTTGTTTGCATTTTTTTGCTTAACGTCATTTATTGTTTTTAAAATGACTTCTAAAATGTTAGCTTTCGCCATGACTCTAATCGTTTAAGTTTATTAATAAAAATTGAATAATAGTTAATCAAATATGGACAAAGCTGTAATTTTTTCAAAAAATATAGTATCCAAAGTATAATTGACTAATATCATAGAAGAATTTCACTGCAATTTAATAGAAAACATACAAAAAAGGCAGATTCTTCTACTCATAAAGACCTATAATAGTGAAAATAGTCACAATCTTTAGATGTAATAGTTACTAATATGGAAAAATTACATTCCTAGTACTAAAAAACTAATTAAAATGAGTAGTTTGCGTCTTTAAAATAGAAAAGTGAAAAGAAGCAAAGTCTATAAATAACGAAAAACAATTCCTAAACAAAGTAACTACTCTAAATTCATAGTCTCATTAAGCAAGCACAACTAACTGAATATCAGTTAACTAATTAATGTTTATTTGATTTTGTATTTATAAGTTTTACTAAAAACTTGACGAAAGTGCGTACAACTGCTGTTAAATTTAATAAGCAAAACCACCCCGACTTCTACAAAGTACTCCAAAAAAGAATCAACCAATACTTCATAGATAATAACCTAGCAAAAACGGCAAACTTCAATATGAAGTTTAAAACTACGTTTATGCTAAGCATTTATTTCGTGCCGCTTATCTTAATGCTTACGGGCGTTGTTAGCTCTTTTGGATTAACCACTATGCTTTGGGCATTAATGGGTTTTGGTATGTCAGGCATTGGTTTGGCGATCATGCATGATGCCAACCATGGTTCTTATTCTAGAAATAAAAGAGTTAATGAGGCATTGGGCTTCACGATGAATTTTATAGGAGGGTATCACATTACTTGGAAAATCCAGCACAATGTTTTACACCACTCTTTCACCAATGTGCATGAGCATGATGAAGATTTAGATCAAAAGATGTTTTGTATGTCTCCTTGCCAAGAGCGTAAGGGATTTCACAAATTCCAAGCATTTTATGCGACCTTTTTATATTCTTTATTAACTGTTTTCAGGTATTTGGTAAAGGATTTCCAACAGGTAAAAAGATATCATGAGATGAATTTGTTGGAAGGTCAAGGGTTGACGTATCGTCAAGCAATAACTCAAGTTGTATTTTATAAAGCAATCTATTTAGTAGTGACCCTAATTCTACCTTTAGTATTAATAGATCTACCAGTTTGGCAAATTCTAACAGGTTTTTTCTTAATGCATATTATATGTAGCTTGGTGTCTGCTTTTGTTTTCCAATTAGCACACGTCTTAGAAGAAACTCATTTTTACGAAACAGATGAACATGGTAATGTAGATAATAACTGGGCGATTCACCAATTAAAAACAACAGCTAACTTCTCTAAAGGAAGCAGTTTCTTTTCTTGGTTTATTGGTGGGTTAAATTTTCAGGTAGAACACCATCTTTTCCCGAATATCTGTCATGTACACTATCGAAATCTATCACCAATCGTAAAAGCTACGGCAGAAGAATATGATGTGCCTTATTATCAGCACGATACTTTTTGGAGTGCTATGAAAAGTCATTTTTCTTTATTGCATCAGTTAGGTGGAGTAAAAAAAGAGCGCAAATTGGCGGCTTAATATATAAGCACCACATAGAACTGAAATTTAAATTAGATGCTGGATTACCACATAGTCACATAGTGATACACATAGTTCACAATAGTTTTCATAACTAGATGTTATCCGAGCGATAGCATTTTGCTAAGTTAGATTTTGACCTAAGCTAGAGTTTTACAAAAAAGAAAAGTTTTAGTCAAAATCTAGCTTAGAAAAAATGCTATCGCTCGAAATTGTCAAAGCTATTGCTCGAAAAACTATGTTTCCTATGTGTTTTTACTATGTGACTATGTGGTAATCAACTTCAACTCTATACACCTTTTGTAGTTTAATATCCATTAAATTATTGTATCAAAATGTCATTAGAAAAATAGAGGAACTAAATTTAAATCGTCATCGTTAAGAGCTACATCATTAATTATATAAACTTAAATAATGATTCTAGAAGTAGCTATTCTAAATATTAAACCTCAGCAAAATACCGTCTTTGAGGCAGCCTTTCAGCAAGCCGCCCCTCTCCTATCTTCTATGAAGGGCTATATCAATCATCAATTAAAAAAGTGTATCGAAATTCCTAATCAATATATTCTATTGGTCAATTGGGAAACTTTAGAAGATCATGAAATTGGTTTCCGCCAATCACAGGAATATCAACAATGGAAAGCTTTACTCCACCATTTTTACGACCCGTTCCCTACCGTAGAGCATTATCAATAACGAAATTCGTCGTTTTTCCTACTTGTTTTATCGTGATTTATAGCCGATATCAACACATTCCAGCTATATTTAAGGGTACAATCAATTTTTAAACCCTTTTATCTAACTAAATCAAATAAATGAGATTTTTCGATCGAATGAGCAACGGCTGGAAATTAGCCAAAACAAGTTTATCTGTTATTGAACAGGAAAAGACCTTACTACTTTTCCCCCTTTTATCAACAGCTGCTTTAGTGTTAGTCTGTGCGACTTTTTTCGGTGGAGGTTATTTTATTTTTGGAGACGAGATTCTAGCAGCAGCAGATAGTGCAGACGGAGGAGCCGAAACTATAAGTCCATTAGCCTATATTTTAGCTTTCGCTTACTACTTTGTGACTTATTTTGTGATTATTTTCTTCAACTCTGCTCTAGTACATTGTGCCACTAAAGTTTTAAATAGAGAGACCACAAGTGTTTCAGAAGGTTTAGAATTTGCTACAGCTAGATTAGATAAAATTCTAATGTGGACAGGCATCTCTGCAACCGTGGGCTTAATCTTAAAAGTACTACAGAGTAACGACAAGTTGGGGCAAATAGCGACTGCATTTATTGGTGCAGCATGGTCTATTTTGACCTTCTTCGTCGTACCGGTTATTTTATATGAAGAGAAAGATGTGATTGGTTCTATTAAAAAATCAGGTAGTATCATGCGCCAGAAATGGGGCGAATCACTTGGTGCCAACTTCGGCTTTGGTATCATCAACTTTTTAGCAATTATAGGAATCATTGCGCTTTCTATCCTATTTTCCCAGGTCAATATATTTCTAGGAATTGTTTTCGGAATTCTTTCCTTTGTAATTCTAGGAACAGTTATGTCAGCTGCACAAACCGTTTTCTTAGCGGCCATTTACCAACACGTAAATGAAAAACCAGTTCGTCATTTTGATGAAAATGTCCTAGATAGTGCTTTTATTGTGAAATAGTTGTCGTAAAAACCTTGGAGGTTTCGAAAACCTCCAAGGTTTAACTATTACCAAACTATTCATAATATGACCAAACAAAATTTACCTTACCTAATTTTTTTAATGCTTCTTTTCTACCTAGCCTGACGATTAAATTTGAGTTACACTTAAATCTCTATTATCATGAAAACCGACCTATCAGAAATCCAAAGTACTTTACAAAAGTTATTTATCCCGCATGCCCCAAGTTTACAGATACGGGAACATAATGATGCCAACTATGAAGTAGCAGGCACAAAGACCGTCATGCAAGGAAAACAAAAAGTAGATGGGCATTATTTCGCATCTGTCATACCTAAACCTAAAGATATTCGCCTATATTTTTTCCCAATATATACACATGTCGATGCTTTTGAATTATCTCCTGATTTAAAAAAATTCTTAAAAGGGAAAAGTTGTTTTCACATCAAAAAATTAACGCCTGAATTGGAAGAAGCAATAAAAGCGATGATTGCCAAAGGTGTAGAATTGTATCAAAAGGATGGGTTAATTTAAAACGTAACTCATACAAGTTTGGCAATAGCTTTCAATAACATCTAATAACTTCAATAACATCTAATAACCTTAAAATAACTTTTAGTACCTTTACGCCCATAATTTATTGTCCTTAAAAAACTATAAACATGGAACGTTTTAGCCTAATAGTTTGCCTTATTTACAGCCTTACCTTTAGCAGTATGGCACAAGATATTCCCGTTTCAGACATCTATGCTTTTTCCATGAAAAAGTTAGACAATGGTTCGTACAACTTCAATAATCCTAAATTTCTAACCAGTTTTAATGTATCGGGATATAACAACCAACCTTATTTCATTGGAGAAAATGAACTATACATCACCGTACAGTTTCCCGATGAAACTCAAACTGATATTTTTTCCCTCAATCTAGCGAATAATAAATTAACTCAAGTAACATCCACCGTTGAAGGAGAATATTCTCCTACCTTGATGCCCAACTATAGTGAATTTTCTTCTGTGAGAGTAGAAGCAGATGGGCAAAACACTCAGCGATTGTGGAAATTTCCGATAGATCGGAGTTCCAAAGGAGAACCTGCTTTTAAACATATAACAGGCGTCGGCTATCATCTTTGGGTCAACCAATACAAAGCTGCACTTTTTATTGTTGGACAACCAACTAAATTAGTTTTAGCAAACTCACTCACAGGATCTACTGTTCAGATGATGGATAACATTGGTCGAGGTATGAGTCGTTTACCGGGAGATAATTTAGCCTTCATTCATAAAGGAACTGGGAACGATTGGATGATTAAAGAAATGGATACCTATACTTATCGTTCAAAAGATATTATCAAAACATTGCCTAACAGTGAAGATTTCCTATACTTCGATGATGGCACTTTCATGATGGGAAATGGTAGTAAACTATATAAATTCAACCGATATAGTGACCAAGATTGGGTAGAAATAGCTGATTTTAGGTACTATGGTATTAAAAATATTACTCGATTGGCTATGAGTTCTAATGGGACAATTGCAATCGTAGATAGAGTGAAATAGCGAGGTAATGAGTATATGAGGTAATAAGGTTATGAGAACTTTACATTTCGCATTACCTCATCACCTCCTTACCTTGTCACCTCCTTACCTTATCACATTATCACCTTACAAAATAATGAATCACCTTATAGCACCTTCTCTACTTGCAGCCAACTTTGCCAATCTGACTCCTGACCTCGAAATGGTCAATAAATCGGATGCAGATTGGTTACACTTCGACGTGATGGACGGCAAATTTGTCCCGAATATTTCTTTTGGTTTTCCTTTATTAAAAGCGTGTAAAAGTATTTGCACCAAGCCAATTGATGTTCACTTGATGATCGTCGAACCAGAAAAGTACATTGAGCAATTTGCCGAAGCAGGTGCAGATGTGATTACGGTACACGTAGAGGCTTGCCCACATTTACATCGAACCATCCAGCAAATTAAGGAAACTGGAGCAAAAGCTGGTGTCGCATTGAACCCACATACGCCCGTTAGTGCGGTAGAAAATGTGTTAGAAGATGCTGATTTATTCTGTTTGATGTCTGTTAATCCAGGATTTGGTGGACAAAAATTTATTTACAATACCATTCCTAAAGTAAGACAACTAAGGGAAATGCTAGATATAAAAAATGTCAATGCACATATAGAAATTGATGGTGGCGTTGGTTTACAAAATGCAGAAGCCTTATTAAAAGCAGGGGCCTCCGTATTAGTAGCAGGAAGTGCCGTTTTTAAATCTAAAGATCCAGTCGATACCGTTCGACGTATGAAACGAATTGGGGAAGACCTTTATATGGTGTAACTACCGAAATAAGCGGGTCACTTCAAAGTGCCCCTCTTATTTTTAAAAAATATTGAGTAGAACTTACTACTATAACTTTTTTTTGAACCACAAAGGAACAAAAGAAAACAAAGGAAATTCACAAAGTGATTTTTTTTTGTAAAAACTCTTTTGTGACCTTTGTATCTTTGTGGTTCAAAGAAAGTACAATAAGTAATCGACTACTTTATCAAACTTAACTTGTCTCCCACTCATTTAATTTATATACTTTTTCCTTCCAAAATATCGGCTTAAAGACCAATAAATTCTCCATTTTCAAGTTATCTATAGCGAGATGTAACTACCACTCATATTAAGAGTAAAATTAAGACAAATCAGATCTACAGATAACCCACGTTTCAATGAGATATATTTTTACTTTCTGCTTATTTTTATCCGCCCTTTCCTTATTTGGACAAGACCGAGATGCCTCCATTTATGGTACAGTGACTGATGCTGAATCTAACGAGGCGATTGATTTTGTAACGGTTTATATAGACGACACCAACTTTGCAGTCAACACCAATCCATCGGGCTATTATCGCATCAAAGTCCCTTCTAATCAACCCATTACAATTGCATTTTCTAGAACGGGTTATAAGCCTGCAGCTGTAGACATTACGGGAATGGGGACAGGGAAGTCCAAAAAATTAGACATTGCCTTGGCAGCAATAGAGTCAGATGTAGAAATCATCGTAACAGAAAGTAAAATCGAAGAAGCAGGCATTGTACGAGAAGAAGTGACCGAATTGAAATTATTACCAACCACTACGGGTAACTTAGAAAGTGTATTGCCTTCGATTGCTTTAGGAGTTAGTAGTGGTACGGGGGGAGAATTGAGTTCTCAATACAATGTTAGAGGAGGTAATTATGATGAAAATTTAGTATATGTCAATGATTTCGAAATTTATCGACCTCAATTAATTCGTTCTGGACAACAAGAAGGGTTGACGTTTGCTAATATTGATTTGATTAGCAACTTATCCTTTTCATCTGGTGGTTTCCAGGCGAAATATGGAGACAAATTGTCCTCTGTCTTAGATGTACAATACAAACGTCCCGAAGAGTTCAAAGCATCTGTAGGTGCTAGTTTCTTAGGCGGATCTGCGCACATCGAAGGTAGCATGGATGCTAGTAATAAAGATGATTACCGAAAATTTAGATATTTAGTAGGTGCTCGATATAAAACGACTCGGTATTTATTGGGGAGTTTGGATACTAAAGGAGAATACGTACCAAACTTTGGAGATATTCAAGCCTATTTAACTTACGATATAAGCAGAGATTTGCAACTAGGAATTATAGGAAATTATAACCGTAGTGAATATAATTTTATTCCTACGGAAAGAAGTACTGCATTAGGTTTGATTGACTTTACTTTAGAATTATTCTCTGTCTTTGAAGGACAAGAAGTGGATGATTTCACAACGGGAATGGGCGGCTTATCCTTGACCTATTTACCAGATAGAAAAAAGAATCCGATCTATCTAAAACTCTTAACGTCTACTTACCAAAGTAATGAAAATGAACGCTTTGACATACTCGGCTTTTATCGTTTAGGTGAAATTAACACAGATATAAGCAGTGATAATTTTGGAGAAGTCGTCAATACTTTAGGAACAGGTACACAGCACCAATTCGTGCGGAACGCCTTAATTTCTAATGTGTCTAATATTCAACATAAAGGAGGCATAGAATTTCAACTAAGCGACCCTAATGCCGCTCGAACCGTTAGTCACTTCTTACAGTGGAGTGCTCGATATCAGCGAGAAGAGATTGATGATAAAATCAACGAGTGGGAACGGTTAGATTCTGCGGGCTATTCCCTACCCTACGATCCAAATACTGTACAAGTAGCCAATGTCTTAAAAACTAGAAATACTTTATTATCAAATCGTTATACGGCTTCCTTACAAAATACGTATACAGTCAGAGAAAAAGGAAAGCGGGAATTGCAAATTACCGCAGGACTAAGAACTGCCTATTGGGATTTGAATAAAGAGTTTTTTGTGACGCCAAGAGTCCAATTTTTATTCAAGCCGCTAGATCGCAAGAAGGACATTTCGTATCGTTTAGCAGCGGGACTTTATTACCAATCTCCGTTTTATCGAGAATTACGTCGGTTGGATGGAAGCATCAATAGAGATTTGAAATCTCAGAAATCCCTTCATATAGTTGGAGGATTCACGCAAGATTTTTATCTAAAAAATGTTAGTAAAAAACCTTTTAGATTTATTCTAGAGGCTTATTATAAAAAATTATGGGATGTCATTTCTTATGATGTCGATAATGTTAGAATTCGATATTCTGGTGAAAATGATGCAACAGGTTACGTAGCAGGTTTGGATATGCGGATCAATGGAGAATTTGTCCCTGGTGCTGAATCTTGGATTAATATATCCTTCTTACGAGCAAGAGAAAGTTTAGATGGTGTCCAACATATAGTTCGAGAGATTGGAGATATAGAAGGTAGAAATGTTAGTGATGTTCCTCGCCCAACTGACCAGTTTATGACTTTAGCGATGTTCTTTCAAGACTATTTACCTGGTCGAGAAAATTTTAAAATGCACTTAAATTTCACAGTCGGAACTGGTTTACCTTATGGCTTAAGAGGAAACAATACCGTCTTTAGAAATACCTACCGTTTTAGGCCTTATCATAGAGTAGATTTAGGTTTCTCTTTGGGACTTTGGGACAAAAGTAAATTGGCGCAGCGACCAAAGCATTTTTTGCGATTTACGGAAAAAACATGGTTGAGTTTAGAAGTATTTAATCTAATGGATGTAAGTAATGTTGCCTCCAACACTTGGATTAAAACGGTATTTTCTCAGCAATACGCTGTACCTAACTTCTTGAGTTCTCGACGGATTAATTTGCGGTTGAAGGTGGATTTTTAAATAAAATCTTTAATACTGACACATTCTAAATCTAAGTAGGTAAAATTAAGGTGATCGAAATCTTTATCTGTGGTAATTAATTTTGCTTTAATGGTATGAGCTGTAGCAGCGATCCATAAATCATTTTTTCCCATATTTCTAGCAGTCAAACCTTTTGGTAAGGGATTATCCACTAATTTACTTTGGCTATAGGCGTAGATCACTGCATAATTATCAATAATCTGTTGGACCTTAATAGGATAAACTAAAAACTGACTTATCGCAGTAAACAATTCCTCCTTTCTTCTCATTCCCCAATTTCTCTTAAGTGCCAAAGCTTTTAGTTCTCCAATGGTAACCGCAGAGATTATCACATCATCGCTCGGCTGTCTATATTTCGATTCAATAAAAGCATTGAATTGACTATTATAAAGTGAAGTAAAAATAATATTAGTGTCAAAAATATAAGTCATATCACATATCATTTAGAATATCCATCAGATTTTCACCTTCCCATATACTTCTATTAGTATTTTTATAAAAATAGTTTAGTTTTTCAATATTATATCCCTGCTCTTTTTTTAGTTTTTCGACACTAATATAATCGGGTAAGGGTTCTCTAGCTATTGCTAGAAAATCCTCCTTTTCTGGATTAGGCACACGTTTTTTCTTAGCCTTTGGTAGTAAAGCAAGAATTTGTTTTATCAAAACCTCACTTTCTATTTCGGCTATTGCCTTAATTATTTCTAATTTTGTAGCTTTAATATCCATATCGTAATTATAAGGAATTGGACAAAAATAAAATAGTTGCCTTATTTTTATCGCATGACCAAGTACTAAATTTGATACATAATTAGTTCATTGATTAAAATTACTAAAAAATTTAGATAAAAGTTACCTAACCTAAAACAATATATTTTCATTTATTCTAATAAGAAATATACATCATGGCAGAACAAGAAAAAAAAATCCTCTCTAAGTTCGAATGGTTTTTACTCCTAGTTTCCTTAGGTATTCTAGCATTAGTCATTCTACAAAATCAAGGTATCCATCCTGTCGAAACAGTAGAACGTACAAAAATATCGAAGGTAGACGAATCGAAATATGAAGATTCTACCCCTTTCGGCACTAAAAAAGATAGTAAGGATCACTTGAATAGCTTGGCTGATTATTTTTCTAAAAATCGAGCTACAGCCAAAGCAGAAGGAAAGGACGTAGGATTTAATTGGAGTAGCTTGAAAATTGAAGACGACGAAGAGAAATATCTAAAAGACAAATACGGAAATGCTATTTCAGAAGAACCTTCTAGAGATTGGTTATCAGCAATATCTGATTCTTATAAAACTTATAAATCAGTCAAATCTGCTTTTGAAGAATTAGGCTTAGATCCTGATAAATTTATTAATGCAGAAAATGCTTCTAAGGCATTGTCTAATCCTATTATCGCCAATTCTATTTATCAAAAAATGGAAGATGATTTTGGTATTCCTGCGGAACGAAGTCGAGATTTTGCAGAAAAAAATAAACAGAATTTAGAGAAGTGGGCAAGTTTTGTGGAAGGAGAGATGGAGAAGAATTAAAAAAATTCAATGGACTCAGCAAAATAGAAATGGGCGACAAAAGTAAATTTGTCGCCCATTTTTTATTTTAAATCACTGGATAACCCAAAGTTACCAAGTAATAAGATTACACTTTCAAGTCCACATTCCAACTTCTGATTCTACCAGAATCTCTTGGCGCATAGTCCGCTACTTCTAAAGCCCATTCTCCTTTAGCTTTAGTACCTACTAAAGACGCTAAGGCTTTTTTGTAGCTCTTCTTCAAGTTCTTCTTGCTACCAGATTCTCTATCATGCAATACTACTGAACCACCTGGTCCAACTAAAGTAACCACTAAGTCACCAATATATCCATGCTCAATATCTACAGAAGCTTCAATCGCCTTAATCGTTCCAGCAACTGTACAAGTTTGCTTACTAACTAACTTTTTACCTTCTGCATCTGGAATGTAAATCTCAGTAGCATTATCTGAGGTATCCATTCTCAAACTCCAGTTGTTTAAAGTTCCTTCATCTCTTGGCGCAAAATCTTTAACAGTTAAAGTCCATTTTCCTTTAGCTTTTTCGCCAATGAAGTCCGCTACTGCGTCTCCAGAAAAGACTAATTCAATATTGTCTTTGCTAGATCCTGTACGACCGTGTAAGACAACAGATTTGCCAGAAGGGCAAGTCAAATGTACCTCTAGATCACCACTATAAGAGTGAGAAATATTCACCCGAACAGATAAACTAGAAACAGTTCCTTTTCTATAAACCTTAATAGTATCTTTTAAACCATTATCATCATTATCTGGAATAATAGTATTGATTGAACGTTGTTTAATTATAAAAGACATAATTTTTATTTTTAAAATTTAGATAATTGATTAGAGTCACCAGCTGATTTCTAATTTTAATTAGCTGCTAATCAGCTAAAAATGACTCCTAACTAATAACTCATGACTACCTGCCACCATCTAATTCATCCTGCCACTTTTTCAAATCATCCCAACGACCGTCTGCTGCCATTTCTGACTGCGCAGGCCAAGTAGCTGGATTGTGCATTTGGTAACGCTTACCAGCCTTAGCCAATACTTCTTCAATGAATGAAACTTCTGTCTCAGCAAGCTGTCTAAAAGTATAGATTCCAGCATCATTTAATAAGCCATTGATCTTTGGTCCGATACCTTCGATTTTAGTTAAATCATCTTTTTCTCCTTTTCCTCTTTTTCCTGACTTACGAGATCCAGTTGATTTTGTCTCTCCTGTAACTCTAGCTACATTTCTCTCATCTCCCTCTCGGATATAACTTTGACCAGTGATTTCAGTTCTAGCATCTCCTGTAATTTCTCGACGTTCAACGACTTTAGATTCACCTGCTGTTCTTGTTTCACCAACAACATTCTTTGAAACTTCCACCGTTTGCATATTGGTCATCATCTTTTGTAGCATATCAAAATCAATTCCTTTCACAACCTCTACTTCTCTGACAATCTCTACAGGAACTTCTTTAATAATTTCTACTTCTTTGATGACTTCAACTGCTGCATAAGTCTCTTTGATGACCTCTACAGGCACTTCTTGAACTACATCTACTTGCTTAACTACTTCTTTCACCATTTCTACAGGCACTTCTCTAATTAACTCAACCTCTACAGGTACTTCAACCGTATTAGTAGTCATCACAGGTACTTCAACCGTAACCTCTACCTCCTTGATAGTCTCTTGAACTACAGGAACTGGTACTTCAATTTCTTTTGTAATTTCTACAATCTTCTCTACTTCAATCGGCACCTCTACAGTAACTGGTACTTTCTCTATTTTAGCAACTTCTTTAATCACTTCAACAGCCTTTTCTGTAACCACATCTACTTCAATAACTTTCGCTACTTCCATAGTTCGATCAACTGGCACCTCTACATCTCTAACTACATGTAAAGATTTCACCATTTCTACAGGAACTGACTTAACAGTTGCAACTGCTTTTTCTCTTGTTACTTCAACAGCTTTCGCTTTTTCAATAGATTCAACTGTAGCAACCGCTTTTTCAGTAATTACTTCCACTGCTTTTGCCGTTTCAACAACCACCTCTTTGATGACCTCAACTTCTCTAATTACCTCTTTCTCAACTGGTACTTCCACCATTACTTGCTTCTCAACTTCTACCTCCACTAGCTTCACTACCTCTTTGATCACTTCGACAGGCTTTTCTACCTCTCTAACGATATTCATGCTTTTTACCATTTCGACCACCACTTCCTTCACGGAATTAACTGGCACTTCTCTAATCACTTCGACCTCTTTAATTGTTTCAACTTCTTTAATGACCTCGACAGGCACTTCTACCATTACTTCAACTTCCTTAATCACTTCGACAGGTACTTCTCTAATCACTTCGACCTCTTTGATTACTTCGACCGGCACCTCCTTAATTACAGTTATTTCTCTAACTGTTTCAACAGGTACTTCTTTAATCACCTCTTTGATCACTTCCACAGCTACTTCTCTAACCACTTCAACAGGTACTTCTTTGATGACCTCAACATGCAAGGTCTTATCTTTCACAACCTCTCTAATCACATCGATCTCTCGAAGGATTTCAACAGGTACCTCTTTAATAATTGTTACAGGTACTTCCTTAATCACTTCTACTGCTTTAGCAGTTTCTATCGTCTCTTTAGTAACGATAGCTTTTTCTCTGACTAATTCTACGGATTGCATTTTTCCTGGAGTTAGGAGTTCAACAATCTTCTCCTTAGAAGTAGTCACCTCAGTTATTCCTCCTGTAGTAAATACGCTGCCTGCATCAAACAGACAGTTCAATGCAATAATTGCTTGATCTGTAGTGATGTCAGCTTTTTTAGCAATTTGTTTAAGTAATTGACGCTTGTCAACGGACTTGTTACTAGACATAGATTTATTGTTTTAAGTTACGTTTATTGTCTCAAAAAATTATTATTGAAATTGATTTAGAACTCAGAACTATGAAAAAAAAATTAAATTGATTAATCTTGAGATGAGTACTTTTTTGTATGAGTTGAAAACTTATAGAAAAAAAATCTTCGTTCAAAATGCTTCTGGTAAATTTAATTTCCAATGAATACTGATAATAACACTGTTTTGATGAAGAATCATCTCTATTCAAGACAAACCATAGAAATAGCTTACTTTGTCTAATGATTCGAAATCATTGAGGGCTTTGATTAACACGATGAAAAACCTCCTATAATAAAATAGAAAAATAAGTGTCTAAAATAGAATTTCAACGAGTTTTTTGAGTCTAAAAAGTTGTGAATATTAATGCTTCCTTTGGTTTGATGCGTAATTTTTATGTTGTAGAAACAAAAATGAGAAAAGATTTGCTAATTTCCTACTTTCTGAAACATAATTTGTTTTCATATAAAAAATTAGATTAATAGCTGGCAAGATCTTTCTAACAATAAAATTTGCTACGCTATACGCTAATGTTAAAATACATTACTAAGACTATCTTTCTAGAAAGAAGTAACGTTTTCTTAACATTATTTTTAAAAGAAAATTTAAAAACATTATAAATGGCTTAAGTAGACTGCATAGTGGTCATTAATTTGAATAATCTGTTGGGGAAAAATCGTCTTAAATAAACCGCTAAAGAAGTTTTTGCATCGGCAATTAACAACTCTTTTGTATCATTTTTAATGCCTTTTACAATCTTCTGAACACAAACATCCACTGGAATTCCATTTGCAATCAAAGGATCGGTCACATTATGTTTTTTACCATCTCCTTCCAATGCATTCACAGAAATATTAGTCCTCACTGAACCTGGTGTAACCACTAATACTTTAATACCTTCCGCATAAGTCTCTGCCCTCAACACATCCATAAACCCGATGACAGCGTGCTTTGCCCCACAATACGCACTACGCATTGGAGCGCCAATTTTTCCAGCAACACTACTTATTGTTACAATATGACCATTTTTTTGATCTATCATTTGAGGCAACACCGCTTTAGTTAAAGCAACTACCGCAAAATAATCTATCTCCATAATTTTTCGATCCACCGCTAAAGAAGTATTCTTAGCTAATGAACGTTGAGAAATTCCAGCGTTGTTAACTAATATATCAACTCGTCCCATCTTTTGTAGCACCTCTGTGGCACCGCTTGAAATAGCATCTACTTTCAATAAATCCATTGGATAAACAAAATGCCCATCTCCTTTCAATTCTGCTTTTACAGCATTTAATTTATCTACATTTCTAGCAGTCAAAACAATCTTCGCCCCCTGTTCTGCCATTTGTATAGCCATTTCTTTCCCAATCCCATCTGATGCACCCGTTATCCAAACTATTTTATTATTGAAATTTTCCATCATTGCTTTTATAATCCATATAATTAAAATATTCGACACAAGGTTACAAAAAAAAACGGACGCACTTTAATAATGCATCCGTTTTTTCTCTTGGATAATTTTTAGATCTTCCCAATTAACAAAAATATAGGGTGTTTAAGTTAAGCCGTTGGTTCTGTTGGTGTTTTCTCTTCTGTTTTTGTACCAAAAAAGAATTTTTTAATACTAGCTCCAAAACCAACAAGTCCAAGTAGGATAACTTTCCAAAATTTAGCTAAAACGATTCCTATCTTAGCTAAGATACCAGCTTTAGCCAATACTTTTCCAGCAATCAGTCCACCAATTCCATAAGCAGCTACTTGATCTAAATCTGGATTAAAGTCAGCATAACGATTCCCTTCATTAAAGGCAACACTAGGTAATATATTGTCAATGTTCGACTGCACTTCTGAAAATACTTTCATCTCACCAATCACATTCAAGTTTAAATAGCCCTTTCTACCCAAAACTCGAATATTATAATTCAGCGTATTCTCTGGCGAATCCCCAAATTTTAGTTCTTTTGCCCAGTGTAATTTTTTATTCGCCTCATCATAAAATGGTGCAGATGCCCAACCGACCATTTCTATTGGTTCGTACCCCATTTCGATTCTTTGTTCACTACCAATACGTGCGTCTTCTTGCATAGTCAACAACAAATCATCGTAGTCAATATCTTTAGCATCCGAATCATCAATGTATCCTTCCTCACTGTAGGTAATATTGATAGCGTAACCATCAAAATCGCTAGGACCGCTCTCTTCTGGAAACAACATACCTAGTGATGCCTCTTCCGAAGGTGGATTTCCCCATAGATCAGTTAAGACCATTTCACTATCTTTTCCATTAAGGTATTTAAAACCATCAGGTACAGTAAGTGTCGCTAAATCATTTTGTAATTGAACGACTCCAGTCTCAAAATTAAGGGTTTGGGTAACGCTATCCATATAAGCGCGTACCAATGCCATCATTTCTTCTTGACTGTATTCAGTTTCTATTGTTGTAGATTGGGAAGCTTCTTCGGAGGGTGTTTCTTGTGCATTTAGGCCGATTAAAAATAACATTGCAAAGGCCATTAAAAAACTCTTTTTCATTGTGGTTTAAGTTTAAATTGGTTTAAAAAATTGTAAGAACGTTTCTTACAATGCTTTTACAGACAAAAGCGTTCCAAAGTTAAGCGAAAATTTTTCTTACTTCTAAATAATTTATTTGAAGAGAAATAAAATAGGAACATCTGCTAATTTTAATCAAAAAAGTGGGGAAAAATCGTCTTCTATCACAAAGCGTAAGCCCAATACGAAATAGAATTTTTAAATTATTTTACTTTTACCAATTAATTACGCTAAACTTATTCTATTAGATTATGCCAATTATCCAACAGCCTTTTGGTACTTTACCCGATAATACTTCGATTGACCAATTCACTCTAACCAATAAAAATGGTATGCAAGTGAAGATTACAAATTTTGGTGGCATTGTCACTTCGATTCAAGTCCCAGATAAAAATGGGGTGCTTGGAGAGGTCAATTTAGGTTTCGGTAACTTGGAAGATTATTTGCAAGAACAGCCCTACTTTGGGGCTATTATTGGCAGGTATGGCAACCGAATCGCAAACGGACAATTTACACTAAATGGTAAGCTTTATAAGCTCGCAACAAATAATGGTGGCAATCATTTACATGGTGGAAATAAAGGTTTTGACAAAGTAGTTTGGAATGCCAAAATGGTCGAAAAACGCAATATTCCAAGTCTAATTTTAACCTACCTTAGCAAAGACGGAGAAGAAGGTTATCCAGGGAATTTAAATTGCACAGTCACATATACGCTGACCAATAGAAACGAACTACGCATTGATTATCAAGCAATTACCGATAAATCAACCGTTGTAAACTTAACCAACCATTGTTATTTCAATCTAAAGGACGGAGGGCAAACAGATTGCTTAGACCACGAATTACGTATTTTTGCCGACCACTTTACCCCAATTGACAAAACGTCGATTCCTACAGGAGAAATTAAGTCTGTCAAACGTACTCCATTCAATTTTTTAAAAGCTAAAAAAATCGGTGAGCGTATCAATCGAAACAATTCACAGCTAAAAATCGGAAATGGGTACGACCATAATTACGTGTTAAAAGAAGGTGCTAATTTAAAAAAAGCAGCCAAAGTGATTGAGCGAGAAAGTGGCAGAGTGCTAGCCGTTTTTACTACTGAGCCAGGCATGCAATTGTATACTGCTAATTGGTTGGATGGTAGTCTAAAGGGTCATGACAGTCGGACTTATCAAAAACGTTGTGCTTTCTGTTTGGAAACTCAACATTTTCCTGATGCTCCTAATCAGTCTAGTTTTCCTTCTACAGTTTTGGAGGCAGGAGAAGTATTTGAGTCTACTACTATTTATCGGTTTTCTATTTTGAAATGATGCATGCTAACTACATAGGTTATATGGAACGGAAGTTCAAAATTATATTAGGATTGCCACATAGGTACTATGTGGTAAAATATCAACGTCTAGTCTTGATTAACTATAAAACATCACCCTTTCAAAATCTTCCAAACCAACTCTTTAGTCAAAGCCGCACCTTTCGCCTTCGCCCGAATAGCATCAAAAGTATATCGAAAATCACAGCCACCTTTCCAAGCACTACAACCATAAGCAGTTGACCCTTTGACAATCGTTCCTTTACCACATTTTGGACAAGGGACTTTATCAGGAACAGCAGATTTCTTAGCAGCTTTGGCAGTCTTTGCCTTTTGCCGATCTGCTTTTTTAAAAGGCGTTTCTTTTCGAGTCGTTTTAGGTTTTAAGTACAAATCAAATTGGTCATTGAAAGCTAAGTTGCCATTCACCTTTCGACCATTTTCTTGGAATCCTTTCAGTTGAATTGTAGATCCCATTTCAATCAATCGAATCAATTGCAATTCTGGAATGTCTTTATTTTTAAAACTAAAGGGCAAACGAAATTTACAACCTGATTTCCATTGACTGCATCCATAAGCAGCTTTTCCTTTTAGTAAAGTCCCTTGTTGACACTTTGGGCAAGTCATTTCTAAAATATTTCCTTTTTTCTTCTTGGTCGCTCGCTTTTTACCTAAAGTACTCGTTTTTGCGGAACTACTACTCCCCCCTTTGGCAAATCCACCTCGTTTCGTCTCTACTGGCACAGACAATCGCTTAGTCGTTCGGTCAGCGGATACTTCTTGTACCAAAGCGTTAACCATATTTCGCATACCACCAATAAACTGTTGAGCAGCAAATTCACCACTTTCAATATCTCGCAACTGCTTTTCCCACTGCCCCGTCAATTCTGCCGACTTTAATAAATCATTTTTTATGGTGGCAATTAATTGGACGCCCATTTCGGTGGGTTTGATTAGTTTCTTTTGCCGAAAGGTATATTTTCTTCTAAAAAGCGTTTCAATAATATTGGCGCGAGTAGAAGGTCTACCGATACCATTAGCTTTCATTAAATCCCGCAATTCGTCATTATCCACTTTTTTACCAGCCGTTTCCATTGCTCTTAGCAAGGTTGCCTCTGTATAATATTTGGGTGGTTTGGTTTGTTTAGCCACCAAAGCAGGTTCATGTGGCCCATTTTCACCGACACTAAAAGCAGGTAAAATCTTCTCTTCGTTTTTCTTTTTCCCTTCGTCCTCTTCCCTTTTCACCAAAGAAGTCGTTTTCTTTTTAGGTTTAGGAAATAGCACTCGCCAACCCGGTTCTAAAATTTCCTTTCCTGTAGCTTTAAAGGTAATATGCTTAGGGAATTTATCTTTTTGAGATGCTTTTTTCTCTGCATTCTTAGCCGTTTCCTCCTCCTCTACACTTTCACTTTTATTACTATTTTTATCAAAATTATCGTCCTTATTGACACCTCCAATGACTACGGTATTGGCAACAATACAATCTGGATAAAAGGCGGCAATAAATCTTCGAGCAATCGCATCATATACATTTTGCTCCGTTAATGGCAAATTTTTCTCTACGCCAGTCGGAATAATCGCATGGTGGTCCGTTACTTTTTTATCATTAAAAACTTTAGCTGATTTACGTATTTTTTGACCTAATAAAGGTTGAGTGAATTGACTGTAATTAGTCATTTTTCCGAGAATACCAGCTACTTTCGGATAAACATCATTGGGTAAATAAGTCGTGTCTACTCTCGGATAAGTCACTACTTTTTTCTCATATAAAGCTTGCACTAATTTTAAGGTATTCTCCGCAGAGTATCCAAATCGTTTATTACAATGCACTTGTAAACTGGTCAAATCGAACAATCGCCACGGCGCCTCTTTTCCTTTCTTTTTACTAAAATCCAAAATTTCGAAAGACTTATTTTCTACTTGTTGCAACCACTTTTCGCCATCCTCCACCTTATCAAATCGACCACTTTCACAGTTGAACTGTACGTCTCGATAAAGTGTATGCAATTCCCAATAATCTTTCGGTTCAAAATTGATAATTTCTAAATGTCGTTCTACCAACATCGCCAAAGTAGGCGTTTGCACTCGCCCAATTGACAAAACTTGCTTAAAACCACCATATTTTAAAGTGTACAAACGAGTCGCATTCATACCCAACAACCAATCGCCAATTGCTCTTGAAAACCCTGCGTAATACAGATTATCATAATTACTAGCATTCCGCAAATTCTTAAATCCTTCTCGAATCGCCTCGGGCGTCAAAGAAGAAATCCATAATCGCAGTACTTTACCTTTATATTTGGCTTGGTTCATCACCCACCGCTGAATCAGTTCTCCCTCTTGCCCTGCATCCCCACAGTTAATGACGACATCTGCTTTTTTGAATAATTTTTTGATGGTAGCAAATTGCTTTTTCACCCCCTTATTGGTAATTAATTTCGTCTCGAATTTTTCTGGTTGGAGTGGTAAGGAGTGGAGTGCCCATTTTTTCCATTCGGGCTTATAATCGTCAGGCGTTTTTAAAGTACAAAGGTGCCCAAAAGTCCAAGTTACTTGGTAGCCATTGCCCTCAAAATATCCATCTTTTCTGGAAGTTGCGCCAATAATAAAGGCTATTTCTCTTGCCACGGATGGCTTTTCGGCTATGCAGACTTTCATTTATTTTTTGTGTAGTTCTTCAGTAGGTTATTATGCGTTTACTTCTAAAAATTGCCCTGCACTGTTAACTTCTTTTTGCAAATCTTGTGGTAATAGATTAACATCTTGACCTTTATCAAGATAGGCAAATATTTTTTCGTAAAGGCTTTTAAACTGAATAAAACTTAACCTTGCTTTAATCATTTCAAGTAAAAGTTCCTCTACTAAATATTGTTTCCTAAGTTCATAGGGCTTAATAGTATCGATCTCAGAATTCTCTTTCTCTACCGCCCGTAGTTTATTAATTAAATCATCTGTTTTCTTGATTACCTCTATTTTTGAGATAATGGCGTAACAAGTTTTATTACCCATAAAATTAATTTTGAACCACTATGGTGTAGCTAAAACTTTATCCATCTTATCAAATATTTCAAGTATTTCTTTGGAAGACTCCTCTTTTTTATCTTCACTTTTCAAAGAAGAAATTACTTTCAGATAATACTTTTCAAATTTGTTGAAACTAATATCTGCATCAATCATTTCACCCAACAATTTTTTGATTAGCCGTCTCTTTTTTCTCAAAATAGAAGTAAAACCTAGAATTTCCGTAGGTTTATCAGTTGTTTTTTTCAAATCACTAATCAGCTTATTTGTTAATTCAATATCTTCAACGATATTTACAATCCGATAATAATGCTTTTTATTCATGAAAATTGATTTTAATTAATCCTTTTTTGATACGCCTACCGAAGTCTTCCTCTCTTGTTCTACTAAACAACGCCTCATAATAATCATGTTGCAATTGAATCTCAATAAACTTAGGATGTCCTGGATAACTTCGGGGTACAATACTAATATCCAGTTCTTTTGGCTCATTCAAATACGCTTCTATTTCTAATGTTTTTTCTTCATTTTTCCAATAAACTCGATAATCTACAAAAGAAGCCACATCAATATCATTAGGTTTGGCTTTTAATGTGGTATAGGTTCCATTCACAAATTGAAACAAAATAGCCCCCACCTCTTTCTGAATAACCTCATTATGCCTTAAGTATTCATCAAAAATTCGTTGGCGATGTACTCGTTCTTTGCGTTCTTTTACAAAGATACGCTCAAAATCCTCCAAAGACAATTCAATAATTTCTTTAGGAGTAATTAATCCATACTCATCAAATTGGAGGTCCATTTTGGTTGGGTTTGTGTTTATCTCATAGATTCCATTAAGTAAAGATACAAAAAAGTTAAAATAAATTAAACATAAACCAAAAAGTTTTATATGTCATAAAATCACCCTCGCATAGCCACCACAGGATCTAACCTAGCCGCCTGATAAGCAGGGATAATCCAATAAAACTATTACATCCCATTAAAACAAATACAATAAATTTGTGCGTAGAAATAAAATTATTACAAATTAAGCTCGCCTCTTTTTCCGTTCATCCACAATATTTCGCAATTCTACGAAAGGAAATAGTTCTGCTTCTTTTTGTTCATCCAATTCAATCCACTCTACCCAATCTAATTGGGTAACAGCATCATATTCACCAATCAAGGCATCCAATAAAATAAAAAGTGCATTTTTTTCCCAGTCGGTCTGATTGAAATTACGGACATTCAATTCAACGCCAAACTCTTTGTCCGTCAAGACATAGCGGAAAAATAAATCATTATAACTGAAATCAATTAGCCCCGTAGAGATCGACAAATCATTACTTTCCATCCGAGGGCGAAAGGCGGTAAATTGCCAATTTTTATGGTTTGGAGCAAATTTAATGAGTTGAATTACAATAGGAAAGACCTCTTCAATGCCATCCGCAGAAATAATAAATTCCTTAAATTCGCCTTCTCTGATAGGGCTTAACTCAAAGACTAGGTGCTTATTAATAGCTTTTAGTTGTTTGCTAACTTCTTCCAGAATCTCTCTTCTATGTACTATATTTTCTGTCCCGTAGTACAAAATAGGTTCGTTGGCGATAAACCAAGCCCAAAATTGAGCAATCTGTTTTTGATTTTGAATGTTTTCTAGTTGCATGCATGTTTGTTTTGCAATAATTGCAGCAGACTTAAAATTGAAGGTTAAATGGATTGAAGGAAGACACCGTTCAAATCACATTCTTTACAACTTCATTTCAATAAATTCGCTCAATTATTAATTTTAGCTAAATTTGTTCGTGTTGTGCAGATTCTCTAGAAAATAGGGAGAGATTAATATGAGGGGAATTTAAAAACCTAGCAAATACTAGCTTTATAAATTATAAATAACAATTTAAAGATTATTTTTAAAATTGCAATATGAAATACAATAATATTTTTATTTTTTTTATAACAACGATATTATTTATCGCCTTTTCGAGTTGCCAAAATCAATCTACTGGCGAGAAGGGGAACAAGACAACTATTCAAGAAGTCGTTAAAGTTGATTCTACTTACCTACAAAACGTATTAGAGGAATTAGGGTCTGATAAATATATGGGTAGAATGCCAGCCACTACTGCCGAACCTTTGACCATCAATTATATCGCCGATGAATTCAAAAAAATGGGCGTCCAACCAGGTAATGGAGACTCTTACTTTCAAGAAGTACCATTGGCAACAATCACCGCCGCACCAGAAGAGTTGATGGTCGTAAAAGGTGCAAAAGGCAATACGTTTCTTTCTTTCAAAAAAGACGTAGTGACTTCGACTCAACGGTTACAGGAAAAAATCGAAGTCAATAATTCCCAATTGGTCTTCTGTGGTTTTGGCATCGTCGCTCCAGAATATAACTGGAACGATTACGAAGGCATCGACATGAAAGGCAAGACAGCCGTCGTTTTTGTTAATGATCCAGGTTTTTATACCGAAGACTCTACCCTATTCAAAGGCAAGACAATGACCTATTATGGTCGCTGGACCTATAAATTTGAAGAGGCGGCAAGGCAAGGCGCAGCAGGCGTGTTAATCGTACATGAGACGAGTGCCGCGGGCTATCCTTGGTTCGTCGTACAAAGCAGTTGGACAGGAGGGTTACAATCTTTGCAAAGTCCTGACGATGGTTTATCTCGTTGTGCTTTTGAAGGTTGGATTACCCGTACTGCCGCAGGTGATTTATTTAAAAATTCGACCATTGAAGGAAAAAACATGTTAGAAAAAGCATTGGCAAAAGATTTCCAACCAATGCCAATGGGTTTGACTTTGAATCATAAAATGGAGGTGCAAGCAGACAAGCAATTGTCTCAAAATGTGGTCGGCATCATCCCTGGTACCGAGACACCAGATGAGTATCTAATTTACACGGCGCATTGGGATCACATCGGTATAGGTCCAGTCGTCAATGGGGATTCTATTTATAACGGAGCCTTAGATAATGCCAGTGGTATGGCTACTTTTATGGCCATTGCCAAAGCCTTTTCCACGGCAAAAGTAAAACCTAAACGTTCTATCGTTTTCTTAGCCGTCACTGCGGAGGAACAAGGATTACTAGGCTCTCAATGGTATGCCGAAAATCCAATTTACCCCTTAGATAAAACCATTGCGAACTTGAATAAAGATGGTGCTAATGTACACGGCTCGATGAAAGATTTGACGATTACAGGTTTCGGTCACTCTGATTTAGATGAATTAGCGACAGCAGAGGCAAAGAAACAAGGTCGCTATGTCCTACCCGATCAGGAACCTGAAAAGGGCTATTTTTTCCGTTCCGATCACTTCAATTTTGCCAAAGTTGGCGTACCTGCGTTTTATGCGGGTGGACGGTATGACCATAAAGTACACGGCAAGGAATACGCCCAACAAAAAGCGGATGAGTACACCAAAGCGAATTATCACCAACCAAGTGACGAATATTCAGATGATTGGGATTTGACGGGTGCAGTGGAGGATGCGCAGTTGTACTATTCTTTGGGGTATAAATTGGCGAATGAGCAGATTTATCCGCAGTGGAAGGCGGGGTCTGAGTTTCGGTTGGCTCGGAAGATTAAGGATTGATTTGTATTCGATATCTGTAGAAAAAACAGCCGTTTGTCAAAAAGGCAAGCGGCTATTTTTTTAGTATTTTTAACCCTACATCCTAGGAGCCACAAACGCCATAAACCCAGCATGCCCATAAAGTGGTTTCAAGAAAGGATCATATTGAAATGTATCAAAAGAAAATTCAAATCCTTTTTGGTGAGCTAACTTCAATAATTTGACTGCTTCATCTAATTCACCTAAAGCAGTTCGAATGACAGCTTCTTGATATTCATTGTCTCCTTTTTTGTAGGTAGAAGGGGTTTCGTGGGCTTTATTGATCCAATATAGTGCTTGTTCTTTATTGTCGAGATGTGCATGCATTTTTCCTGCTAATGCGATCCAAAATTTAGAATTGGGATATTTAGTCACCATTTTTTCGACATACGGCAAACATTGTTGGTATTCCTCTTTAATGTAATGCCTTTCAAAATTCATCTTATTATCCACCAATAATCGGTCTAATTGAGGCGTAATTGATTGGCTCAAACGATATTTATCATAAGCATACCATTGAAGAATCTTCCTAGCGCTACGTCTATTTGAAAACGCTAACTTTGGGTTGTTTTTATCTAGATAAAAGGCTAATTGCTCTGCTGCTTTTTCATTTTGCCCTAATTCTAATAATGCCCTCAAATGAGTAATAGGAATCGTATTAATTTTCAATACATTTTTAGGATTTTTCCATACTGTATCCATCATTTCAAGGATTCGCTGGTAGTTTCCTAACCGATATTGCACATACAAGGGTCTAGCTAAAGTTCCTTCTTGACGAATGCCAATTTCTCCAATGTTTTCTAAATCAATAACTTTTGGAATGTATTCTAGCGTCTTTTTAAGGTTATTTGCTGCCAGATATCGACCGATGGCATTGTTATAATAATTCGCATCATATCGTTCTGCAATCTGTAGATTTAAGTCCGCAGATTTCTCAAATTGCCCTGAAGTTCTTGCCGCAATTGACGCCAATCGCAATTTTTCAAATCCTGTCAAAGTTTGCTGTTTGTTCTCTATGACTGTAACTAAAGAATCACATTTATCAAACTTGTGACGAGCAATATAATACTTAGCCAATTTAAGCAGCGGTTCCATAAAAGTAGTATCCAAACGATATGCTTTCAATAATAAATCTTCTACTTTCTTGGTATTTTGGTAATAATATTTGTTTGCCTCCAAAGATGCTTGATATGCCTCATAATTAGGGATACGTTTATCATATTTTGAATTATCAGATAATTCATAAAAAGCTAAAATCTGTTGGGTCAACTCATCTAATGCTTGCATCGCATTATCTACAGTTCCTTCTATCGGCTCCACTGCATGGATGATTCGACCACTATTAGCAGCAATAATATTGCAATGAATGAATAACTTTTCTCCTTGTTGATAATATCGACCTTGAATAATCACCTCTGCCTTCGTCGCTTTTGCAAATGCTTTACTAGCCGTGATTCCTGCTCCTGCCAATGATAAATTATCCAAAACATTGGCAGCACTTGCCACCTCTGTTTCTTGTACTTCCATCAACCCTTGTGTCAACCAATCAGATGCCATCAAACCTAAACTTTCCAGATTATCTTGACGGGTTTGATTGTCAAAGACCATAACGGCCACTCGTTTATCTCTTATTTCATTGGCGCTTGGTGTTTCAGCAGGAAATAAATCTCCCAATAGTCCAGTGCTGCTTGAACTCTGTGCGTACCAAAAAATAGATAATAAGAGTAAGGAGAAAACAGTTAAGGCAGGTAGTTTCCACTTTTTCTGTTGTTGATCTTCACCAGATTTCACTTTCATGCTACTCCTCGAAGGAATAGGAAATCCTTCATTAGCTAAAGCAAAAATTTCAACGGGTTCTTCAATGTTTTTTAATTGAAATTTCCCCAAATTAGCAATCTTAAATTCTGGGTGACTCTTTAAGTCAGGTAATAAACGTTTGGTAAATAGCACCGCTCCAGGGATACTTAGGGATTCTACTCGGGCGGTTAAATTGACCCCATCGCCATAAATATCATTGCCTTTAATGACAATGTCCCCAATATGAATCCCAATCCGCAGTGGAATATTAGGAGTCTCACGGAAAGTTTCTTGCAGTTCTTTGGCACATTGTAAGGCTGACACTCCGCTAGAGAAAATAAATAAGGTGCCATCTCCATAATGTTGCAGGATTTCTCCTTGGTAAGTCGCTACACGTTCTTCTAAAACTTCCCTGTAATAGGTTACTTTCTCAAGGCCCTCTTGTTCATTCCTTTGCATCATAGCAGAGTAACCTTCTATGTCCGCAAAGACAATAGCAGCAAGACGGCGATTTGTATTTGAAGTGGCCAATATTTAGGGTTAATGGTAAATTATAGAATAGTTTCTCACGGGAAAATTACAAAAACTTTGAATCTTAATATTGTAAAAAAAAACTTAAGTGTAATTTAGGATCATTTTCGCAGACATAATAGCACAAAACTGCCAAATTTCTGGATTTTTTGAACAGTTAAGCTAATTATGAATCAGCAACTTATCTTTTTAAGTAAAATAGACACGCCATTCACACTTGACTTTTTTTACTCAAATCCAATATATTGTTGGTAACTGTAATTCATAGCATCATAACACCCCCAACCAAAATTATAGGCTTGATCCATCAACTCTTTACAATAAATTCTAAAATCATTTTCTAGTTGCTCTTTTCCAATCAATTTACAAGCCTCATCAAATGATCGAGTAAGCGAGTTGTAAAATGCCTCGTCGATATCGCCATAAGCATTTGTAAATTCAAGCATCACTTCTGCTCGGTAAAGTAATAATTCGATGACATCTTTTTGAAAAACAGCAATCTTTTTGAAATCCGTAATTACCTTCCGACTAGCATTATTTCGCGCTTTACCGAAGCCACGACTGGGAAAATATTCTTTTCTCAGCGTCGCTTTATATTCATTGACAATTTCGGTGGTATCATTGGTAAACTCTATTTCATAATACTTTTTGACGTCTTTAAATTTATCGTAGAGTTTTTTGATTTCTTTTTCAAGTTCCGCCTTGGTTGCTTGCTTTAGGTACTTGGTGAGTTCTTTTTTGGTGGATTTTTTCATAGTCTATTATTAAAAAAGGCGAGTTAATTGCTGCCAGCCCTCGGAGGTCTGGCAGCAATTAACTCACCTTTTTAAGTTCAAATTTACTGATTAAAGTAAACCTACTTCGTTGCAGAAATCTTACATTCTGTGCTTGTCTTACAACAATCTGGTGGACAGCAAAAGACGTAAGCCAAGCCTAAAGCAGCGATGGTCACAAAAGCGATAATCGTTTTTTTCATTGGATGTTATTTTTAGATTCAAAAATATAAACCGAATATCCGAATTATTAGGCTCAATTACAAATGAGCAACTCAAAATACTATTTTTAAATCAACAATTTAAAGGTGAATTTACTTTACTTTAATCACTCGATTAACGGCTAATTTATCTATAAAACTAGAACTTAAAACATCCTTCATACCAAATACCTTCTTTGACAGATATTGGTCTCCTTTTGGTTGTTCATACACCTCAATTATTCGTTTTTTCAAGTCAATAATCCAAGTTTCTGGTATATCAAAACTGGCATAAAGTGGAAGTTTGACCGCTCTATCGTATTTTTGGGTGGAGAGGGAGACTTCAACTACTAAATAAATATCTTTAGGCGTTGGGTGGCCATCTTCGTAATAATCTTCTCTGTATTTCACAACCGCTAAATCAGGTTCTGGCTCGGAATGCGTACCTAAGGTAATTGCTTTTTGGTCACTTATAGATATTCTTTCTTTAGATAATTCACGAAATATATCACTTAATCTGCAAATTGTCGCAGCATGTTTGGGCAATTTATCGCGTGTAACTTCAATTATCTGCCCATTAATTAATTCAACACTATCCGTATGTTTAAGAATGCCAAAATCTGCCATCTTATGGTAATCCTCTACAGAAAAGTTATAGGTCATAACAAAATTTGGAATACTCTCCGTCATTTCGAATTAGATTTACTGTATTAATTAAACACTCTTAAAGAAATTGACAAATGAAAGCTATTTTAAATATATAAGGAATTACTTAAAATAGCATTAAACTCCTATAGATAATCAGATAAAAAATGGATATTATAAAGAAGAAATATGTCAACGCTTGGATCTGTTGTCCTTCATTAATCCGTTGTATATTTTTATTATACAACGGATTAATGAAGGACAACAGATTTAAATGTTGACAAAACTAGTCTTAATAATATTAATCTTTTACCTGACGATCTATATTAGATTTTTGAAATCTAATAGGAGTCTTGTCGTATTCT
>CALDTJ010000405.1 GCA_937924145.1 uncultured Saprospiraceae bacterium
TCCATTTGATTAAAGGCATTATGGATACTGATGAGAAGCTGGCCGAGTTTCTACTTCAGAAAATGGAAATCAATGTAGCTGTCCTTAAGCGTGAGTTGAATAAAGCGTTAGAGAAATACCCTAAAGTATCTGGGGTAGATAAGCAGTTCTTGACTAATGATAGTAATCAAGCGCTTTCAAGAGCTAAGAAGCAAATGAAAGAATTTGGTGACGAATTTATTTCTCTAGAGCTCATGCTCATGGGAATAGTCAAAGGAAAAGATAAAGGTGCTAGTATTCTAAAAGATCTTGGTGCTTCTGAGAAAGCTTTGAAGGCAGCAATAAATGATCTTCGAAAAGGTAGGAAAGTAACGGAACAAAGTGCTGAAGAAGCATATAATGCACTAAGTAAATATGCGATCAATCTGTGTGAACGTGCCGAACAAGGTAAGTTAGATCCTATTGTAGGAAGAGATGAAGAGATCAGAAGAATATTACATATACTATCTCGTAGAAAGAAAAATAATCCAATACTGATAGGTGAAGCGGGCGTCGGTAAAACTGCCATTGTAGAAGGTATTGCATGGAGAATCATCAATCAAGATGTTCCTGAAAATCTAAGAACGAAACAAATATTTTCATTGGATATTTCTGCTTTAATAGCAGGAGCGAAATACAAAGGCGAATTTGAAGAACGTCTAAAAGCCGTCATCAAAGAAGTAAAAGGAGCAGACGGTGAGATTATATTATTTGTGGATGAAATCCATACCTTAATTGGTGCTGGTGGTGGTAATGGTGCGATGGATGCCGCCAATATACTTAAGCCTGCTTTAGCAAGAGGTGAATTGAGAACGATAGGTGCTACGACGCTTGATGAGTATCAAAAATATTTTGAGAAAGATAAAGCTTTAGTAAGAAGATTTCAAACTGTAGTAATTGACGAACCTTCAGTAGAAGATACAGTGTCAATTCTTAGGGGAATACAAGAAAAATATGAAGTCTACCACAAGATGGATATTCTCGATGAAGCTCTAGTGGCGGCAGCAGAATTATCACATAGATATATTGCAGATAGATCATTGCCAGATAAGGCAATTGACTTAATAGATGAAGCCGCAGCTAAGTTGAGATTAGAGTTGGATTCTGTTCCTGAAGAGATCGATGAGTTAGATAGAAAGTTACGTCAACTTGAAATCGAAAGAGAGTTTATCAAGAGAGAAAAAGATAAGAAAAAACTAAAGGCGATAGAAGAGAATATTGCTAATGCAAAAGAAGATTTAGATTCTATCACTGCTGCATGGAAAAGCGAAAAGGAAATTGTAGATACCGTACAAAATATCAAAATGCAAATCGAAGAGCAGGAGCATTTAGCAGAAGTGGCTGAGCGTGAAAGCAAGTATGAAGAAGTTGCAAAAATTAGATACGGTACGCTGAAAGAATTAGAAGCAAAGCTAAAAGTGTCGGAAGAGAAATTGGATAATTTGCCAGAGGAAGGAAGGTTTACCAATGAAGAAGTAACTGCCAATGATATCGCGGAAGTAGTTGCGAAATGGACAGGAATTCCGGTCACTAAAATGCAAAAAAGTGATCGTGATAGAATGCTTAATCTCGAAGAAGAAATAGGTAAGCGCCTAGTCGGTCAGCACGAAGCGGTAGTAGCAGTTTCTGATGCTGTGCGTAGAAGTAGAGCAGGCCTTTCCGATGGTAAGCGTCCTATTGGTTCATTCATTTTTGTTGGTCCTACAGGTGTCGGTAAAACTGAGTTGGCTAAAGCTTTGGCTGAAGTTTTATTTGATGACGAAAATGCAATTACTCGAATCGATATGTCAGAGTTTCAAGAGAAGCATTCAGTGTCAAGATTAGTAGGTGCGCCTCCAGGATATGTTGGATATGATGAGGGTGGTCAACTTACTGAAGCAGTTAGAAGAAAACCTTATTCAATTATTCTTTTAGATGAAATTGAAAAGGCCCATCCAGACACCTTCAATATATTATTGCAAGTATTAGATGATGGTAGACTCACAGATAATAAAGGTCGAGTAGCGAATTTTAAAAATACAATTATCATTATGACTTCTAATATGGGGGCGGAAACGATATTGGAAAATTTTGAAGATCTTGACGCTTTAGGGGAAAAGCATAGAGCCGATATTATTGAAACGACTAAGTTGGAGATTTTTGATGTATTGAAAGAAAGCTTAAGACCTGAGTTTCTCAATAGAATAGATGATAAAATAATGTTCTTGCCACTGACAAAATCTGAGATCAAGATCATTGCAGGATTTATGTTGAAGAGCACACGTAAAAATTTAGCTAAACAAGAGCTATCTATTGAATTGTCTGAGTCGGCACTCGATTTACTAACTGATTTGGGATACGATCCACAGTTTGGTGCTAGACCGCTTAAGCGAGTAATTCAAAAAGAATTGGTTAATAGACTAGCAGTAGAAGTACTCAAAGGCGATTTTACAGCAGGAGATACGATCTATATTGGCACGGATGCAAAAGGATTTACATTCTCTGAGCAACAAAGTGATTCTGTGGCCAAGCCAAAAGTGGAGAAAAAATTAAAGAAGTCAGATGTTGATAAAGTGAAGAAGGCTACAAAAGATCTTAATGATGCAATCGATGATATCAAAGACATAGATCCAAAGAATAACTAAAGTTTAATTAGCATAATAAAAGACGTCTTGTTCTTCTGGACAAGGCGTTTTTTTTGTATGAATTTTAAGAATAGTAAAAAAGGCAATTAGGAAATTGTATTTTGCAATGGAATGTAAATTTGATTACCATGAAAAGAATACATATTCTTTCTTCATTTTTTCTGTTACTATCTTGGTCTTTGAATGCTCAGATCAATATAATGTCATGTGATACTATCAATTTTGCGGAAAATGGAGAGTGTCATCCGACGGATTTCCTTTTTTCGAATGTTGCTGTTTTTAGTGACACTTGTAATAATGACTCTATATTTTGGAAAGTATATGTGGACATTTGGACCGATGGTTTATTTGAATACGAGTTTAGTTCTTTTATTGATCCAATGGATGAAGCGAATACAGGGGATGCCGATCAGGATGGTATTATAGAAATATATCTTCCAGCCTCTTTTTCAGAGGAACAAATACAGATATATTTCAACGAAAATATTATTGTTTCTGGGTTTTATCATTCAATCATATGGATCGCATATGACACTTGTGGAAATCAAATATCTTGTACCTCAGCATTCCAAATATTTGATAATGTTGATCCTATCCTAGAATGCATAGATGAAGACTATATAGTTATAACTACGGATGACGCAAATGATATAGAATTGGATTTGGACATAGTTATTTTATCAGTAAGTGATAATTGTTCGCCAGAAGATAGTTTAGTTTTTACTTTAGATGACAATCCGGAATCCGCTAATCTGACATTTAGTGTTTTGTCTGATGATACGACATTAGAACTACAAGTTTTTGATGAAAAAGGTAATAGCTCAAAATGTGATGTTGATATTGATTTTATTGCCTTTCCTTTTCCATATGATGGTAAAGTAATTAGCGTGTTGGATGAATCAATGTCTAATGTTTTGGTTGAAATAGAGGAAGAATATCCTTGGGATTTTCCAGATATAGACCCTTTTCAGGTAACTGATAGTTCTGGATTATTTATAGCTTTTGTTTCCGAAGATTTTGACTACTCTATACAAGCTACTTTTAACGATGGGTTGAATGGGTTGTCAACTCGAGATATAATTCTCTTGGAAGACTACATAGAAAATAATTCGACACTTAATTCACCTCTTGATATTATCGCGTGTGATGTGGATAACAATTTTGATGTAGATGCTCAAGATGTGATATACCTTTCTGAGTTGCTGTTGGAAGAAAATACGGATACTTCTCTTTGGAAATTTCTAGATGCTGCTATAGAATTTGAAGACGACAACTGGCCATTTCCTTATGAAGAAGGAATAACTCATGTCGGTGAAACGGATTGGCAGAGAAAGGATTTGACTGGTGTTAAATTAGGAGATATAAATCATTCTGCGATTGGTGGTGAAGATGAAAAATCTGCGATTGTATTGAGCACTCCAAATGTTAGAGTAGAGAAGGATGAAATAGCAGAAGTTGTATTTTCGTTTTCTGATTCTGAAGATATTGAAGGCTTTCAGTTTTCTCTGATTCATGAGGATTTAGAGTTTGTCGATCTTACTTCAGATTACTTTGGTCCAGAAGACATTGCTGTTAGAGCTGATCTAGGTAATTTATGGATATCTATTAAGAGAATTAACAACAATGTAGGCCCTGTTGACTTTACGATAAAATTCAAAGCTGAAAAATGCGGTGAGCTTGGTAAGATGATCAAATTGTCAGAGTCATTAGAGCCGCAGGTTTATATTGGGGATTCATTAAAAGTCCATGAGCTAGAGTTAATAGTAGAAGGAGAAGTGACTTATAATGAAGGATTGGATATTGTACCTAATCCATTTTTGGAAGAAACAAATATTCTTTTCGAATTAGAAAATTCCTCGTTGGTTTATTTCAGTATTTATGATAATATGGGAAGACTAGTAAGGGAGATGGATGGGATTGTATTTCCTAGAGGTAAGAATTCTTTTATTTTGAATAAACATTATTTTATCTCGCAATATTCAGGCATGTATTTATTGAAAATGATGGTAGATGATGGTGAAAATAAAAGTTCTGTTTTGGCTAAAAAATTCTTTCTACTGCAAAAGCCGTGAACCGACTAATTAAACGTCTTCGGATTATTTTTCTGATGATAAATGATGCTCCGCCGCCGCAGCTAGCTGATCATAAAATTCTTCCCCTTTAGCTCTTATAATGGCTTCTTTTAGAAACTGGTAAACAGGCACTTTTAACTCTTCACCGAGACTACACGCTGCAGAACAAATATCCCATTCATCATAATTCCAAGCTTCGAATCCAAGTTCAGGATTTCTCTTGATACGGATAGGGTAGAGATGGCAGGATAATGGTTTTTTGTAGTCGATTTTACCTTCATTATAAGCTTGCTCTACACCACACATGCTTATTCCTAATTCATTTTTAACCAGAAAAACGCATGAACCATCTGGATGAAGAGCGGCTCCATCCCATTGCTCGTTAGAAAACTTGTCTTTCCAATCCCAATTGTCAATCATCTTTTGAGATTCAATGCTCAATCCTTCTTTAATGATGTCAATATATTGATCCAGTATTTTCACTTCTTCTGGAAGTACAGGGGCACCATAGTCACCTTCCCAACAACAAGCTCCTTTACAAGCATTGAGGTTGCAAACGAATTTTTTCTCTACTATATCGTCTGCTAATAGAACGTCATCGATAGCTATCATATCAATTGGAATGAGGTGATTTTGTTGAGTATTTAAAAACTGGCATAAAAATAAAGGAAGAATGCTAAGGAAAGGTAAGAATCTCAAAGTACTATGAAATGAAATAAAAGGAGAAATTGTGCTTTTTCAATCACTTATACATAGGACTTTTCATCATGTAATTAATCTTGATGTAATATTCAATTTTTATTGCGTTTAGGACTTAATTAAACAATCACTTACTTCCATTTATTAGATAATGGTAATATTTTGCAGAAAATTTAAAATACCCACATTTAATGGACATGTTGAAACAGAAGTTTTTTGAGAAAGCAAGTGCTCAGAAAGCGGAGATAAAAGCCTTGCTAAAAGAACACGGAACTAAGGTAGTAGGAGAAGTAACACTTTCCCAGACATTTGGTGGAATGCGTGGAGTCAAAAGTATGGTATGGGATGCATCTAACTTGGATGCTGTCGAAGGAATTCGATTTAGAGGATATAATATACCTCAGCTCAGAGAATTACTACCCAAAATAGATGGCGGTAAAGAACCACTTCCTGAAGGCTTGTTTTGGTTAATGTTAGTCGGAGAGGTTCCTACTAAAGAGCAAGTAGATTGGTTGAGTGATGAATGGGAGAAAAGAGCTGGGATACCTGAGCATACATTTAAGATGTTAGATGCACTTGCACCAGATACACATCCAATGACACAATTTAGTATGGCAGTACTGTCTATGCAAACTGAAAGTGTTTTTGCGCAAAGGTATGCAGAGGGTATGAGTAAGCATGACTACTGGGATGCTGCATATGAAGACACTATGAACCTCGTAGCCAAGTTACCAAGAGTAGCGGCATATATATATAGACGTACCTATCATAATGGCGATCATATTGAACCTCGTACTGATTTAGATTGGGCTGGAAATTATGCGCATATGTTGGGTATAGATTCTGCGGATTTTAAATCACTGATGAGATTATATCTCACGATCCATGCGGATCATGAAGGAGGGAATGCATCAGCGCATACCGTACATCTTGTGGGGTCCACTCTAAGTGATGCATACTATGCACTTTCTGGAGGCCTTAATTCTTTGGCTGGTCCATTGCATGGTTTAGCCAATCAAGAAGTCATTAAGTGGATATTCGAATTGGTAGAAAAGTTAGGTACAACGAAACCTACGAAAGAGCAAATTGCTCAATATGTGCAGGATACTCTAGATGCCGGTAAAGTGATTCCTGGATATGGTCACGCGGTATTGCGTCAGCCAGATCCAAGATTTACAGCACAGAAAGTATTTGCACAAGAATATATCAAGAATTCAGATATCGTCAATGTAATCTGGAAAGCATTTGAAGTAGTTCCACCAATCCTTAAAGGTTTAGGTAAAGTGAAGAATCCTTGGCCGAATGTAGATGCGCACTCTGGGGCTATTTTGGTACACTACGGTATGGATGAATTCAGTTATTATACAGTACTTTTCGGTGTTTCTAGAGCATTAGGAGTTACTGCGGCACAATGTTGGTCAAGAGCATTAGGTTTGCCATTAGAGCGTCCAAAATCTGTTACTTCTGATTGGATTAAGGAAGTAGCTGGTGCTTTAGCAGAGTAAAAGGGAAATTTATTTCCCTGTAAAATATAGATTTGACAGTGAGATGAATCTCACTTTTACTAAAAGCCTTCAATCGAACTAACGGTTGAAGGCTTTTTCATTTGCATCTATTGAAATTCCGTTGGTTCGGATTCCGAAATAACGGATGGAATAATATTTCTAATTTCCTTTTGAGCAGCATAAGGTAAATCAACATAAGCCACTCCAAAACGCCTACTAGATTCCTCTTCCCATAGTTCGTTATAAGCAGCTTTCACCTCATTATAAACACTAAGATAAGTATTGTAAGAAGTACCTCGATCATTTTGCAGAGAGACTACTGCATTTTTAGGTGCAGTTGATAAATTCGGCTTTTTCTGAGGGTTAAGGACAAATTCTTTAACTTTTGCACGAATACCTTCTAGCCTATCCACTTCTCCTTCTACCAACAATTGATCCTCCCGATTCACTTTAATCGAAAAGACATTTCTAGGAATTAGATCTATAGAAATGGGATCATCCGTCCATTCAGGTAATTTGACCAATATTCCCTTATCCGTATCAATTTGAGTAGTAACTAAAAAGAAAATCAGTAAAAGGAAAGCGATATCCGCCATAGATCCAGCATTGACTTCGCTACTTAAGCGACGTTTTTTCTTTGCCATAAATTCAGGTTTAGTGATATTATCGACCTTGCGATAAATCTGGTTAATGAATACTAAACCTGATAGCTATTTCGACTTAAATAATGTGAACTACTTACTTCTTTAGATGAAATAAGGATTGATTTTGGTGGGTTATTGCTTTTTTAATTTATCAATCGTTTTAGCCAATTGCGGTAAAATATCTTTTTGAAACCAAGGATTCTTTTTCATCCAAATATTATTTCTAGGAGAAGGGTGTGGTAATGGAAGATATTTTGGCAAATAGTCCTCAAAATGCATGACTGTTTCTGTTAAATTCTTTTTTACTTTTTTTCCCAAATAATACTTTTGAGCATAGTTCCCTACTAATAAAGTCAGTTCGACTTCTTTCATAAAATCTAATAATGGAGGATGCCATTTTGGAGCACATTCTTTTCTAGGTGCAAGATCTCCTGATTTACCAGTACCCGGATAACAAAAACCCATTGGGACAATCGCAAATAGCTCCTCATTATAAAATTCATCCTCCGTCACATTAAGCCACTGCCTTAAATTATCGCCACTTTTATCATGCCAAGGAATCCCACTTTCATGTACTCTCCGTCCAGGTGCTTGTCCAATGATGACAATTTTACTTTTTGGGTGGGCACTCATTACAGGGCGGCATCCATCGACTAAATGTTCTAGACAAATAGTACAGCTTTTTATTTCTTTCAGTAGTTTTTGCATAACCTAAAGTTACTTATAGTCTTTGAATAAAAACAAAAAGAGGCAAGAAAAACTAAATTTCCTTACCTCTAATTTATCGTGAGTTTCAAATTAATTATTCGTTCAAAGCCCAGTTGTATTCTTTATATTTCACTTGAGTTCCTGCTGCTATTTTTGTGTTCGCATATTTATTAAGATAATCAATGATATCATCTCCAAAATCAACGGCATACCATTCAAAAATCTTTGAAATAGTTGCCTCACTGCCACCAACTGAGTTATACTTTGTATTATTTACAAAAGCTTTTGCAGAACGTTCTAACTGTCCATTCAAGTTCTTTTCTGTCCATGCTTTATTCCAAACTGGCGGACAAGACTGCGCTGCACAATTTACTGCAAAATGAATTCTAGCATCTTTAAATTGTGGTCGCAAAATATCATGCTCAATATTATTTAACGAATAAGTTTTATCACCCAACTTTATCCATTTTTTATCCCAAGGTTTACCACCTTCTAAATCCGTAATTTTCTTTACTGGATAATTATCAACAATCAACTTGATCGTAAAAGCATTGTAAGCATTAATCCAATAAGCCATCTTCTTCCCTCTAGACCAATTGCTTTGTATTGGATTATCCGCTAACGATTTCAAATAAGCATCAAACGCCGCAATATCTGCTTTAAAACCTTTGTAGTTTACCTTCCCTGTTGAACTAATGTGCTTTTGAGCCAATACATTCCAAGCATCATGTGAAAAAGCAGCTGGAGCAGGTTTTGTTACCTCTTTTTTAGGTTCAATTACAGGCGCAGCAGCAACTGGTGTTTCCTTTTTAGGCTCGACTTTTATTGCCTCTTTCGCAGGAATTTCTGCTTTTGGTGTCTCAACAGGTTTAGGAGTTTCTACCTTTACAGGAATAGTTTCTTTAACTTCTTTTACTGGTTTAGTAACTTCAGCAGGCTTACTTTTTACTACTTTAGGTTTATTCACCGGTTTCGATTCTGTAGCTTTAGCAACCACTTTTTCAGCTTCTTTTACAGTCTCTTCTTTAACCTCATCCATCTTTTCTTCGACAACTTTTTCTACCATAGTTGGCTTAGGTGTTTCTTTTACGGTTGGTTGCGTAGCAGGTGTAGCAGCACTAACTACTTTTTCCTTTTCAGTAGCAGCGTTACCACAAGCGACGGTAAAAAATAAGACCGCCATAAATGAATATTTCAATAAATTTTTCATGATTTGATATTTTTAAAATTGATTTTGTTTTTAAATGCGATAATAAAACGCTTGAATATTTGAAAAGTTATATAACAATAAGCTAAAAGATAATCGGCTTGTTCTATCTAAGACAAATAGCCATTATTAACCACTTAAATTAAACATTAGCAAGACTTTGTGATGTTTTTGTGAAGAATGTCTATATTTAGGCAATAAATAAGCGCAAGGTGGCTGTTTTCTACAGCCACTTTGCTTAAATATAAAACAAGATGGCTGTAGAAAACAGCCACCTTGTCCAAAATATTCAAAGATGAAAAAAGTCGTTTTAATAGATGGTTGTCGGACTCCTTTTTTAAAGTCAGGCACAGATTATATGGATTTGATGTCCTATCAATTAGGTCAATTTGCGATTAAAGGATTATTGGTCAAAACAGGCATTGATCCTAAAATAGTAGACTCAGTAGTCATGGGCTGCGTGATTGCGAATATCAAAACACCTAATGTGGCAAGAGAGGCAGCATTGACTGCAGGCGTTCCAAATACGACGCCATGTCATACCGTCTCTCAAGCTTGTATTTCTGCCAACCGAGCAATCGCAGATGGTTGTTTAGAAATTATGACGGGGCAAGCTGATATTGTTATCGCAGGAGGTATCGATCACACTTCTGATACACCGATTCAGTTTCCTAGAAAAATGCGGAAGAAGTTGTTTAAGGCACAACGGATTAAAACGATGATGGATAATTTAAAGTTCGTCTTTTCCTTACGTCCATCTGATTTTGCACCAGAACGACCACAAGTAGCAGAATATACCACAGACCGAGTTATGGGGCAAGATTGTGATATTATGGCAGCTAGTTTTGGTATCAGCAGAACAGCCCAAGATGAATTTGCTGTCCGTTCGCATCAATTAGCGGCAAAAGCATACGAAGAAGGGCATTTGCCAGAAGAAATGGTAGAAGTGACCTTACCTCCAAAATTTACACCGATCAATCGAGATAATGGGGTTCGAGGAAATTCTACCATAGAAAAAGTAGCGAGACTAAGACCTGCCTTTGATAAAAAGTTCGGCACTTTAACTGCAGCTAATTCTTCGTTCTTAACGGACGGTGCATCAGCCACGCTATTAATGTCCGAAGAAAAAGCAAAAGAGTTAGGCTTAACGCCAAAGGCAGAGGTAGTTGACTTTGCTTTTACAGGACAAAGTTTAGAAGACGAATTATTATTAGGTCCTGCTTATGCGGTATCAAAAGTATTGAAAAAAGCAGGCATGGAATTGAGTGATATGGATGTCATTGAATTTCATGAGGCTTTTGCAGGTCAGATTTTAACCAATTTAAAAGCCTTAGCCTCTGATGAATTCGCAAAGGAAAATTTAGGTAGAGATAAGGCAGTTGGCGAGGTCGATATGTCCAAATTTAATCTTTGGGGAGGTTCTCTTTCTATTGGTCATCCTTTTGGTGCAACAGGTGGACGAATCATGACAACGGCTGCTAATCGTCTGCAAAAAGAAGGTGGGAAATATGGGATTTTGGCAGCTTGTGCAGCTGGTGCGCATGGACATGCGATGATTTTGAAACGATATGAGGCGTAGGTAAATTTTAATCTAAAATGTAAAACCCGCCTGACTGTGCAACGAGCAGGTTTAAAAGTCAGAATCTAAAAGGCTATCAGCATAAATACTTTTAGATTTTGAATTTATTATTTTCAATTTTGACTTTAATTATTATGAATATAAAAGACTTCCTAACTATAGAAAAAAAAGACGGTATCGCCACTTTGTGGATTGACAATAAAAAAGAGAAAATGAATGTCGTTTCTCCTACGGTCATTGACATATTCGGGCAGATTTTTGAGCAGATGGAAAATGATCCAGAGGTAAAAGCAGTGATTTTTATTAGTGGCAAAAAAGATTTTATGGCAGGGGCTGATATAAAATCTTTTGCTATTGCAAAAAAGGGAGATTTTCGACCAATTCAAAAAGCAGGTCACGTTACTTTAGATAAAATAGAGAATAGTAAAAAGCCTTTTATAGCAGCAGTACACGGAACTGCTTTTGGTTTGGGAACAGAGTTATCTCTAGCTTGTCATGCTCGAATTGCAACCAATGATCCTAGTACAAAATTTGGCTTACCAGAAGTGAAAGTTGGTATTCTACCTGGTGGTGGTGGTACTCAACGCTTACCACGTTTAGTTGGTATTCAAAAGGCGTTAGATATGATGCTAACGGGTAAAAATGTTTTTGCTCGCCCTGCCAAGAAAATGGGCTTAGTAGATGAGTTGACTGCCCCAGGAAAATTGCACCAAGCAGCGACTATGATGGCACAACGAATGCTAAAAACTCCCATCAAGCGCAAATCAAAATTATCTTTTACAGAAAAGTTATTAGAAGGAAATCCGATAGGTCGCTCAATCCTATTTAGTCAAGCTAAAAAAATGGCTTTAAAGCAATCACAAGGAAATTACCCTGCGATTCCTGCCATTATAGAATGTGTAGAAACAGGTATTAAACAAGGAACGAAGGCAGGTTATGAAAAAGAATTAGAGCTTTTTGAGTATTTATTATTAACACCAGAAAGCAAGGCTTTACGTTCTATTTTCTTTGCATCAACGGATAATAAAAAGAATCCTTACGGAAAAGAAAATGCCAAACCTTTGAATACTTTAGGAATGATTGGCGCAGGATTTATGGGCGCGGGTATTACAGAAATATCAGTCAATAAAGGCATTGATGTATTATTAAAAGATATTAAACCAGAAGGCATTACTGCTGCTAAAAAAGAAATCTGGAAAGGCCTATCTAAAAAAGTTCGCAGAAAATCATTGACCAAACCACAAGCCGAAGAAGTGGTCGGTCGAGTAAGTGGGCAATTGACTTATGATGATTTCGATAAGGCAGACATTGTAATCGAGGCAGTTTTGGAGCGAATGGATTTGAAAAAACGCATTATTGCAGATATTGAAAAACATTGCAAAGAGGACGTTGTAATCGCAACGAATACCTCTTCTCTTTCTGTATCAGAAATGGCACAAAATGCGACTAAACCAGAAATGGTCATCGGTATGCATTACTTCTCACCCGTACCTAAAATGCCTTTATTAGAAATTGTCAAAACAGAAAAAACAGCCAATTCAGTCATTGCCTCTTGCTATGAATTTGGTTTAAAACAAGGCAAAACGTGTATTGTCGTCAAAGATAGTCCAGGGTTTTATGTCAATCGAATTTTAGGCCCTTATATGAATGAAAGTTTACTTTTATTGGATGAAGGCGTAGCGATTGATGCGATTGATAAGGCTATGAAAAAGAAAGGCTTTCCAGTTGGGCCTATTACTCTTTTCGATCAAGTAGGATTGGATATTGCAGCCCATGTGGTAGATAGTAGTCGTAAGATCGTTGCGGATAGAAGTGGTTTTGCAATTAGCGATAGTGTGATAAAGATGTTTGAGGCGGGGCGATTGGGTAGAAAGAACGGTCAAGGGTTTTATCAGTACGATGAAAAAGGAAAAAAAAAAGGAGTAGACACCAGCGCTTACCAATTTTTCAAAGGCAAAGGAGGGACTTCTATGGATATGGAAACCATTCAAAATCGGTGTTTATACCTGATGTTTAACGAGGCTGTTTTATGCCTAGATGAAGGTATTATTGCCAGCCCTACAGATGGTGATTTAGGAGCTGTTTTTGGAACAGGATTTTTGCCTTTCACAGGCGGACCATTTAGGTATATGGATCAATTAGGGATTGACAATGTGGTGAAGACTATGAACGATTTAGCGAGTAAATATGGCGAGAAGTATAGTCCAGCAAAAATGTTGGTAGATATGGCTGTTAAAGGAACATCATTCCACCCAGCTTAAAATAATGGCACTACGGTAAAAAGTATGGGTTATTGTTTTTTCTGGCGTAAAGAAGGAGGTGCTTACAAAGCATCGCCTTCTAGAGTGCTTGCAGAAAGCGGTGCTTTATAAGCACCTCTTTCTTTCAACTTGGTATAGGGAACGCCCGTACAAAATGTTTATTCTACTAAAAGATACCCATAGTTTTCACCGTATTGCCGAAATAATAAAGTAATATGCATAAATCTCTTTTACTACTCCTTTTAGGGATAATCATAGTTTCTTGTCAATCAGTAGAAAAAGAAATACCCCCTAATTCAGAAACTACTATAGTAGAAGATACTCCTCTTTTAGAAATTGACTTAGAAGATGCCCAAGCGGAAAATTTATTAGCAGCAGCGTTAACTATTGACGTTATTTACGATCCTGTTTTCAAGAGAGCTAAAAAGTACAAAGCGATTCCTTTAAAACCTTATCTAGCACAAGTAGTCGTTTCACAAAATTTAGATACTGCTAATACAGAAATTATTTTCTTATGTAAAGATGGCTACAATCCTTCCATGTCACTCAATAAAGTTTTACAAAACGACCCGTATTTAGCCATTAAAGATTTGGAGGCTCCAGCAGAAAGAAACTGGATGGATACCCTACGAGGAAAATGGGCACCTTTTTATTTAGTTTGGCCCAATAACGCAAAAGCGACAAAAGGATATACTTGGCCTTATGGTCTAAAATTTTTACAATTTAAGACATCAGACGCCTCCTATAAAGCTGCCTTTCCTAAGGATAAAAAACAAATAGCTGGTTTTGAGTTGTACAAATCTAAATGTATGAAATGCCATTCAATTAATAAAGTAGGTGGCATTATGGGACCAGAATTTAATATTCCAAAAAGTATTACAGAGTACTGGCAAGCAGTAGATATCAAAGCTTTTGTAAAAGATCCTTATTCTTATCGTTATAATAGCAAAATGCCGCCAGTCGAAGGTATTAAAGACAAAGAGATTGATAAAATAATTAGCTATTTGTCTTACATGAAAGATCATAAGATAGCAATAGAGTAAAAAGCAGTTCTTACCTTTCTTATTTTTGGTATAAAACTACTACTTTCGTCTTTGTTCATCATTTATCGTTTATTCCCGATAAAAATCGGGATTTCGTTTTACTCAACATTCATCATTCCCACTCATGATACCAGCAAACGAAACGTTCGGTGGCACCTTCCCTTTTAAACCCAACTTCTTTGAAGGTAGAGGTTTTAAAATGCATTACGTAGATGAGGGCGAAGGAGGAGTAATTATCTGCTTACACGGACAACCTACTTGGAGTTATCTATATCGAAATTTTATTCCTTCTTTATCAAAGACGCATCGAGTTATTGTGCCAGACCATAAAGGATACGGGAAGAGTGAAACACCACAAGGCGTAGAATATACTTTTAAAGATCATGTTGAAAACTTAGCAGCATTAATCGACCATTTAGGACTAGAAGACATCACTTTTGTGTGTCAAGACTGGGGTGGGCCAATTACAGGTGCTTATACCCTTCGTTATCCCGATAAGGTTAAGCGAATATGCATGATGAACACAATGATGGGCTATGGATTTGCCGCTAGAGACATACCTCCATCTGATCCAAAACCACCTAGTTTACAAGAATCTCCTTGGTTTCAATGGGTGTTAAAAGCAAATAAAGAAGGCTTTTATCGAGATGCTATGAGTAGGCTAGGAGATAATATATTGAGTAATATGAAAAAACTTTATTTTCATAATTCTGCCGCAGTTGATGAACAATGGGTTCGAGCTTATTCCATGCCTTTTGAGACACCAGAGGAATGCATTGCTGCTATTGAATTTCCTTTGGATGCTGCGTTGGGTCGAATTAGGGATTATGTAATAGAAGGTATCAAAACAGGGAATTTAGAGAAACTTCGCTCGAAACCAGCTATGCTAGCAGAAGGAATGGCTGACAAAGCGATGCTGCCAGCAATGGTTATAGATGATTTTAAAAGACTATTTCCAAATGGGCCAGTCGTTGAATTAGAAAATGTAGGGCATTTTTGTCAAGAAGATGCTCCTGTAACTTTAGTTGCTCTAATTCAGCAGTTTATTCAAATGACCTAATGTAAAAGGGAAATTCATTTCCCTGTGAAAAATCTTTCGGTGAGAAAGCGTTCTCTTACAAAACTTATAAGAGCCCCCTTTTCGGTGAGATGAATCTCACCTATACTATAGGTCAAAAAAATAGGAGCAAATGGTACCTAAACCAAGTGCTCCTATTTTTTTATTTTTTCCGAGATTTTATAATTCCTTTCTTAATCTAGCTACAGGTACATTTAATTGTTCCCTATACTTAGCCACGGTTCTACGAGCAATATTGTAGCCCTTTTCCCGTAACATATTCTTTAATTTTTCATCAGACAACGGCTTACGCTTATTTTCATTAGCAATAATATCCGTCAATATTTTCTTTACTTCTAAAGTAGAAACTTCTTCTCCATTTTTAGTCATCAAAGACTCTGAGAAGAAATCTTTTAGTCGCTTAGTACCAAATTCTGTTTGTACAAATTTACTATTGGCAACTCTAGAAACAGTAGAAATATCTAAGCCCGTAATTTCAGCAATATCTTTTAAAATCATTGGGCGCAAAGTCTTTTGGTCACCCGATAAAAAGAAATCGTACTGATATTGAAGAATCGCATACATCGTGCGATACATTGTTTGCTGCCGTTGGCGAATCGCATCAATAAACCACTTTGCGGAGTCTATCTTTTGCTTGATAAACATCACGGCCTCTTTCTCCTGTCGATTTGCACGTTTACCTTTCTGGTTCACTTTATAGGACTTCAACATGTCCTTATATTGATCGTTGATTCGTAGGTCAGGTGCGTTTCTAGAGTTCAAAGTCAAATCTAATTCACCATCTCTATTTACAATTATAAAGTCAGGAACGATATAATGTTGGTTCTTCCTGTTACCACCTCCATCATGTCCACTAGCTGGCTTAGGATTTAACTTTAAGATTTCGTCAATCGCATATTTGAGGTCTTCGTCGTTGACACCTAGTTGACGCTTGAGTTTGATATAGTGCTTTTTAGAAAATTGGTCAAAATAAGAGACAATAATCTTCAAGCCGTTTTTTACAGCTTTTAATTCTTCATCATCTAATTCCTCTCTTTCTAACTTCAATTCTAGCTGAATTTTCAAACACTCTTGTAAATCTCTAGCACCAATTCCAACAGGGTCAAATTTTTGAACTTTCCTTAATAAATAATTGATTTCTTCTTCAGTAGTCGTGATATTCTGTGAGAACATCAGGTCATCAATAATAGCAATTGGTTCTCTTCTTAGATAACCATCATCATCAATACTGCCAATTATTTGCTTTGCAATTTTAATTTCTCGGTCATCTTTTAGCTCAATAAGTCCTAATTGTTGTTCGAGATACTCATGGAAGGAACTTTCCACTGCGATCGGAATAGACTTATCTTCTTCTTCAATGTTATAATTATCGGATCTTAGCTTATAGGAAGAAGGATCATCTTCAATGTATTCAGTTAGGTAGTCATCCAATTCAAATTCATCATCTTTAACAATCTCAGGTTCTGGTTCAGCATCTCCCTCTTTGGTTTCAGAACCATAATTGTCATCAACCTTTTCTCCAACGTCGATAATTTCTTCTTGATCTTCTGATTCTTCCAAGGCAGGATTGGCCTCCAATTCCTCTTTAATTCTTTGGTCTAAAGTGGCAGTAGGTATCTGTAGCAGTTTCATTAACTGAATCTGCTGCGGCGATAACTTCTGTAGAAGTTTGTGACTTAAACTCTGTTTCAATAAAGGATTTGCCATGTTTGTTGCGGTATCTTTTTAGATTTGTGCCGTTTATCTTTATCTCAAAAAGGGGAAAACTTAAAATACTAACTGGATTACATTTGCAGAGGTTGGTAATCAAAAGTAGGAAAGATTTAATTTAATTAATTTCTTTCTGATCACACTAACTTCTTGCAATATAAGCGTTTTTCTATCAATATGTCCAACTTTAGAGCGACTTTTTTATCAAAAACCTTGCCAAAAATATGTAAAACGTTCTTTATCAAGCTTTTGTTCGGAAAAATAATTTTCAATCATCAAAAAAACAACTTAAAATTACTTTCGAAATTAGTCGCCATCTTCTTACGGGTCTAATCTATTAGTGTTTTATAAATATTTAAATAACTAAAAATAATATAGATAGGCGTCCCAAAATAATCAATCCAAAATTTACCCATAAAACGAAGTCAAAAATAAACAGTTCTATAAAAAAGAATTCACATCAAATAAAATTAATAAAAATTTGATAATCGACTAATACAAGCAATTTGATAGACTTATTTTTCGTAAATTTGTAAGAATTAGACCTTATTCTAAATAAGCAATAGCTGTCAGCTATTGGCTTACGAAAAATTTTAGAATAAACACTATTCTATCAGGGAATTTTATTATGGATTTCCCAAATCACTCAACATTCATTTTATATAATTATAACTACCTCAATGAGTAAATTTGTCGTTTCAGCTAGAAAATATCGTCCACAAAGATTTGACGAGGTAGTTGGACAAGAGCACGTTTCGAAAACCTTGAAAAATGCCTTACAAAACGACAAATTGGCACATGCCTTTTTATTCTGTGGGCCAAGAGGAGTAGGAAAAACCACTTGTGCTAGGATTCTAGCCAAGGTATTAAATTGTGAAAATAGAACAGAAGATTTTGAGGCATGCAATGAATGTAGTTCTTGTGTTTCTTTTAATGGCAATTCTTCTTTTAACATTAACGAATTAGATGCGGCCTCCAATAATAGTGTAGAACACATTAGAGGATTAATCGAGCAAGTTCGTTTTCAACCACAACAAGGGCAGTATAAAATTTTCATTATAGATGAGGTACACATGTTATCTCAGCAAGCATTCAATGCTTTTTTGAAGACCTTGGAAGAACCACCACCCTATGCGATTTTTATTTTAGCAACTACCGAAAAGCATAAGATTATTCCTACCATTTTATCGCGTTGTCAAATCTTTGATTTTAAGCGGATACAGATACCTAGAATGGTAGAACATTTGCAGCACATCTGCAAAGAAGAAGAAATTGAGGCGGACAAAGATGCTTTACATATCATTGGTCAAAAAGCAGATGGTGCTCTAAGAGATGCCTTGTCTATTTTCGATAGAATGACCAGTGTAGCAGGAAAAAAGATTGATTACGACAGTGTCATCGAAAATTTAAATGTACTCGATTACGACTATTATTTTAAAGTAGTCGATGCGATGCTGACCGAAGATACTGCCAAAGTATTATTGATTTTTGACGAAATTTTTAAAAAGGGATTTGATCCAGATATTTTCATCAATGGCTTAGCAGAGCATTTGAGAAATTTATTAGTCTGCAAAGATCCTAAGACTTTAGCCTTATTAGAAACAAGTGACTCATTAAGAAAGCGCTATCAGGAACAATCTAGTTTGGCACCAAATAGCTTTATTTTAACGGCCTTAAATATCGCAGCAGATTGTGATATTAATTATAAAATGGCTCGTCATAAACGACTGCATGTAGAAATGGCGGTCATTAAAATGACTTACATCAGTAGAGCTATTGAACTCTCTAACAATCCTGCACCAGTAGCAATCGCTGAAAAAAAAACACCTGACGTAAGGGCTGTTCAAACAAATACTACATCAAGCGTTACAGCTGCACCTGTTCAACCTAAAACAAACATATCTTCTACATCCGAACCTGCTGAACCAGAAAAATCTGAAGTACCCACGCCTCCAATTAAAAAAGAAACGGAGCAAAAACCCGTTGACAACTCAGATACTGAACCTGAAATAGTTAGCGAACCAGAACCTAGCGAGCAAAAAGTCAGTCAAAGTAATGACACTGATCGTAAAAAGACAAAATATGATATGCCTTCATTATCAATGCTTGATGATGACGACGAAGAAGAAGAGGAGGCTACAGACGGAGAAATGACAAAATTGGAGGCTAATTTATTAAATAGTACGTGGAAAGCTTACATAGAACAAATTGATTCTCCATCGGTAAGAGCTGCTTTTGTCAAAGCAACAGCAAAAATAAAAGACGATGTAACAATACTAGTAGAAGTAGGATCACAGATGGCAAAAGGGATGATCCAGCAGGAAAAGAACTTAATTCCGTTTTTGAGAAAAAGGATTCCAATTTCTAATTTAGCAATGGAAATTAATATTGATACTTCGAAAGCTAGTCAATTAATTAAGCCCAAAAAGGTAATGACGACTAAAGAAAAGTATGAAATGATGCGAGAAAAAAATCCAATGGTGCATGAATTGCGCTTGCGATTGGATTTAAAGCCAGATAATCAGTAAATTAGTCAGGCAATAAAAATAAAATAAACAGAGAAAACTTTAAAACCACCAAAAAAACTGAAAGCTCATGCCTAAATTTAGCCTGTCAAATGGGGGGACAACTTATCAATTAGATATTGCAGGAAAAGTACTAGATGCTAATGGAGACGCCATTGGAAAATGGGTCACCAATAAAGATAATCAAATTGCCATTACACAAGATGATGGTACAAAAGATAAAGTAGATGTCCATTGGAAGTTTAATGAAGACAATCAATTCTGTCTTTTAGATAATCACCACAATGAAGTATTCAACTTCTGTACAGTTGACAATAATCGCCCAAAATGTGAATTAAGAGACGCTATTTTAAAAGTAAAACCTACTAGTAATAAACCTTTTCAATTTAATATCCGAGGCGATTGGGATCTAAATGAACAACATCAACTAGAGTTTATATGTGATGGGGTCAAATCTACTTTAGATGGGATTCTATCCGATAAAAAAAGTCGGTTTATCTATCGAGTAAGAGATAAAAAGAACTCAAGAATTAATTATCGACTTGGGTTTGCAGGAAAATGGGAACAAGAAGTAGCAGAGGAAGGCATACCCAGATTAAAGTTTTTATACCAAAAAGAAGGAGACGCATTGGGTGTTTTCAATATGCCTGATGATGGAAAATTAATAATTGAAAATGGAGCCAATCAATTTCGATACGTTTATGATCGAGATAACAAAACATTTGGTGTCACGCTATTAGGCTTTCTAAAAATTAATGATAAATTAGAAATTACTTATACCATAGATAAACAATCCTCTAGAAGAGGAGCTGAATTAGTAGCAAAAACGACGCTGGCACTCCAAGCAGCTTTTATAGGCAATCAATTTGACGGTGATTTAGGCTTGGTCATATTGAAAAATGATAATACGACAGGTAATTATAAGATGACCGTCACAGGTGATTATACAGGAGTAGTGGGAGAGACGAATGTGATGGTTGGTTTTAGATTTAGTCAACGTAGAAAAGGCCGACTCATCACCAGAACATTTGGAATCGGTGGTGCATTTGAGTGGAAAAATGGCTTAGTCACCTATACTTTTGAAGTTGGAGATAGAGTCGTAGAACTAGAAGTAGATGTGGATATTAAGCTAAAAAATGGAGGAGATTTGAATTCTAAATTTTCTTTTGTGGGTGAAGATGGTCAAATTCGCACGATCTCTTTTCTATTTGGGATTACTTTTTAAGCAGAAAGGCATGTGGAATTCAAGTTCAAAACTAGACACTCTTTGCCACATAGTCACATAGTGAAAACACATAGAACACATAGTTCTTCGAGCGGTAGCTTTGACAGTTTCAAGCAGTAGCATTTTGCTAAGCTTGATTTTGACTAAAATTTTGTTTTTATAAAATTTGACAAGGTAGTAATACAAAAGATATTGAGGCACAAATAAAAAATCCCTGTAACACATTGCGAAGTTGTGTGCTACAGGGATTCTAAAATATACAATCTCAAATCGGGCTAGAGCATCGCATATTTATATTAGCTATAATTTATCGTACTCATCTAGGTGTAAATCTTCAATTAATTTGATTAACTTATTATGATAGTTTTTATCCGTTGCGTAACCAGCCTTCTTCAAACCAATCGCCCAATTTTTATAATCAGTGGGTTCTAGTTTTGATAAGTGCTTGTACCGCTTATAAGTTAATAATTTGCTATGTGCCCGGAAACTTTCCCAGGATGATGCATATTTTCGGAAAAAGTCCTTATGACTGTCATCAGAAAAGTTCGCACAGTGTCCTTTTTTACAGGACTTGGAGAAACATTTGATTCCAAAATGATTATTGTTTTTAGTAGCCAATGGACTTCTGCCAGCATTGGTTTCAATTAATCCTTGAGCAAGTGTAATACTCGCAGGAATGTTAAACTTTCGCATTTCTTCTTGTGCAACATTAGCAAAACGCTCGACATAAGCCAATTGTATTTTGACCTTAGGAGTCATTTTGATAGGCTTTCTGGCGGGCTTTGCGGGAGCAACAGCGGCAGCTTTAAAAGTAGAATTAGGTGAAGATCCGCCCAATAAATTATCAGACACACTTAAAGAAGTCGTCTTAGCCATAGGGCGAGATGGAGTGGAAGCAGCAAGGGGCTGACTACCAGTACCCAGATTGATGTTAAAACTTAAGTCTTTTTTTAGAGCAAAAAATGTACAAACCCCAAGAAAAGCTAATTTGAACCAATTTTGATTCAGCCAGTCTTTTACATCTTTTTTTAATTGGCGAAGAGGTTTGTATATTTTTTCTTCTAGTAACTGATTAATGTCCAACTCGTCGGGTAGTTGTTTGTATTCCATGTTTTTAAATTTGAGATTGTGATAAAAAAGTCATGTAATGTTTTAATTACAAGACAAATTTAAAACAAAAAGTTTTGTAAATCAAAACAATTTAAAACATTTTTGTTTTTCATATAGAAAGACACAATACAAACAACTGATTATCAGTAACTTAATTCAAATTATTTGTTTTAAAATATTTTTCAACAATTTTTTCTGTTGCTTTAGCATTTGGACTAAAACCCACGTTATTTTTTCCACGATAAGTCATATAACTGGGCCATTTCCACCACAGAATTCCATTGCACCATTTTTTGTTTTTAATGCTTTCTAAAACAACTTCATAACATAGTTTTTGATGGGCATCATTAAACGCCCTACCAGCCTCTTTAGCATGAGGATTTTTCCACGGGCCTTCCACACTTCTAAAACCTATTTCAGTAAAGACCAATGGTTTCTTATATTTTTTACAAACAACTTCTATTTTATCAATCACCTTATCAAAAGCTTTAGTCAACTCTCGCCTAGACGGATTATCACCTTTACTTAAGGGGTAGTAACAGTTTAAGCCTATAAAATCCAATTCGTCCCAAAAAGAAAGATTTTCAAATTCATCACCCCAATTAGCTGCATAAGTCAATTGACCGCTATAAATACCTCTCAACTTTTTAATGAGTTGTCGCCATTCTTGTTCTTTGGCCAAAGTAGCTTTTGCAAATTCTACCCCGATGCAATAGCTATCTAACCCATTGATTTCTGCCAACATCGCATAATGCCTTGTCCAACGATAATAATTTTCAAAAAAGGTCTCCCAATCTTTTTTACTGTTCATCTTGATATCTCCTGGCCAACTTCTCCCAACCCAAATTTGAGGTTTTAACATGGTAGACATGCCCATTTTTTTTGCCTCATAATGAGAAAATAGAACTGCTTGGTCGTTCTCTCCTCCTGTACTTTGTATGATTGGAATATAAGATGGTTTTTCAGGATCTCTCATATAAGAATAAGGAACAATCGCAATCGCATTAGAACCAATTTCATCTAATCGTTGTAGAGATTCTTTTGCCAAAGTGGAGCCATAACCATTATAGATTCGATAACCTTCGTGAGCAAAATTAAACCCTTTCAAATAGGGTAATTTCTTTTTATTAACAGATTCATTTTCTGTTATAGTAGAAGAGGTTATATTTTTTAAATAGGCTCTCCACTCCTTATCTAAAGCACTCAAATCTTCATATTGCCATGTAGCATAATTAGCTAAAAATGCTTTTTTTTCAAATTTATCAATTAGAAAATCCACAAAAGTAGCCGCCATTGCGCCCATTACTAAATAGGATTCTTTTTCATAAATTTCATTCGTTATCAATTCCTTCAAAGAAGGTAAGTTACCCGATAAGAACAATTTTTGCGTCCAATATTTATAGCCTTTTTTTTGCCAGTTTTCTGTAAAATGGTTGGATAATCCTTCTTCTAATGCTAAAAGATTCGGCTTATCTAAAGTTTGCCGTATGACCAATTTATTTTCGGGATGCTGCAAACTTCCTTGAAAGTTATCATTCATCACTACATCAATTCGATGCTCTTTCATGTTGGCAGATCCCTCCACCATATTTGATATTTGTAAGGCCTTATTTTCTACAGAAGGATAAAAATGGTAAGCTATTTTTGGTAATTTATTAGAGGCTCCAACAAAATCAGCAATTGAGCTGTAGGTCTGCTCACATTTTTCAGCAATCAGCTCTACTTTCTCTTTTGATAATGGTGTACTATGCGAAATAAATTGGAAATGAGTTGTTTCTAATATCGTATCGTTTTTACCAGTAAAATCAAAATGCGTCTTCTCATCTATCTGCCAAGTCGTCTCATTAAAATATCCAGATACTTTTATTTCCCCAGCCTGTTGCACCTCATACCCCCAACTCCATCGCAATAGGTCAGACAGATCATTAGGATAATGCTCTTGTAAAAAATTTTGGATTACCTCATTATCATTTCCCAACAATAAATAAATCGGTAGTTTTTGATTATATGGATTTGGGTAAGGAAATAATTTTAAAATAGCATTGGGAGAATCGTATGTTTGTTCATTAAAAACAAAGGATTGGTCATCAAACGCTACAGGTAATAAATTTTCTACTTCTCTTAGCAAAGAATCCTTAAGAAAATTTCCAACGAAAAAAACTATATCATTTTCTAAATGGTTTTTGGTCAGCTTATCAATAGAAATACCTCGTACTTTTAAACTCACTCTATCGCCTTCATTCATGGCTTTCACTCTGGCTTTATAAAATTCAGCCAAATTCGCATCATTGGGATAAACCATAGTCAAGACATTCTTTTCATTTCTGAAAGCCCTTCTCAACTCACGCCTAGTTGGTAGTCGATCTTCTTCCACAGTTTCAACAACGGCTTGGTTAGGCGTTGGTGTTTGCCCAGCAGAATTACAGGAGGGGGAAAAGAAAAAAAGAAAAGGCAAGAAAAAAGAAAGACTATTATACAGTAAAATTTTAAACATCGGGTCGTATTTTTCTGAAAAGATAAAGGGTCTTTTTAGAAAAACATAATTGTAGTGGAAAAGATGCTTGGTACTCGGTATAAATGTCTGGAAAGTGGCGGGAATAAGCAGGAGATACTTTGAAAGTATCTCCTGCTTTGATAAAATTAAAAATACAGTCAATAGCTGCCAGCACTCGAAGTACTGGCAGCTATTGACTGCTATTTTTATTAGAACTTGCCCATTGCCTCGTTGAAGATAACGGCTAACATAAGTTGCCCAACAGCTCCTAAAGTTCGTTTATTAATGTTCTCCATATTATCATTGGTCGTATGCCAGTGTTTCACAAAAACAGGACTTGTGTCTCCAGGTGTATTAATAATATCAATCATTTTAATACCTGCTATAGAATTCACCATAAAATGGTCATCCAAAATACCAGTTACAATTTCATCCGTAAAATAACTACTATGCCCCATTTCCCTTGCTAACTTCCAAACTTTATTAACAATGTTTGGTGCATACCTTAATGAAACATCGTCTTTTCTGAATCTAGGATTTTTCGCTCCCACCATATCTAGCAAAATCCCATATTTTGCCTTGTAACCACCAACATGTAAATTTCTAGACCAATGTTGAGACCCTAAGCACCATGAATAAGTATTATTACCTCCTGACTCTCCATAATCCTCTGCATCAAAAAATATAATATCTACACCCATATCAGCAGGCAATGTATTAAGATGCTTAGAAACTTCTAGTAATACACCTACTCCACTTGCTCCATCATCAGCTGCATCTACAGGCAAATTTTGTTTAGCAGCATCAGGATCATTGTCCGTAACATGCCGAGAATCCCAGTGCGCTGCTAGTAGGATTCTCTTTTTCGCAGACGGATTATATTGCCCAATAATATTGGTTCCATTTAACACCGTACCAGTATAAGCCTTTGCTTTAAAATCTTGTTCAATAACCGTCGCACCATGAGCTTTCAACTGGCTAGATAACCATTCCTTCGTTGCTTTATGGGCATCTGTATTAGGAACTCTAGGGCCAAATTCTACCTGTTTAGCCACAAAATTGTAAGCTGCTTCTCGATCAAATCTTGGAATAGGAATATTTGTAACTTCCACTTTAGGCGCAGTTGTAGTAGTTTTTTGTTTACTATCCCCTTGACAAGAGACAAATAAAGAAATGACTACCAATAAAAAAGAAAAATTCTTCATAATTAAAAGTGATATAGAATTCAATTCGTTTTTTGAATGAAATTGGTTTTAAACTAATCAGGGTTGCGAAAATACTACTTCTCGTTGGAGGAATACAAAATCAAAAAAGATTAACATGCATTTAAACGTATTTTCTTTCGCTTAGTGTAAAAATGAAACTAAAAATTTTCTGTATGCTTAAAAAAAGTTAGATTTGTTACTATAGTAAAGTAATTCTAACTAAATAATTGTATGAAACTAATAACAAAAATCACCGCACTTTTTGCCTTTTTTCTATTGTGGCAATGTACAACCGATCCAGCACCCACCATTGAACGCCCACATAGTCCTTGGGTTTTCCGTTCAGTTTTAGATGAACAACCTCGAATGATAACGCTTGCTTTGCACGATAATGTATGGGCAGCTTATAGTACTCAAAATGCTGCTATCGATAAAGTCTGGTCTGGCAATGTCAATTTTGATGGTGCGGTTTATACTACTGCTCATGGACCGCAGCCAATGAGTATTGGAGATGCTTGGTTCGTTAGTGAGCACAAAACGCCTTGGCAAATAACCAAAGGTGGAAATGAGATCACTGCAAATATTCAATATAAAGGACATCAAATCAAAAATGGACATGCCCTTTTAAAATATGAATTAAGCTTGCCTAGTGGAGAAAAAATTCAAATCACGGAACAACCAGAGGCTAAAATATCAGAAACTGGCTTAGTAGGTTTTGAACGTATTTTTACCACCGCTAATGTACCTAATGATGTAACGGTTGCATTGCAAACCAATGTAAGTTCCATAGTCAGTCAAAACAAAATTCAGACGGATGGCGATTTTAAAGTTTTAAACTCCGCCCCAAGAAACGCTAAGAGTTTGACTACTGTAGATGTAAAAGGTTTATTAACGTTAAATAAAAATAGCAAAACTTCTTTGACCTGCTCTTTTGTTAAAACGCCTTTAATAGCCAATACAAATAAAGTAAATGAAGAAGAGGAAGAAGATAGACCTTTAGGCGCGCGGCTAATTGCACGTAGCGATTGTAAAACTTGCCACAATACTTATGTAAAAACAGTTGGGCCTTCTTATTTAGACATTGCCAAAAAGTATAGGAATTCTAATGAGAATGTAGCGATGCTTGTCAAAAAAGTGAAGAATGGAGGAGCAGGAAATTGGGGAGACGCAGCAATGAGTGCCCATCCAGATTTAGACGAGGCAGATGTAAAAAACATGATTAGTTACATCATGGAATTAGACAAAGCAGAGGAGGCGAATCAAAAAGCAATGGCTGCCACCAAAGTAGCAGATAGTGAGTTGATAAAAGGTGATGAAAGTGTAGTACCTGCCGAAATGGGTCTAGGTTCCATTGGTAAAGTTTTCATGTTCGAAGGAGACAAAAGTAAATTAGCAGAAATTAATTGGAATGCAGAACCAGCATTTACTTTTGTTTTACCTACAATAGATGCAGAAGGAGATGATTTTGGGCCATTAAAAGATCATTTCGCCATTTCAGCAGAAGGGTTTATTAAAATACCTAGCGGTGCCAATTTTGTTTTCCGCTTAATGAGTGATGACGGTTCTCGACTATTGATTGATGGTAAAGAAGTCATCAACCATGATGGTTTACATGGTGCTGATGCCAAAGATGGAGAAGTCGCTTTAGCAGAAGGTTACCATCCATTCCGATTAGAATATTTTGAAAATGGAGGAGGACAGGCGATTATATTAAAATGGCGTTCTTTTTCTGATGGTGAATTTGTCACTATTCCATCCACCGCATTTGCACACAAAAAATCGGATGCTCCAAAAGGTGGTGGTCAATTGGTTAGCAATTCAACGATTCCTGGCGATAAAGCTCCTTTGAAAGAAGTACATCCAAGTTACGACTTAAGTCAGGCAAGACCAGAAACCTTCTTACCAAAAGTAGGTGGAATGGATTTCTTCTCTGATGGAAGAATGGCGGTCAGTACATGGGATTCCGAAGGCGCTGTATATGTCGTAGATGGCGTACAATCTGGCGATCCTGCTAAAATGACCGCTACTAAAATCGCCACTGGATTGGCAGAACCTTTAGGCTTAAAGATAGTGGATGATGAGATTTTTATCATGCAAAAACAAGAGTTAACTAAGTTAGTAGACAATGATAAAGATGGACAAATTGATGAATACCAGACCGTCTGTAATGCTTGGGATGTAACCGCTAATTTCCACGAATTCGGCTTTGGTTTAGCTTACAAAGACGGATATTTTTATGCGACGCTAGCAACAGGAATTTTACCCGGTGGCGCAAGTGCCTTAAATCAACCTAAGCATAGAGGAAGTGCGGTAAAAATAGCTAAGGAAACAGGTGCTATTGAATTTGTAGCCAACGGTTTAAGAACACCCAATGGTATTGGTGTCGGGGTAGATGGAGAAATCTTCGTAGCAGACAATCAAGGTGATTGGTTACCTTCTAGTAAGATCGTTCATGTATCTAAAGGGGATTGGTTTGGTTCTCGTTCAGT
>CALDTJ010000406.1 GCA_937924145.1 uncultured Saprospiraceae bacterium
GATGATATTTTCTTCGAATAACGGGAACTCAATCAAAAATTGTATTGTTTTACTATTGTAAAAAACACGCAAACCCTTAGAACTTTTTGAAAAAATAAACGATTTAGTGTCAAGAGTAGTTAGAAAGATGTAGGTTTGTAAGAAAAGAAAAACGCATTGCGTAGAGAAAATAGGATATACACTAAATTAATAACTAAAAACTAGCGAAAAACTACACCATCCCCGACTCTACGCTCATTTATAAAAATAATAATGAGTAAAAAGAAAAAGAAAAAAAATAGTACCAAAGGGAAAAAATTGGCAGCCCATAGTTTAAGGGTAGAAATCAAAAAACTATTTAAGCGAAACGCCCAAAAACGATTCAATGCGAAACAGATTATTCGCAAATTAAAACTAGCTAACTCTAGAGATTCAGTGCAAGATGCACTGATTAAACTTGCCGAAAAAGATGTCATTAAATCTATTGGTGACGATAAATTCAAATTAATTTTAGGAGAAGGAAACGAACGAGGTCGAGCAGATGCTGGTGATAAACAGGTCTATGAAGGTCGTGTAGATATGACCCGTTCGGGATCTGCCTATATCGTGATTGATGGCTTAGAAGATGACATTCACGTTTCTCAAAAATATTTAGCCTCTGCCCTGAATGGCGATATTGTCAAAATCAATACTTGGAAACCTAGAGGCCGTAATAAGGCTGAAGGAGAAGTTTTAGAAGTGGTTCAAAGAGGGTCAGAATATTTTATCGGTACATTTTCAAAATCAAAGAAATTTGGCTTTGTGATGCCTGATAAACTCAATATGCCCGTCGATATAATTGTGTTTCCTGAGGAACAAAATGAGGCTACAGATGGCGACAAAGTAGTCGTAAAAGTCACAAAATGGCACGACAAAGGGAATAAAAGCCCCGTTGGTACGATTACCTCTGTACTCGGAAAGTCTGGAAGTAGTGATATTGAGATGAAGTCCATATTAATCAATGCTGGCTTTAATTTAGAATTTCCAGAGGAAGTTTTAGCTGAGACAGCAGCTTTTCCAGAAGGTGTGGACGAGGCAGAAGTGGATAAGCGTAGAGATATGCGCCACATTGCAACCTTCACGATTGACCCTGTAGACGCCAAGGATTTTGATGATGCTTTGTCTATTGAATATTTGGAAGACGGAGGTTGTGAAATCGGCGTTCATATCGCCGATGTTACCCATTTTGTCAAACCAAAAACAGCTTTAGATAAAGAGGCTTATTTGCGCTCTACTTCTGTTTATTTGGTGGATCGGGTATTACCGATGTTGCCAGAAAAACTCTCTAATGGCTTATGTTCTTTAAGACCTAATGAGGATAAATATACATTTTCAGCAGTCTTTACTTTTGATGAAAAAGATAAATTGGTTGGAAAATGGTTTGGCAAGACCTTGACCCACTCTGATCGAAGATTTGCTTATGGAGAAGCACAAGAAGTTATTGAAACTGGTGAGGGAGACATGGCAAAAGAAATAGCAGATATGGCTCGAATTGCCCGCAAAATGCGTAAACAACGCTTTAAAGAAGGGGCAATAGCTTTTGAAAGTGAGGAAGTACGATTCAAATTGGATGAAGATGGTGTGCCGATTGATGTTTATGTCAAGGAACGTCGAGAAGCCAATTTATTGATCGAAGATTATATGCTTTTGGCCAATAAAGAAGTGGCGCTTTTTGTCAATAAAAAAGAGAAACCTGAGATTCCTTACGTTTATCGGGTACACGATTTGCCGAATCCTGATAAGGTAGCAGAGTTTGCTCGTTTTGCTTTGGAATTGGGTATTAAAATGAAGGTGGATACGCCTGAACAAATTGCCAAAAGTTATAACGATTTGGCTAAGCAAGCAGAAGAGAATGATGCGTTGAAATTGCTCCAACCGATAGCGATTAGAACGATGTCAAAAGCAGAATATTCTACCAATAATATTGGGCATTACGGCTTGGGCTTTGAGTATTATTCGCACTTCACCTCCCCTATTCGTCGATACTCTGATGTTTTAGCGCATCGAATTTTACAGCAAGTCTTAGAAGGCAAAAATTATCGAAACGATAAAGAAAAACTAGAGGCACAGTGTAAGCACATTTCGCTCATGGAACGAAAAGCAACCGAGGCGGAACGAGAATCTATCAAATACAAACAAGTCGAATTCATTAAAAATCACGTCGGAGAGGCTTTCGATGGAGTAATTTCTGGTATCATCGACCGAGGTATGTTCGTCGAATTGGTGCATAGCAAATGCGAAGGCATGGTTGGTTTTGAATCTTTGGATGAGGCTTTTGATGTGAAAGATGGTCGATTGAGTGCTGTTGGCGTAAGGAGTGGAAAAACTTATAAAATGGGGGATTCTGTTCGAGTCGTTATTACTAGTGCGGATATGCAGCGACGTCAGATTGATATGACTTTTGAGGAAGAAGAATAATTTAAAATCTAAAATTCAAAATGTAAAATTTAAAAGTAGGTGCCTTGATTGAGCCTCTGTTGAGAATATGGTAGTTTTGTGCTAAAATTTAGCAGTGGATTCTACTTTTAAATTTTGAACCTGCCCGCTGCGCAGTCGTGCGGGTTTTACATTTTCAATTTTGAATTAAAAAAAATGCAATTAAACTTAGAAATAGGCGTAGCGAGTAAACAAGAATGGATTGATGCAGTGATGGCAGATTTTAATTCCTTTCTGCAAGATCACGCAGATTGTGAACGAAAGGCGTCTTCTATGGCAATGAGTTTTGTAGCAAAATATCCTAATCGGACCGAGATCATTCCCGAATTGATAGAAACGGCAGTGGAAGAATTGGAGCATTTCCAACAGGTATATGCTTTAATGGAAAAAAGAGGTGTAGAATTGCCTGCTAAAATGACGAAAGATTTTTATGTAGATAGACTCATCAAACAAGCCTATTCTGACCCTGAGCGTCGATTTATGGACCGACTGTTGATTGCCTCCGTCTTGGAAACTAGAGGGGCTGAACGCTTTAAAATGGTGGCAGATGCTTTGGAAGACCCTGAGTTAAAAAAGTTTTATAAAATGCTGTGGACCTCTGAGGCCAAGCATGGACATATCTTCGTCAAAATGGCGATGAATTATTTTAATAGAAAGGATGTTTATGATCGCCTACACTGGTGGATCGACCGTGAGGCAGAAGTGATTGATAGTTTAGAAATTAGGGCTGCACTACATTAGCAATAAGGATTGAAGGAATTAGGGATTAAGAGAATCTTAATTGCTCAAGTCTTTAAACCATTGCCTTCAACTCCTCTTGTAATTCTCTCAGATGCTCTTCCGTCAATGGTTTATTTTTAAAACCTTTTACCAAAGGATTTAAGACTGCTTTTTGCTCATCTTCTGGATTCATGGAAGTTGATAGCATGATGATAATTGGTGATTTTAGCACCTCAATTTTTGCATACTTTTCTAAGAATTCCCACCCATCAATTCTTGGCATATTTATATCTAAAAAGATCGCATCTGGAATCTGAGCTTCTGGATTGGTTGTCAAATCTTCAAAATAAGCAAGTGCCTTCTCTGGCTCAGAAAAAAATAAAAATTCTTCTACTAAACCAGAATCCCTGACGATTACCTTGTGGTAAAAGTTAGTGGCGTAGTCATCATCTACGAATACTAATAGTTTAATTTTTTCCATGGTTGGTTAGTTTTTGGTCAAAATGATTAGATAATCGGGAAGGTATTAGTTATAATTCATAAATCATTCCAATAATAATTTTGGGTCTGTTTTTTAACAGGTTTGTGTATTTTTAATGTGGCTTGCTACCATCATTTCCATAAAAAATTTCTTTAATCTAACAAAAAAGGAGCAAGCGACCTAAGTCACCCACTCCCATTGTTTACTAAAACCTTAATTCTTACAGTAGGCGATGCTTTTCTAGCATCTCCTACTTTTCTTTTATGTAGACCAAAGCAGGAGGTGCTAGAAAAGCACCGCCTGTTGTCCTTTTATCGTTTTATAAAGACATATCCACTTAGTGGATCACTGCCGTCTCCTTTATCAATCACGTAGAAGTAAGTACCATCGGGAACTAATTTTCCGTCCCAAGTGCCATCCCAACCTTGTGCGTTAGAGTAGCCCTTCTTGTTGTAGACTTCATTACCCCATCTGTTGAAGATCGTTACTTCATTTTCTGGGAACCCTTCAATACCTAAGATGACGAAGGTATCGTTGATGCCGTCTCCGTTTGGAGAGAAACCACTGAATACGGTGATGTCTTCACATAGTACTAAGACCGTAACTGTTGCCGTATCTCTACCTAATTCATTTTCAACGAAGTAAGTGAAAGAGTCTCTTTCAGTTGAACAGAAATCATCGTCTGGTGCGTAAGTCACAGAGTTATCAGGATTGACGAAAGTCGTTCCGTTTTCTGGTAAATCAATAATGCCGACTTCGACTAATTCACCGTTTAAGGTATCATTCGCTGCTACATCAATGATGATTGGCGTATTGATTGATGTTAAGGTATCATCATTCACTGCGATTGGGAAGCCTTCTAACGAACCTGGTCTGACTACGACTGCTAGGATTGTCGTATCACATACGCCGAATTCATCGCAAGCTACTAAACAAGCCGTATCTGGACCAACTGATAGTGGATTGATGTCCACACAGAAGTTCATCGTATCAATACCGAAGAAGACATTGCCAGTGCTGTCTGATTCACACACATTCTCGAAGCTGACGATATCGCCACTCAAGTCTGATAGATCGAAACAGTAAACGGACATTGTATCAGAAGTTAAGATCACTTCTCGCTCTACGGTATCTGTCGGTGGAATCGTAACGTTGATTAAAATAATCGTTGTATCACAATTTCCTTCTACATCACAGATCACGATACATGCAGGTTCTTGACCTAAGCCAACGCCTGTGTAGTCGATACATGGTGTACCGTCTAAGACCACTACATCCGCAAATGCACCTGAGGCATCATCACAGAAGTTGTAGATGGAATCAAATTCAGCAGGTAAGATGATCGTTTCTAAACAAAGCGTTTCGGTCTTACCATTTACTACAGATACTTCTAGCGTATCTTTTGCAGATAATGGCATTACTTGGATAATAACGTTGGTGGTATCACAGTTGCCCGCATCATCACAAATTTCGATACACAATGCATCTGAACCAACTTCTATACCTTCATAAGTCACACAGAAGTTTTCTGCATCCAATTCGTATTCAATCATGCCCGTTGCCGCAGATTCACAGATGTTTTTGATGGTGGTTGGTGTACCATTCAATCTATCCGTGTCTAAGCAAATCACGTTCATTTCTTGTTTGAAGATGCTGGTGTCGATTGTTGTTCCATTGTCTGGAAGATCAATCTTACAATCAATCGAGATTTCGTAACTGTATTCACAACCGTCATTTTCATCCGTAATATTGATTGTATGAATGCCTGTTGGAAGTGCTACTGCTAAGTTGCTGACACCTACACCAAACTGAACTTGTAAGATGGTTCTAATTTCGGTATTCGTTTGCGTAATTCGGATATTTCCGTAACGCATATTTCGATTACCACCTTTGATAAAGTCATTCACATTATCAACGAACCAGTTTCCTGTTGGATCAAATTCGTTCAATTGTGCAACTAACTCTTCCAATGAGTTGAACGTTTCCCCAATGAAGGTTTCTTCGTTCACATCCCAGCCGTTCAATTCGTATGGCCCTACCGTTCCATTATCCGGTAACAAGGTCACATCGTAAGTTGTTAAGCTATCTCCAATACATTCTGTCAATTGTGCTGCCTCACCGTTACTTAAGATCGTGAAGTTATCTGCATTTGCTAAGTCAATATCTAAACAAACCGTTGCTGTGCTATCACAATTATCTAAGAAGTAAGCAGTTGGGCCGCTATAAACGTCCATACATTCTTGACAAGCTACATTGACTGTAATCGTATCTGTACATCCTTGTCCTTTTTCAGTAATGACTAATAAGTTACTACCTAATGGCAAGCTCAAGACAGTTCCTCTTGGGGTGATGTTATCGTTGATTAACAACGTTGCCATCGCACTCGTCGCATTTTGAGTGATGTCCAACATACCGTAGTTAATACCAGGAATTCCTCCTTCGATGATTAACAACTGTGCATTTAATAACCAATTTCCTACTGGATCCCAAACATTCATAGAATCAACTAATTGACCCATTGTCTCAAACTCTGTTGTAAAGTCTTCGCCATTCACACTCCAATTATTTAAAGTGTATGGTCCAACATCACCTCTGTCTGGCACCGTGAAGTAAGTATAAGCGAAGGCTGAGTCAATATTACAAGCCTCAAATCCTCTATCATACTCTGATCCGTTCAAGAAGAAGTCGTAGTTGTTGATTGCATTCAACGGTACTTCCACACAGTATTTCAATCCTTCTTCACAATCCGTAGTTACTAAGTCTTGTACCTCATCTTGGAATAATGCACTACATGGTGGCACTACTTCGATGATAACATAAGTAGAATCGGTTACACCAGAATCATCTTTTGTTACAAAACATAAAGTATCCATTCCTCCGACCGCTAAGTCGTTGTTTGGTGTGTAGGTCACACAACTGTCCGTCGCTGTGAATTCAATCATTCCAAACATTGGCATGTTACATAATTCGAGTGAATCGAATGGTGTAAATAATTGTGCCGTTGGAATACAAATCTCAACAGGTTCTCCTTCCAGTACATTTACCTCAATGGTATCGACTGATGGTCTGATACTCGCTATGAATAGTGTTCTGATACAAACATCTATTTCCAAATCACAAGTCACGACCTCAATTGTATCAACAAATTCACCAGTAAAGTCTTTCGTATTATAAGTAATACAGCCAGTCTCATTGTCTACTGTGAATAAGGCAAAGTCAGATTCTCCACTCCTACCACCGAACATTAAGTTCGACTCTAAATTCGTGCTAAACGAATCTGGTAAGATCGGACAGAATTCACCCATTCCATTTGCTGTTAATTCGAAGAAGACTGTATTCTCTGTTATTGGCTCCGAAGTGATATTTACGATAATCGTTGTAATATCAACGTCGCCATTTTCATTCGTAGCTATCACTGTGATGGTATCTACTCCAATTCCTGTATTCGTTCCTGCTGTGTAAACTAAATTGCCATCTTCATCAATCACCCACGTTCCGAAGTCAGAACTTCCCATGGTACCTCCAGTTTCTAATACAACTGTTGTAGTTGCAGGATCGAAACCGTTTTCTAATGGAATCGTGATCGTTTCATTATTAGCCGCTACTACCGTCATAATGATGGTATCATTAGTAGTGACAATCATTTCGTCACTCATGGTGATCGTTGCAATGTAAGTAATCGTGTGACACAAGTTCAATTGATTATCACAAACTACTACCGCTATGGTATCTACTCCTTCTCCCGCAGTTCCATTAGCGAAGTAAGTGAGCGAACCATCTGTAGTATTCACGGTCCAGTTTCCGAAAGTACTTGCGTTGCCCGTACCTCCATTTTCTAACATGATAGATAAATCATTACCAAAGTTCGCTGGAATATTTCCAGTTACGGTTACTGAATCCAATGCTTGTACAAAGAATGGAATCGTTTCAGTGGATGCACCTTGTGGCGTTACACTTACGATGACACAAGTCGTATCTCTAATTCCTTCTGCACTGATCGCGGCTACACAGATCGTATCAACATTGATTCCTTCTAAGTCATTTGCGGTATATTCTAAACAACCGTTGGCTGTTACTGTCCAGTTTCCAAATGTAGAACTGTCTGACATACCGCCATTTGCCAAAGCAAAAGTTGTAGTTAATCTATCAAACCCTGGTTCTAACTCTAAGCAGACCTGCTCCGTCTGGTTGACTTCTACCATCAAGTTCAATGTATCGGTAGATAGAGATAATATAGTGATGACAAAGTTGGTTGTCAACGTATCCATATTATCATTCGTCGCAACTACTGTGATGGAGTCCACAAATACGCCATGGTTTGTTCCTGAAGTGTAAACTATACAACTACCGACGATGCTGTAAGTTCCGAAGTCAGAAGTTCCAGCATTGCTACCGTCCGCTAAGGTTATGTTTAAGCCAGTTGTATCAAAATCAGCCAAATCAATACAGAAGGTGTCCGTATCAGTTATAGCTATATCTTCAAATCTAGCATCCGTCGTTGGATTAAATGGACAATCCTCTAAGACAACCACCGTTCCAATCACTTGCAACGATCCGCAAATCATTCCACCACCTTGTAATAATTGACCATTGATGTCAGCGATAGTAGAACCATTATTATAATCTAATAAATTCAAGGTCGCTGGACTGTAAACTAAGCTATGGATAGCAAACTCACCCGATTCAATCATCTTAATACTTCGAGAAGTACTGATTCTGATAATCGCTGAATTAGCACCTGAAGTTAAGATGTATGCTTGCTCAAATCCGTCTGGTACATTTGCACCTTCAACATTTACTGCTAAGTTCGCCTCGCCATTATCTAAGCAAAGTGTAGCAGCATTAGTAGCTACTGCTGTGCCTGCAACTGCTTGACAAGCCTCAAAATCTGCGATAAATAAGTTATCTACGACTACGCTACATCCGTTGGCATCTGTTACCGTCACTGCGTAAGTTCCACCTGCTAAGTTATCTCTGTCAGCAGGTTGAGCGTTGCCGCTTAAGTCTGACCAATCGTAACTATATCTTGGTGTTCCTCCGCTTACTGTCAAGTCGATGCTACCGTTGCTTTCTACTGTTTTGTTAGTTAAAGCCACCTCTACATTAATCGTAGAAGTTTCTTCGATTACAAAACATGCTTGACCTGCAACACATCCGTCGGCATCTTTAGCAACTACACAGTATTCACCAGCTGGTAAATTGCCTGATTCGTAAACATTTCCGTCGCCGTCTGTAATTTCTGAGCTTGCTGGTCCAGCAAAGCCTTCATTTTCATTTACAATAAAGACAACTGCTCCATCTTCTTCACCTGGGCAAGAAATATTCGTTACGCCTTCGATGAAGACTGTTGCACCTGCTACACTATTCGTTAATGCGAAAGTTACCGTCGTCATACATCCTGTACCATCATCTACGACGGTTACTTCGTAAGTACCAGAGTTTAAGTTATCTCTAGTTGCACTTCTTCCTGCATCCCAAGAGTAGTTGAATGGTCCAACTCCACCTGCTGGAACGATGGTTACAGAACCATCGCCTTCTCCACAAGTTGGTTGTTGGTTGATCGTCGCTGTTGCCGTTAAGGTATTTTCTGATGGCAATTCAATAGACATTACTTGTGGACAATTTGGATTATTTGAATCCACCATTGTTACCACGTAAGTCCTAGCTACTAAATTTGTTCTTACTTTATTCGTACTAAAATCATCTGACCAAGTGAAGGTCAAATTAGCAGGTGTACCAGAGAAATCAATCGCTCCATTACCTGCTAAACAAGTTGCAGGAGTGATAACTGGTGTCGGCACTATTGGACCATCTACATTGCCTACTGCAATATCTCTAATCGTTTCGCAAGATTCATTGCCTTTCAAGGTAACAGTGACGCTGTATGCACCAGCCATTAATCCTGTTCTAGTATTTCCTGCGTTATTGCTAATGCCTTCATCTGTTGACCAGTCGAAGTTATAATCATTTGTATTTCCTTGTACATTGATCGTAATTGATCCATTCGTAAATCCACAACCCGCCTCAATAACAGTGACGTTACTGATTTCTGGATTATCACACATCGTGATGTTACAATCTTCGATAGTAATCGTTGCACCCGTTAAATCTAAACTTCCACAAGTTGCACCACCACCTTGGATCAACATCATATTCGTCTCAAAGGCATTCGTGACACCAACTGTGATGTCAGAGAAGTTGAAGGTACTTGGATTGTAGACAATTGAATGTACTGTGTAAATTCCAATCATATTCACATCGAAGCTTGGTGTTTCTGATGCTTGTACAATTAAGAATTCTGATCCTCTAGTCAATAAGTAATTGACTGAGTAACCATCTGGTACTACAGCGTCGCCGTTTGGTGTTACGGTAACTGTTACTGGTTGCCCTTCGAAACATACTGGGCTGTTGCCAACTAAGGTTAAAGTACCTGCATCAGCATCACATCCACATTCGTCCGCAATGGTTACCGTTCCGATTTCTACTTCACAACCGTTAGCGTCTACTACTGAGAATTCGTAGTTGTTAGCAGCTAAACCTGTTCTAGTGAAAGAAGATTCTAAAACTGCATCACTCCAAACGATACTCAATGTGCCTGTTCCTCCCGTTGCTGTTACTTCGATAGATCCATCAGTATCACAAGTTTTGTTGGTCTTCATGACCTCCACTTTGATTGGTTCTGGATTTGCAACTAAGAAGCATTGAGAAACTACTTGACAACCTTCGCCGTTCACCACCTTCACACAGTATTCGCCAGGAACTAATGTTCCGTTTTCGATTTCGTTGCCGTCGATATCCACAATAGATTCTACAACTGGTTCTGTGAAAGTATCTTCGATTTCTACGGTATACTCAACTCTTCCGTCATTTCCACCTCTACAAGATACTGCTGGTACATTATCAATGATGACCATTGCCTCTGATACAATGTTATCACCGATAGTGAAAGATATTGCGTCAGAACAACCTGTTCCATTGTCTACGATGGTGATGTTATAAATACCAGCCGCTAAGTCGTTTCTAGTATCCGACTCACCCCAAGAGTAGCTGAATGGCCCTGTTCCTCCATTTACAATAATGGTTGCTGAACCGTCATTTTCACCACAAGTTGATCGCTTATTGATCGCTACTTGTGCATCGAATGGACTCTCTGCTGGTACTTCTATCGTCAAGACTGCTGGACAATTTGGTGCATCGTCCGATGTAATTACTACGACGTATGCACCTGCCGTTAAGTCTGTTCTTCTATTTGTTGCTGCATTCAAGTCATTCCAGAAGAAAGTCAATCCTGCTGGCGCCCCGGTGAAGTCAATTGCTCCCGTTGCACCTAAGCAAGCAGTTGGGGTAATCACTGGATCAACCACATCTGGTCCATCCGTATTACTTACTACAATTACTTCTGTAATGAAATTATCTGCATTGAATTTATCTGTAATTTTCACGGTGTACGCTCCTGCGAATAAACTAGAAATCATGTTTCCATTTTCGTTCATCGCTACGGTGTTTGGCGTCCACTCGTAAGTATAATCTGATTCCTCACCTTCCAACATTAGGTTAATGCTACCGTTTGGATTGCCACAGTTGGCATCAATCACCACGATATTTTCAATGACTGGCTTATCGAAGTTTTCACACTCCGTAGTGATTTGAATATTTTCAATATTCACTATACAGTCATTGTCATCTCTAACAGCTACACTGTAAATACCTTCTGATAGATTCGTTCGGTCTTTCTCATTATCTGAGCCGCTTACGTCTGCCCAATCGTAGCTGTAACCTCCATTTCCACCTGTAACATCAAGGATAATTGTTCCTAATTCATTACAAGTAACATTTGTTGGTATTACTTCGATGTCAATTAAGCTTGGATCAGTTACCGTGAAACAACCTTCGCCTGCGAAACAACCATTTGCGTCCAACACTACTATGCAGTAAGCACCAGGCGCCAATTGACCATTTTCAAATATAGTACCCTCGCTATCTTGAATCTGTACATTTGCAGGCTCTGCAAACCCATTTTCGAAAGTTAAATCGAAGGCGATGTTTCCATCATTTGCACCTACACAGGTTGTGAAGATTCTTGGTACTAAATCAACCGTAGCAGCAGAAACTGCATTGGTTAAAGTGAAAGTCACTGAATTCGTACAACCTGTTGCGTTATCTGTTACAGTTACAGTATTTAAGCCTGCTGGCAAATTCGCTTGCGTATCCGAGTCACCCCAAGAATAGCTAAATGGTCCAACTCCACCAGTCGCTGCAATTCTTACTGCACCATTATTTTCTCCACATGCTGGTTCGTTCAATATTTCTGGTGTCAAGACTAAGCTGTTCTGACTTGGAATATCCACACTTACAACTGCTGGACAATCTGGATTATTTTCATCCGTGATTGTTACACCGTAAGTAATCGCCAATAAGTCATTTCTTACAGCACCCGTTCCACCATCAGACCAAGCGAAGGTTAAGTTACCTGCTTGCGCACTGAAATCTGCACCACCAGTTGGTGATAAACAATTTGCAGAAGTAATAGCAGGATCGCCAATCGTCAAGGCATCTGAATTTCCAACTACTAAAGTTTCAACAATTTCACATTCTGATGCATTGTTCGTTGAAATACGTACTTCGTAAGTTCCAGCTACTAAACCTGTTCTACTATCTGCACCGTTTCTGGTACCATTGTCAGGACTCCATGTAAGCGTGTAATCGCTGATATTGCCCGTTAAAGAAATAGTTGCTGAACCATTTGCTTGGTCACAAGCTGCATCTGTTACTACTTTATTGGTCACTACTGGTAAGACACACATTGCTGTACCTCCTCCAATGATGATATTTTCAACTGCTACTGTACAACCATTTTCGTCTGTGACGATTACGCTGTAAGATCCAGCAGCTAAATTCGTTCTATTGCTTGGGTTGTTTGTTCCGTCAAGATCAGCCCAGTTGTAAGTATAAGCTCCAGTTCCACCCGTTACAATTAAGATGATCGTACCGTTTTGAGCTGGTGTTACTTCAGTTGCTTGAACTTCAACGTTGATTGGTGCTGGTGCAAGTACTACGAAACAGCCTTGACCTGCGATACATCCGTTTCCATCCGTAATAACTATACAGTACTCACCTGGTGCTAAGCTACCATTCTCATAGGTATTGCCATCACCATCTTGAATTGTGCTAGTCGATGGTTGTGCAAACCCTTCTCCTTCCGTAATCACCGCTACAACTGTTCCATCATTCACACCTAAACAAGTGGTCATTACTGGCGATTCGATGCTTACCTCAGCAGCAACTACTGCATCAGTTAAGGTAAAGGTCACCATTGCCTCACAACCCGTTGTGTTATCTACTACTGTTACGGTATTTGTACCTGATGGTAAGACCGTCTGTGTATCACTATCTCCCCAAGAGTAACTGAATGGTCCTGATCCACCTGCTACACTCAAGGTCACCGTACCGTTATTTTCTCCACAAGTCGGTTGAGTAATAATTTCTGGTGTAACTGTTAATGGATTAGTACTTGGTACTTCTACCGCTACCACCATTGGACAAGTCGGTTGACTTGGATCCGTTACCGTTACTGCATAAGTTCCAGGAGCAATATCTGTTCTCGTCGTTGCTGTTACATCGTCACTCCACAAGAAAGTATAGGTATCGTTTTCTGCACTGAAGTCTACTCCACCATTTGATGCTACACATGTTGCTGGTGTAATGACTGGTTCACCAACCATTGGGCCATCTACATTTCCAACTACAATCGTTTCTGTAGTACTACAGTTTGCGACACCAGTTAAACTAACGATTACATCGTAAGCACCTGCTGGTAAGTTGGTTCTAGTATTTGCATCCGTGGTTATTCCTGCATTTGGAATCCAGTTGAAAGTATACTTTGCTAAGTCACCTTCTACTAAGATCGTTGCTCCACCATTGCTCTCGCCACAGTTTGCATCAGTAATGACGGTATTCGTAATTACTGGTTCGTCACAAGTTGCACATTCGTCTAAGACGTTGATTTCAGAAACTGAAACTGAACAATCATTGGCATCCGTGATCTCTACGCTGTAGATACCTGCTTCTAGATTTGCTCTGTCTTTTTCATTATTCGTACCATCAAGATCCGCCCAGTTGTAGTTGTAACTGCCATTTCCACCTGATACTGTTAGGACAACTGATCCGCTATTGTCACAAGTTTTGTTAGCTGTTTGAACTTCTACATTGATTGGTGCTGGATCAGCTACGAAGAAACATCCTTCGCCTGCAATACATCCATTGGCATCCGTCACTACGATACAATATCCTCCTGGTGCTAATGCTCCATTCTCCATTTCTTCACCGTCACCATTTTGAATCGTAGTCGTTGCTGGTGTAGCAAAACCTGCTGAAAGCGTAATTTCAAAAGAAATATTACCATCATTTGAACCTGCACAAGAAGTAAAGATTCTTGGTACAAGATCTAAGGTTGCTTGTGATACCGCATTAGTCAAAGTGAAAGTCGCCTCTGTTTGACAACCAGTTCCGTTGTCAACAATCGTTACTGTATTTAATCCTGCTGATAAGTTTTCTTGTGTATCGGTTGCGCCCCAAGAGTAGCTATAATCGCCACTTCCTCCCGCTACGTTCAATCGAACGCTACCGTTATTTTCTCCACATGATGGTTCTACCAAAATTTCTGGTGTCACCACTAATGAGTTATTCTCTGGAATTTCAACACTTACAACTGCTGGACAATCTGCATTTAAAGCATCCGTGATTGTCACTGCGTAAGTCGTTGCTAATAAGTCTGTTCTTACGGCATCCGTTCCACCATCAGACCATACGAAAGTTAAGTTCCCTGTCGCACTACTGAAGTCAGCACCACCGTCAGGTGCTAAACAAGTAGCTTGAGTGATAACTGGTGTAGGAATATTTGTAGCATCTGCATTTCCAACAACGACAATCTGAGTAGTCGCACAATTCGTCACTGCATTTCTAGAAATCAATACTTCATAACTTCCAGCCGATAAGCCTGATCTGAAGTTTGGTGCATTTCTAGTTCCAGTATTTGGTGTCCAAGTGAACGTATAATCACTGATGTCACCTTGTACCGCAATCGTTGCTGTACCATTTGGAATATTACAGTTTGCATCTGTTACTACTGTATTCGTTACTACTGGTACTTCACATTGAGTGATTGGATTTTCATCACAGTTTTCTTCAACTTCTACCGTCAATACTTGTGTACAACCGCTTTCAGTATCTGTCGCTGTAATGGTGTAAGTACCATCCGTTAAGTTTGTTTGTGTGGTTCCTGTTCCACCATTTGACCATGCGTATTGGTAGTTGCTAGGTTCTAAGACCACTACTCCATTTCCTTCATTACAAGTCTCTGGCTCCATCCCTGTCATTTCCGCCGATACTTTTCCGACTGCGATTGGTGCGCCTGCTACATCTAAAGCAGCACAAATCGAACCACCACCTTGTACTAATAAGGCAGCTACATCAGAACCAGTAGTTGTTCCAGGTACTACGATACTTAGATCTAAAGTAGCTGGGTCATAAACTAAGGTATGGATAATGTAGTTTCCTGCGTCCGTTACCGTAAAGTTCGGTGCAGTTTCTACTTGCATGATGGTCAATACATCGCCTTCCGTTAAGACATATCTGATTTCAAAACCATTAGGAACTACCATGTCTCCTGCTGGAATCGCAGCTATTACTCCGTTTGCACCTTCGATGCATACTGGTGACGTAGTTGTTAAAGAACCAGCATCCGCATCACAACCACAATTAGAATTAATAACTAACTCATCAATTACTACTAAGCAGTTATTTTGGTCTGCGACAGTTACACTATATGTACCTGTAGGCAAGTTCGTTCTATCTTTTTCATTATTGTCTCCTTCAACATCACTCCAGTTGTAAGTATAGCCACCTGCACCACCTGTCGTTTCTAGGATAATCGTTCCATCTTCCTCACAAGATGCCATTCCAATTTGTGCTTCCACATTGATTGGGGTTGGATCAACAACTAAGAAACATCCTTCTCCTGCTAAACATCCGTTGGCATCCCAAATTTCTAAACAATAGTTGCCTGGTGCTAAACTTCCATCTACAAATTCATCTCCTTCTGCATTTTTAATTTGTGTAGTAAATGGTTGAGCGAATCCATCAGAGAAGTCAAACTCTACGCTTACTGAACCATCATTTGCCCCTACACAAGTTGTGAAGATTCTTGGAGTAACGATAACTGTTGCACTTGATACATTATCTGTTAAAGTGAAGGTAACTGTTGTTATACAACCAGTTCCATTGTCTACCACATTTACATCATAAGTACCTGCTGCTAAGTCAACTTCTGTATCCGTAGCTCCCCAATCGTAAGCGAATGGTCCAACACCGCCCGTTGGAACAATGGTTACAGAACCGTTTGATTCACCACAAGTTGGTTGTGTATTAATGACCGCTTCAGCCGTAAAGCCATCTTCCGTTGGTACTTCTACCGTGATAAAGGCAGGACAATCTGGTGTATTGCTATCTCTAATTTCTACAGCGAATGTTCCGCCGATTAAATCATTTCTACTATTCGTTATCACCTGATCAGACCAGATGAAAGTGATATTTGCTGGTGTCGCTCCAAAGTCAACCGAACCATCAGCTGCTAAACAAGTAGCTGGTGTAATCGTCGGTGTAATTGGATCTGGCCCATCAATATTATTTACTGCTAAAGTTACTGTTGTGAAACATTCCGCATTTCCAATTTCTGCAATCGTTACAGTATAACTTCCTGCCTGTAGGGATGATCTAGTATTTCCAACTTGGTTGGCTACACCGATATTTGGCATAAAGAAGTAAGTATAATCTGCTGGATTACCAACAACATCAATAGAGATGCTACCATTTTGTAATCCACAACTTGCATCAATCACTGCTGTATTCGCTACAACTGGTGCTGCTGCACAATCACAATCGTCGCCAATTGTAATGTTGTCTACCACTGCTGTACAACCGTTCGCATCTGTTACCGTCAAGCTGTAATTTCCAGCTAATTGAATGGTTCTATCGTCCGTATCATTCGTACCTTCAAGATCTGCCCAATCGTATCGGTAGCCTCCTGCTCCACCTGTTGCCATGATGTCGATTGATCCAGATGCATCGCAAGTGATTGCGGTTACTTCCACATCTATCATGATTGGTGCTGGTTCAACTACTTCGAAACAAGCCTCTGCTGCTACACAACCGTTGGCATCTTTTAGAATCACGCAGTACTCGCCTGCACCTAAGCTACCGTTGGTTACAACATTTCCGTTTCCGTCCATGATCTCTTCAGTAGCTGGAGTAGCAAATCCTGCATCTAAGTTAGATGTGATGGCTACCGTTGCATCAGATGCACCTACACAACTGACTGCTACTGTTTCAGGAACGCTTACTGTTCCACCAGAAACATTGTCTAGTAAAGTGAAGGTAACTGTTGTTTCACAACCTGTTCCATTGTCAACTACATCTACATTATATGTGCCCGATGGTAAATCTGTTTGTGTTGCGCTGTTGCCCCAAGAGTAAGCATAGTTGCCTGTTCCTCCCGTTAAGACAATCGTTGCAGAACCGTTTGATTCGCCACAAGTTGGTTGTGTATTGATCGTTACGTCACCTGCTAAAGGACTGACTGATTCAATCACTACTTCTAAGAAGTCTTCACAACCTGTAGTTGGATCAGTTACGGTTACGGTATAAGTTGCTGCGCCTAAGTTCGTTCTTACTGAACCATTATTTCCATCACTCCAAGTATAAGAGTAATCAGATGGTGATAAGGTTGCTGTTCCGTCGAAGGCTACACAGTTAGCAGGTGTTGTTGCTGTGATTTCTGCTTTTGGTCCATCAGAGTTTCCGATAACAAAAGTTTCTATCGTTTCACAACCTGCACTTCCTGGTACACTGATGGTTACAGAGTAAGCACCAGCTTCTAAGTTATTAGCTGAGAAGGTCTGACTTACATTTGGTAACCAAGTATAGTTGAAGGCATCATTTGAACCATTTACATTGATACTTGCAGAACCAGTTGCTACTCCACATTCAGCGTCAATTACTACTGTATTTGAAACCGTTGGAGCCTCACAACCACAATTATCATTAATCGTGATCGCATCAACAATTGTCTGACAACCCATTAAGTCTGTAATGGTCAAGTTATAAATACCTGCTTCTAAATTCGTTCTATTCTGTGGATTATTTGTACCCGGAATATCTGCCCAATCGAAAGTATATTCGCCATTTCCACCTGCTACTAAGACGCCGATTCTACCACCTGATTCACAAGTCTTGTCTGTTCCTGTAGCCGACACTTCCGTTAATGATGGTTCGATCACTACGAAACATGCACTACCCGCTAAACAACCGTTGGCGTCTTTCACTACGATACAGTAATCACCAGTAACTAAGCTGCCGTTAGTCCTTACTTGACCATTTGCATCTTGAATTTCTGTAACTGCTGGTTCTACAAATCCATCGCTTAAGTTCACTGTAAAATCTACGTTTCCGTTTGTATCTCCATTACAAGCGACCATGACCGTTGGATCAACTTCGATCATTGCACCTGATACATCTTCATTCAAGGTGAAAGTAAACATTGTTTCACAAGCTACATTTCCGTCCGTTACCATTACTTGGTAAGTTCCAGCAGCTAAGCCTGTTCTGATTGGGTCAGTGATTGTATTGTCATCCACCCATACGTAAGTATAATCGCCTGTTCCGCCATTTACGGAGATAGATACTCTACCGTCAGCAGCACCACACGCTGGTGTATTTTCTACAATCGCTTCTATTTCTAAAGTATTTTCAACTTCAATTTCTACGTTAATTACGGTTGGACACTCTGCATTGGCAGGATCTACCACTACTACTTGATAACTACCTGCATCTAAATCTGTTCTACTGTTTCCAGTAAAGTTATCGAATGACCAGATGTATGTATAATTCGTTGGTGTAATAGTTGCTGAACCGTTGCCACCTGTACAAGTTGCTGGTTCTGTTACGATGTCACCCACTTCTGGTCCTCCAGAAGAACCTACTGCAATGGTTGTTTCAATTGAACAATCATTTGCACCTGGCAAGGTGATGATTACCGTATAAGTTCCTGCTGGCAGACCTGTTCTTCCATTTCCAGCACCACTTGGTGTACCCAAGTCTGGTGTCCAGTTATAAGTATATTGAGCTGGTCTATTTGTCGTCAAGTTTATTAAAGCAGCACCGTTTGATTCGCCACATGATGCCTCGGTAATATCTAAATCAGCAATTTCTGCTGGACGACAGCCACAAGTTGCATCAATGATAACAGTTACCTCACTTGAGCAATTGTTTTCGTCAGTTGCAGTTACGGTATAAGTACCTGCTGCTAAACCGTCTCTAGTTGCGCCAGTTCCATTATCACTCCAAGTATAAGTTAAGTTGGCTGGAGCCAAAGTAACTGCACCATCACTTGATTCACAGTTATCAGCCGTCGTTTCTACGATTTCAATATCTACTGCATTTACAGCAATGGTTACCGTATCCGTCGATTGACACACACCACCTATGGTTGCCTGTAAGATGTATTGGCCACTTCTAGCCGTTGTCGCATTTTCGATTAATGGATTTTGATCGCTGCTAAAGAATCCAGCAGGGCCAGTCCATAAGTAATCATCGCCACCCGTTGCCGTCAATTGGATATTGTCTCCTCTACAAACTACTTGGTTTGCACCCGCGTCCACTAATATTGCATCTAAAATTTGAATCTCTAAGCTTTCCGTTGCGATACATCCTGCCTCCGTAGTTACGACTACTTGGAAAGTATAAGTACCTGGATCTAAGTTCATCACATTAGACACTATTGGATTTTGTTCGTCAGAAGTAAATTCGTTTGGTCCTGTCCAACTGTATGCTACCCCTCCAGAAGAGAATAATTCTAAAGTCCCGCTTACACAAGCTGGGCTATTGCTTGATACAAATGGTGTTGGTGATCTTAAGATGCTGATGGTTGTTGATAAAGTTACACTACAACCAGCATCGTTAGATACTTCAACTGTATAGGTGCCTGCTGCCGCCTGAGTAACATCTTCAATAGAAATACTCTGTTCAGAAGATGTAAAGCCTTCTGGGCCAGACCATGCGAAGGTCGTTCCATTATCAACTGATAAAACAAGCGTTGAACCGATACAAGTATTGGTTTCGCCTATGATTTCAGCCGCTAATTGATCGCCGATTTCTACGGTTGTGCTTGCTGTACCTGTACAGTCACCGAAGCTTACCGTTACAGTATATTCCCCTGCATTGGCACTCGTTGTATTATCAATAACTGGATTTTGTTCGTTTGAACTAAAGTTATTCGGTCCTGTCCAAGCATAACTTGTTCCACCTGTGACGCTGGTTAATCTCAATGATTGACCACCACATAATGGGCCGTTGTTATTTGCCTCAATTGCTGGTGAATCAGTCACCGTAATTTGAGTCGTTGCCTCGCCTACACAATTTGCATCGGTATCTGTCACGGTTACACTCACATCGAAAGTACCAACTGCATCACCAGTAAATACTGGGTTAGCAATAGTTGTACTGCTTAAAGTACCTCCTGTTACGGTCCAAGTGTAAGTGTATTGAGCACCTGATGGATTTGCTGTGAAATCCGTCGTTGTTCCTAAACAAATTGTACTATTTGTAGGGTTGATCGTTGGTTCAAATCCGTCGATGATAATAATTGTTTGATTAGCAGTTACGCTATTTCCACAATTATCAGTCGCTGTCCAAGTTCTCACTAAGGCAGTTCCACAACCATCCGTTGTACTAGATGTTTCTGTTAATTCAATTTCTACATCACTATCACAATTATCCGTTGCCGTTGGAGTAGCTGGTGCTGGAGTTGTTTCTCCTGCCGCTGCATCAACCGTAATATCTGCTGGCACACCTGATAAGATTGGATCAGTTGTATCGTCTACGTTAATTACTTGTGTAGCTTGAGTGCTATTTCCACAATCGTCAGTTGCAGTCCAAGTTCTTAAGATCACGTAGCTATCTTCACATCTTCCTGCCTCTTGTATTTCTGCAAAATCAATTTCTACATTATCATCACAATCATCTGATGCAGTTGGTGTAGTTGGTGCTGGAATAGCATCACATTCTACCGTTGCATCCGCAGGAATATTTGCTAAGACTGGTTCGCTATTATCGCTTACATTGATTAATTGCTGAGCAGTGGTTGTGTTTCCACAATTATCAGTCGCAGTATAAGTTCTGACGATGATAAATCCACACTCCGCCTCCATTCTTTCGTCCGTACTTGTTACTTCTACATTATCATCACAATTGTCGGTTGCTGTAAACGATGCTGCCGTTGGCAATTCTTCGTTACAGTTGATTGTGATGTCGTTTGGAGTCGTTGCAAATACTGGCTCCGTTACATCTTGTACCGTGATTACTTGTACTTCAGAAGTGGTATTTCCACAATCATCCGTTGCGACCCAAGTTCTTACTAAAGTATAATCATCTGCACATACGCCATCATTTCTCACTTCCGTGAAATCTAATGCTGGACTATTATCACAGTTATCTGCCGCCGTTGGTGTTGCAACTACTGGAATTTCATCACATTCTACTGTTTGGTCAGCTGGTACACCTGCAATCGTTGGAGGTGTGCTGTCTGTGTTAGAAATACGTTGTGTTCCAGTTGCCGTGTTTCCACAATTATCCGTCGCAGTCCATGTTCTGACGATGATTGCCTCACCTGCACACTCGCCTGTTCCTGCCTCTGTTGTTTCCGTCATCACTATTTCAACATCACTATCACAATTATCGGTTGCCGTTACATTAGCCGCTCCTGTATCAACATTGGCATCTCCACAACTTCCTTGTGTATCCGCTGGCACACCACTCAATACTGGTGGAGTTGTATCATCAACTGTAATGACTTGTGCTACCGTTGATGTATTTCCACAAGCGTCAGTTGCCGTCCATGTTCTGACTAAAACGTAGCTATCAACACAACTTCCTTCAGCTCGAACATCTTCTACGGTCACTACTGGTGCGTTATCACAATCATCCGTTGCTGTTAATTGCCCTGCCTCTGGTACATTATCACATTCTACCGTTGCATCCGCTGGTGCCGCACTCAATTCTGGTGCTGCGTTATCACCAATCGTGATGACTTGTTGAGCAGTAGTGATATTTCCACAATTATCAGTTGCAGTATAAGTTCTAGTAATTACTCTATTTGTTGGACAATCTGAATCAGTTGTTTCTGTATCTTCAATTGTTACTCCTACATCTGAATCACAATTGTCAGTTGCCGTTACATTATCCGCTGTTGGCAATGCTGCGCTACAATCTAATGTGATGTCCGCTGGCACTTCACCAATTACAGGGTCAGTATTGTCAATGACAATAATTACTTGAGTTCCTGTTGATGTGTTTCCACAAGCATCAGTCGCTGTCCAAGTTCTAGTTAAAGTGTAGCTATCTGCACAATCTCCATCTACTCTATTTTCGTCTAAAGTAATCGTTGGAGACGCATCACAATTATCTGTTACGGTTGGTTCAGCCGCTGTTGGTACTTCGTCACAAGAAACTGTTTCATCCGCAGGAATTCCTGCTAAGACTGGCACTTCACTATCTGAAATAGATACTCTTTGTGTACCCATCGCAGTGTTTCCACAATTATCCGTTGCAATCCAAGTTCTGATGATTACGGTATTGGCTGCACAACCATCCGCTGAACTTCCATCTTCATTTACTTCCGTGAAGGTAATTTCTACATCGCTATCACAATTATCAGTTGCAGTTACACCCGTTGTTGGGTTGCCTGCGCCCTCCGCACAATCTCCATCGATGTCCGCAGGAATACCGCTTAATACTGGTGGAGTCGTATCATCAATCGTAATCACTTGTTGTGCAGATGTTGCATTTCCACAAGCATCGGTCGCTGTCCAAGTTCTTACTAATACGTAGCTATCAGCACAATCTCCTTCTGCTCTAGTTTCTTCAAATTCGATTGCAGGATTGGTATCACAGTTATCCGTTGCCGTTGGTTCTGCAATGACTGGTACATCGTCACATTCTACCGTTACATCTGCTGGCACACCTACAATGACTGGCTCACTAGCATCTTGAATAACGATGACTTGTTGTGCCGTTGCGGTGTTTCCACAATTATCAGTTGCCGTAAATGTTCTTACGATAGAACCTAAGCCTTCGCAATCTCCGTTTGGCGATTCTACATCTTCGATTGTAATTTCTACATCACTATCACAATTATCCGTAGCTGTTGCACCGTCAGAAGAAGGTAGATCTTCATCACAATTGATGGTTACATCATTTGGTACATTTGCTAAGACTGGTTCAGTGGTATCATTTACAACGATTACTTGAACACCCGTTGAAGTATTGCCACAAGCGTCAGTTGCTGTATAAGTTCTGGTAATAATATAGCTGTCTTCACAATCACCATTCACTCTTTCATCTTCAACTGTTACTACTGGATTATTATCACAATCATCCGTTGCAGTTACTGCTGTAGACTCGCTTGGTACATTATCACATTCTACCGTTGCATCCGCTGGTACATTTGCCAATACTGGTGCCGCTGCATCTCCTACGGTAATTACCTGTTGAGCAGTAGCAGTATTTCCACAATTGTCCGTTGCGGTATAAGTTCTTAAAATTGTTCTATTTAATTCACAGTCTGGGTCAACTGATTCTACATCTTCGATGGTTACTTCTACATCTGAATCACAATTGTCTGTCGCAGATACATTATCCGCAGTTGGAATTGTTTCATTACAACCTACTGTTATGTCTGCTGGCACAGCTGCTAAAACTGGGTCAGTAGTATCATTCACTACGACTGTTTGTTGTGCAGTTGCGGTATTTCCACATGCATCAGTTGCCGTCCATGTTCTTACTAATACATAACTATCAGCGCAATCGCTCCCGTCTGAGGACGGGATTCTTTGCTCGTCTAATTGTAAAGCAGGTGTGCTATCACAATCATCCGTCACCGTTGGGTCAGTTGCCTCGGTTAATGCATCACATTCTACTGTTTCATCAGCAGGAACATTCGTAATTTCTGGTGCAGTATCATCACTTACTGTAATGACTTGAACCGCAGAAGTAGTGTTTCCACAATTATCAGTCGCAATCCAAGTTCTAGTGATATTCACTGTACCTGCACAACCATCATCTCCATTATCCGAAGTTTCTGAGAAGGTGATTTCTACATCGCTATCACAATTATCCGTTTCAGTGATAGGTAAAGCTCCACCTTTTCCAGTGTCTTCTCCACAAGTTGCTGTTATATCCGCAGGTACACCTGAGAATACTGGTGCTTGTGTATCATTTACAGTTA
>CALDTJ010000407.1 GCA_937924145.1 uncultured Saprospiraceae bacterium
TTATAACCATCTGAAAATATCTTTTTCCGCTATTTTCCTCTAAAAATTTCTTCAATAGAAGGACTATTCAACAAATTTTTAAAGAAAACTATCGAAAAAATCTAAATTTCATATGGTCATTTTCAAAGGGTAACAAGTCTATTTTGAAAATGTCCGATACGTTTATCCAAAAATCTAAAACCTTCTCCATTGAAATATTCTCTTTTCTACTTCTTCTCCTTATTTATCTTCTGTCTCTCCTGTGGCAACCCTACCCCACCGCCAAAAGATACGGTAGAAGTAAAAAAATCAGAAAATGAGGAAGATTTATTACTCTCAATGGCAGGAGAATTAATCGCCAATCCAAGAACACAAGCTGAAAAGGATAAAAATACCATCATCAACTACATGATGGACGAAGGCATAGAATTACAGGCTACAGAATCAGGATTATATTATCAAATGATTGAAGAAGGAACGGGCAAATTAGCCGATTGGGGCGATTGGGTCAAGGTGAATTATAAAGGCTATACTTTGGATGGGAAGGTATTTGATTCTTCTTATAAAAAAGGAAAACCGATTGAATTTTATATTGGAAATATGGTCCCCGGTTGGAATGAAGGTTTGCAACTTATGAACCCTGGTAGTAAAGCTTTTTTTGTAGTACCTTCTGCCTTGGCCTATGGGGAGAAAGGTTTTCCAAATGTAATTCCACCGCATACGACTTTAGCATTTGAAGTAGAATTATTAGAGGTCATGGAGCGATAAATCATAAATCAGTTTACTAAAAATCAGAAAAGGCGATACGGATTTAAACCGTATCGCCTTTTTTAATAAAGATGAATCTCATAAAGTGAACTTTAGAAATTACTACTATTTTTATCTCTAATAATATCTTTTAATTCTTTTAAAAATTCGTATTGATTAGGTAGCACTTTTTTGAATGCCTCCTTAATCGCAAAATAAGTCCCTTCTTGTTCTAAGTTAGGAATCATTTCTTTGATTGTTGTTTTCATGAAATTAGCATCTTCCTTAATTAAGCTTTTCAAAGAAGGAATGTCATGCCAATCACCTTCTACAGCAATCGCATTCTCTGCTTCCCCTTCTACATTCTCTACAGGATCTAACTCAAAAGTCTGGTCTTTTTGTAATAGAGCAATTGCTTTAGCAGGATCACTGATTTTACCTTGCGGCAAAGTCCACTCCTCCTCCGCCTGATTTTTTTCAGAAGGGTTCACTAAGAAGACTTCCAAGCCTTTCTCTCGAATTCTGTAAATAATCAAATTTGCTTTATCTAAAAGTGCCATATTTTTAATGTAAAATGAAAGTAGTACCTGTTAAACAGGCCATCAAAGGAAATGTTGCAAAAGTAAAACAATACACAAGTTATATAAAATCAACAATTATACCGCAATTCCACAAAGAGTATCAATCGTTGTTTTTAAACCGATGAATAATAATTCTCTTCCTTCTTTAGTCACAAAACTATCTTCATCATCTACCAAAGCATCTTCGACAAAGGCTAATAAATCCTCTTGTGGATATTTATCAAAAAAAGCATCCAATTTATCTCTAAATTGCTTGGCTTTGGATTCATTCAAAATAGCCCAACTCTTTTCTTCTTGCTCTTCAATATTATCTGACATCAGAATGGGTAATTCAGGAACTTGTTCATCGACTGATTTCCAAACAACTACTGCCAAATAAAAAAGAAAATCGCTTTCTTCTTTCGTCAATAATTTAAAACTTTCAGACAATAGGTAAGAGAAAAGAATCGGTTGTTTGCCCTGCATCTCCGCAACTATCTCATCATAATAATTTTCATTGTCACTCAATGCCTCCGTCACACCATCAATTATATCTTCTCCGATAAAAGGTACCGTCATACTTTAATATTATTTTTTGCAAAAATAAAACTAAAATTTGAAAAAGGTGCAGTTATTCAGTTGTCAGTTATCGGTTAGCAGTTGTCGGTTGCTCCTCCAACCTAACTGACAACCGATAACTGATAACCGACAACGGTTTTATATTTCCAAAAAAATCAGTAGATTCGCTATTCATTCTATAAAATTTTTACCATGAAAAAAATACTACCGAATAATTCTCGAAGAAGATTTATGAAACTAACAGGTTCTACTTTAGCCGCTAGTTCTGTTGGATTCAATATTTTAGCGAATACTCAACCCAATCATCAATTTAATGCTGATACGTTGAAAGTTGGATTAATAGGTTGTGGAGGTAGAGGTACAGGCGCCGCAGTACAAGCCTTAAACGCAGATCCAAACGTCGCTTTAACAGCAATGGCAGATGTCTATCCAGAAAACATGAAAGTGGCTTATGATGCCCTTTTAAATGAAGACATTGCTGATAAAGTTAAAGTCACTGAGAATAATAAATTCATTGGCTTTGATGGATACAAAAAAGTATTAGAAACAGATGTCGATGTAGTCATTTTAGGAACACCTCCTAATTTTAGACCAGCTCATTTAGAAGCATGTATCGAAGCTGGCAAACACGTATTCTTTGAAAAGCCCGTAGCGATTGATGCACCAGGTATTCGAAGAGTCATGGCAACCGCAAAGGCTGCTAAAGAAAAGAATTTAGGGTTTATGTCTGGCTTCTGTTGGAGATATGATTATCCCAAAAGAGATACTTTCAACAGAGTATTAGATGGTGATATTGGAGATGTTATTTCTATTTACAATACCTATAATACAGGCGCATCTTGGTGGAGAGCAACCAAACCAAGTTGGGGTAAACTCAAGAAAGAATTGCGTAATTGGGTGTATTATAACTGGTTATCAGGCGATCACATTGTCGAGCAAGCCATTCATAGTTTGGATCTAATGTCTTGGGCGAAGGGTGATGTTTTACCAGTAAAAGCCTCTGGTAATGGTGGCCGACAAAGTCGAGTGGAAGAACAATATGGTAATATTTACGATCACTTCTCCATTACTTACGAATATCCCGATGGCTCAAGAGGCTTGCACCATAGTCGCCAACAAAAAGGAACAGATAGAGCTTATGGTATAGAGATGCTAGGTACAAAAGGGCGTTGTGATATCAATGTTTGGAATCACCATGAGATCAAAGGAGAAAAGAACTGGCGTTGGGAAAATGAGCACAGCAAAAAAGACAAAAATAATATGTACCAAACGGAACACGATGAATTATTCGCATCGATCCGAAATGGTAACCCAATGAATGATGGCATCAGAGCAGCCAATAGTACGATGTTAGCGATTATGGGTAGAATGGTCGCCTATACTGGAAAAACATTGACTTGGGACGAGGCTTTAAATTCCCAAGAAGTTTTAGGGCCAAAAGCAGAAGATTTCAATTGGGATTTAGACTGGAAGACTGCTCCAATTGCTAAGCCTGGTGCTACTAAATTTATATAAAGAATAGAGAATAGAGAACCGAGAGTAGAGACTTTTATCTTTACTCTCTTTTTTCTTTTTATCAAAGTAACTGTTGCTTTCTAAATAAAATCTCTTCAACTAAGTAAGTGAGAACAATTCAAAGCGAAGAGAAAATTAACACGGAAATTTTATAACACGGAATTGGGTGTTGACAAATACTCACTAAATTTTGTTCGAAATTATTGCCATCAACAGCTAATTCCGTGTTACAAATTTCCGTGTTATAAAAAATAATAAAGTAGAGATGGCAGCTACGCACTTGTCTTTTTATGCCTACTTACGTAAATTAATTCATAAATAAGGTAGCTAAACACCAAAACGTATTCCACTCCTACCATCCATAAATTTTCAGAATATTCTCCGTAACTATAGTTGATATAAGTCAAAAAGATCAAACCTGACCATAAGATAGGGAATCTAAATCGAGTAAAAACACAAAATACAATCGGCATTGCCACATACCAAGGATGTACCGTAGCACTACAAAAAAGGTAGCAGCAGACCGCAAATAGCATCCGTTCGAAGACCTTTTCCCAACTCATCTCTTTTTCCAATAGAGTAATTAACAGAATCCCCGTCAAAGCAGAAAGTGCCAAAACAGGGCCTAACGTACCAATAATATTATAGCCTTTAACTTGAAAACCAATCCACCGAAAGAAATAATAGAGACTACCGTTAAATTCGAATTTTTGGAAATAGAGATTTAAGCTGTCGCCAAAATTAGAGAGGAATACGCCATTTATTAATGGAATAAAAAGGAGGACTAAAGTGATGCCTATTATCGAAAAATAGGTAATTACCTTTTTCCAATTTAATCCTAGCCATTCAGTAATAGATACTCGGCTTTTAATAAAATCACTTAAACTATTTATTAAGTCTAAAGGGTAAAAGCTGCTCTGAGATTCTCCCCCTCTGGAGGGGGTCGGGGGGAGGAATTTCGTATCTTGAGTAATTGATCCATTCGTGTTTCCTCCCCCTTTTTTCCTCTTCAATTTCTTCCCCGAAGAAAGCATCTCATCCCTCCAGAGGGGGAAAGTGCCAGTGGTATCCTTTTTACTATAATTCAATCTTTTGTCTTTTAAGCCTCCAACTCTCCTTACCAACAACGGCAAAAACATCAAAGGCAATAACTTAGATGCTACTGAAAGCGCAAAAGCAATAGCCGAAAATATCCATCTTTTCTTAACAACCATTAACCAAATAGCTAATAGCAAAAAGAAAATCATCGCTCCTTCAAAGTGAATATTCCCCGTTATTTCAATAATAATGAGTGGGTTGAGTGCATAGAGTAAGACATTTTTAGCAGGCAGTCGAAATTGCTTTAATAAGTCAGAAATTAAAAAAATACTACCTATTTCAAAAAGAAAAAGAAAACTCTTCATCACCAAACTACTCCCCCAAATACTATTGGGAAATAACCAAGCTGCCGTTGCAAAAATAACTTGATTGACGGGTGGATAAATCGTAAAATACTTAGGAGAATTAAGTTGTGCGTAGAGTTCAGGAGTCAGACCAGTGATGGAAGAGTTATTTTCGATGTAGTAAGATGGGAGGTGGTCAAAGGGGTTTATTCCTTGAGTAATTAGGCGACCGTCCCATATAAAGCGGTATAAATCATCGGAAAAATTAGGAATCGTAAAGACGAGGAGAAGTCTTAAAAAAATGGCTAATCCTATAAAAAAGGTAAGTGTTTTTGGCGTTTTAGTATAATGAAAGACACCTAAGTAAACTAGAAAAAAAGTACCGTATAAAAATATTAATTGGCTAAAATCACTACGAGCAGTTTCATAACCAAGTAGATAAACTAGGATAATTAAAACTACTCCAGCACCAATTTTCAAAATTAAATCTTTCATAATGAATACCAAGCCAATCATGTACAGTCAACCGTACCCCTTTAAACCGTTTTTACCTCAAATTCAAATGACGAATAGAATAGTAGAAGATAGTTCCAAAACCCATCATCAATAAAATATGGTAAGCTAAGAATGCGTTTTCTTCCATTTGCCAACCTGCAATAACGGCAAATAAAAAATAAATGGCTAACAAACCTTCAAAAATAGTCGTCCAAGAAATAGTAGATTTGAAATATTTTTGCTTACGGAAAGTGTCTTTTATCCCATTAATATTAAACTTGGGGGTTCTAACAAACGGCGATTCTTTGCCCCACCAGCCTTGTAAAACAGCAATCGTATTATGCAGGGACAGCCCCATCGAGAGTGCTAAAAATACAGGAAAGAGTAGGATAAACTTCATCACTTTTCTAACATAAGATTCGTCCTTTATTTCTGCCGAAACATTCGCCACATAATAAACCGAAATTACAGATAATAAGCCAATTAAAAAAATACCAAAGTAGCGTGTATCAAAGCCAATCTCCTGCATGGCAAATAATAGCGGCACACTAAATACCCCCGCAATAAAAACAAAAATAAAGATCGTACTACCTAATAAATGCCCTGTGGCGTGGAATTTTTGTCCAAAATTGAGATCAGATTGCCAGATGGTAGGTAGCATCTTTTTTGCCGTCTCTGCCCCACCTTTCATCCAACGGAATTGCTGAGATTTTAAACCATTCATTTCAGCAGGCAATTCGGCAGGTGAGCCAAATTTTTCTAAAAATATAATCTCCCAGCCCTTCAATTGCGCTCTATAACTTAAGTCTAGATCTTCGGTCAAAGTATCCGCCTCCCAACCACCTGCACTTGCGATGGTCTCTTTTCGCCAAACTCCAGCCGTTCCATTAAATTGCAATAAATAATTACCTGACTTTCGACCTTGCTGTTCTACTGTAAAATGAACATTCAATTGCATGGCTTGCAATTTGGTTAGCATCGAATAGTCTTGATTGATATGCTCCCAACGAGTTTGAACGACGCCAATTTTAGGATTGTTAAAATAAGGAATGGTACTTAATAAGAAATCTCTATTTGGTAAAAAGTCTGCGTCAAAAATAGCTATAAAATCTCCCTTTGCTTGCTCTGTTGCCTCCTTTAATGCTCCTGCTTTATAACCAGTCCTATCGGTTCTACAAATTTGCTCAATATTGAATCCTTTCGCTTTATAATAATCTACTTTTTTACGAACAATCTCTATCGTCTCATCCGTCGAGTCATCCAAAATATGAATCTCAAACTTATCCTTTGGGTAATTGAATTCCGTTACTCGATCAATCAATCGTTCAATAACGTATAACTCATTAAAAATCGGCAATTGAATCGTTACAAAAGGTAAATCTTCCATCACTACTTCCTCTTTTTTGATCGGAGCAATAGCTAATGGTTGACCTTTACGATATTTGTACAACAGATGTAATTGCAAGAGACAATAGCTTGTAATGTAGAATAAAGCCACCAGATAAATTCCTAAGATTATATATGCCAATATGGACATTGAATTAAGTTATTTTCAGTTATAAATAATCGTTTTCCGACAAGTAATTTCAGCCATTTCTCTCTATTCCGCTCAAACAACCGTTAAATCACTCAGAAGTTGTTGTAGCAAAGCTTTTTCGTACTAGTTTGTTAGCAATTAGACCTTTTTAGAGTAATTTAAAAATCGTCCATAAAATCTTATGCCCTGCCAGAATAGTTCCTTTCAATGTGCCAGATACTTTGGAAACACCAATTCTTTTACGATAAGTCATTGCTACCTCTGTACATTTTAATTTATGCTTAGCTGCTTTGACTTGCATTTCCACCGTCCAACCAAAAGTCTTATCCTGCATATCAATAGCTACTAGTTGTTGCCATTTAATCGCACGAAAAGGACCTAAATCTGTAAAATTATAATTGTAAAACAATCGAATTAAATTGGTCGCCAACCAGTTACCAAAAATCTGTTGGGGCATCATCGCGCCAGATTCCATATCTCCCAAAGCCCTTGATCCAATGACCATATCCATATCATCTTCCAAAATAGGAGTCACCAATTTTATCATTTCTTCGGGATGGTCGGAATAATCTCCATCTAAAAAAACAATGATATCAGGTTGTTCAGCAAGCGGTCTAGCTTTAACGTGAGCAATTCCTTTCAAGCAGGCATTACCATACCCTTTTAAGGGTTGATCGACTACCGTAGCTCCGTTCTCTAAAGCAACAGTCTTCGTATTATCCGTACTTGCATTATTACAAACAATAACTTCTCTAACTAATGCTTTCGGAATATCTCTCAGTACATTACCGATAGAGTCTTGTTCGTTATAAGCTGGAATAATGACATCAATAATTGCTAACATGGTAGATTTGTAATTCGAACCTTAATTCGTTCTAAATAATTTAATTGTAAAAATAGTGCAAAACTAAGTACATTTTTTGTATCAACTCGGACAAAGGAGTGTGTATTTAATAATTCCAGTTAATTGCTGATTGATTTATACGTTATAAACTAACTTTGCGTTTATTCTTTCGTTCCATATAAGGATTGAATGCTTGAAGGGTCAATTACCTTCCAATCTCTTAACTCCAGAACTAATTTATTATTTATAGTGGTTATTCTGATTTTTTCGTGTGCTAAGTCTTTCCAGCACTCGAGTGCTGGAAAGACTAATCGTTTAAAAATAAAGTCTAATTATCTAAAACATACATGAATAGAATATTATTCCTCAGTATAGTCTCGCTCGTTCTACTATTCGTTTCTTGTCGAAAAGACCAAGATTTTATAACGGATAGTTCGGCTGAATTGGCTTTTTCGTCAGATACTTTACGCTTTGATACCGTATTTACGGAAATAGGATCAGCTACCCGAATTTTAAAAATCTACAATCCTAATAGCCAACCTATTAACATCAATAGAATTGCTTTGGAGGAAGGGGACGCTTCTTCTTTTAGAATAAACGTGGATGGTATTCCGACCAACGAGGCAACGAATCTAGAAGTCGCTGCGGGTGATAGTTTATACATTTTTGCGGAAGTGACCGTTGATCCAGATAATCCTTTATCTATTAGTCCTTATGTCATTGGAGAGCGATTATTAGTGGACTTGAATGGTACAGAAAGAGCAGTCAGATTAGAAGCATGGGGACAAAATGCCAACTATATCCCTGATCGTTTTAGCCAAGGCGGTGGTGCTTTTTTAAGTTGTGATTTGGGGGAGGTAGTTTTTGATGATCCTAAACCTTATGTGATTTATGGGGCTTTATTTGTAGACAGTTGTACTTTAAATATTCCAGCAGGAACAGAAATTTTCATACACGGCGGTATTGTACGTCAAGGTATTTTTGGAGAGGGTTATAATGATGGTTTTATTTTCGTCTTACCAAATGGCAGACTAAGCATAGAAGGTACCGCAGAAAGCCCCGTAACCATCCAAGGCGACCGACTAGAAGAATCATTCCAAGATGTAGCAGGACAATGGGGTGGAATATATCTTTCAGCTACCAGTCGCGGCAATAAAATCGAACACGCCACTATTAAAAATGCTCGTTTCGGTATCATTGCAGATTCTTCTTCTACTTTGATTATTAATAATTCGCAGATTCTAAATGCAATCAGTGGTGGATTAATAGGTATTCATTCCAGAATAATTGCAGAAAATTGTTTATTTGCAGGAAATGGGGGGAATGCAGTACAATTGGCCTACGGTGGAAATTATGACTTTACCTACTGTACTTTAGCCAGTTATGGTGTTGATAATTCAGCACTCTCCATGAGCAATGTCGTCTGTACCGATGAACTTCAGCTATGTTCTACAAGAAAGGCAAATGACCTACGAGCCAACTTTAAAAACTCTATTATTTTTGGTTCAAGATCGGATGAGATTGACTTAATAAATTTTGATGATGCCGCTTTTGATTATAATTTTGAAAATTGTATTGTCAAAGTAGATGATTTAGTCGGAGAAGATGATACGCCTGATTTTTTTGACAACTGTATTCCTTGTCAACCAGGCGCAGGAGAAACCAATCTACCATTATTCAAAGATCCTAGTGAAGACGACTATACACTAGATTCCTTATCTATTGCTGATGGTTTTGGTGTGCCTATTGCGCGTGTGACCGCTGATATATTGGGGGTAACTAGAGATGCAAGCACTCCTGATGTTGGATGTTTTGAACGAACAGAGTAACTTGGTATAAGAACTTCGCTCCTACCCAGAGAAGGGCGAAATGCTATAATTTAG
>CALDTJ010000408.1 GCA_937924145.1 uncultured Saprospiraceae bacterium
TTTTGTAAATCTAACAAAAATCTAAGCCTCTACTGCCTCGTCTACTTTTACGACCGTTTTGAAGTATTCGTAAGTTCTTTGCATTCCTTCTGCTCTCGATACCTTTGGTTCCCAACCTAAGATTTCTTTAGCTTTAGTGATATTTGGTCGTCGTTTTTTCGGATCATCCTTTGGCAACTCTTTATAGATTAACTTCGCCTTTGGATTACCAACCATGGCTAAGACCTCTTCTCCAAATTCTTTGATAGTGACCTCATCTGGATTACCAATGTTAACTGGCATATCGTAATCACTCATCAATAGTCGGTAAATACCTTCTACTAAATCGTCTACGTAGCAGAAAGACCGTGTTTGTGAGCCATCACCGAAAACAGTCAAACCTTCTCCCCTAATTGCTTGAGAGAAAAACGCTGGTAGCACTCGTCCATCATTCACCCTCATTCGTGGGCCATAGGTATTAAAAATACGAATAATTCTAGTTTCTACTTTATGATAAGTATGATAAGCCATCGTAATCGCCTCTAAGAAACGCTTGGCCTCATCGTATACTCCTCTTGGTCCGATTGGATTGACATTCCCCCAATATTCTTCTACTTGTGGATGCACCAATGGATCACCGTACACCTCTGATGTAGAGGCTACAAGCACTCTTGCGCCTTTGGCTTTCGCAACTCCTAATACATTATGAGTTCCTAAAGCACCTACTTTCATCGTCTGAATCGGCATTTTTAGATACTCAATTGGACTGGCAGGAGAGGCAAAATGTAGAATGTAATCTAACTCACCAGCAACATGAATATAATTCGTGATATCATGGTGATGAAACTCAAATTGAGGTAAAGGAAACAGGTGTTCGATATTTTTGATATCTCCTGTCAACAAATTGTCCATCCCTATAACGTGATAGCCTTCTTTGATAAATCGGTCAGATAAGTGAGACCCTAAAAAACCTGCTGCTCCTGTAATTAGAACTCTTTTCATAAGTTGAATTTGAACGCCCTGCTATTACATTTAATTATTGATTATTAATCATTAGTTCCTACTTAAAAGCCAATGCCTTACATTAGAACCAACGAAAAGGGGCAACTGTTTATACTGATAATATAATTAATAAGTTGCTAAGGCGTTGATTAATTGAAAGTTAATTAAGTTAATTCAAGTACCAAATGACAAAAATTGTACCATTGAAAGTGATGTGGGAAGTATATCAGAAGTAGGTAAGTATAGTGGAATTTTGACAAATTTAGGCTTTTTTAGGTAAGAGCACAAATCTTTTTCTTTTAGTAGCTTTACAAATAAATAATAATTTTAAATCGAATATGATAAATTTTATATTTCAAAATAGTATTGTTAAGCGAAATAAGTTTTTTTTTAATTTTCAATTTCTCACTAAATCTATTTTAGTTGTCAGTGCTCTTTGTCTTACCTCTCAAGCTTTCGCTCAAAGGAATAATAATAACACCTACACAGTCATCACTTTAAACTTTACTTACGGCGCTCATTTGCCTGGTGGAGATTTAAGCAATAGATTCGGCAATAACTTTAGTCTTGGAGGTGGCTTAGACCTTATTACGGAAAAGAAAAATCTTATTTTTGGTTTAAAAGGAAATAACCTTTTTGGCAATACAGTAAAGGAAGATGCCTTATCTAGCCTAAGAGATTCTGATGGTTTTATCTTAGGTAGCGTGGGTGCTGGACAAGCAACTTATGCGGAGGTCTTTTTACGAGAAAGAGGATTTTATGCAGGTGGTCACGTTGGCAAACTCTTTCCTCTTTCGCAAAAAAATAAACGCTCTGGTATCCGACTGACCATAGGGGCTGGACTCTTGCAACACAAAATTAGAATCCAAGACGAAACAGGTGCTGCCGATCAATTAGCAGGTGATTTAATCAAAGGGTATGATCTTTTGACCAATGGTCTTTCTTTCGAGCAATTCATTGGTTATCAACAGCTTAATCGAAAAACGGGCATTAATTTCTTTGCTGGTTTCGAATTAACGGAGGCGTTTACTAAAAATCGACGTGGCGTTAATTTTAATACGCAAAGTCGAGATGATAGTAGCCGATTTGATGTTTTATTGGGCTTTAGAGTTGGTTGGTCTTTTACCTTTTATGTTGGCGAACAGGGGGAAGATATTCGGTATTAAATTGTCAATATCTCGATCCGTTGTCCTTCATTTATCAGTTGTATAAAAAAAATAACGAATGAATGGACAAGTTTATTCAAGTAATAAAAGTAGTTGACACTTTCTTGCCTTTTTTGGATAAGGTGTTCAAAATAAGGAGTAAAACTCCGTCACCACCAAAAATATAAAGCCATAAAATACGAAAGCCCTGCCCTTAATGAAAAAGACAAGACTTCATGCATAAATTGAGAGAATTTATCGCTTTATAGACTCCTATTTTATGCTTAAGTCACAATTTAAGTAACAGCAAAACAAAAAAAGGGCCTGCAAAAGCAAGCCCTCAAACAACCAATTTTAGGAACATCTGTTTCTTAAAAACCTTTTATTTATTTTTTTAGAAGAGAGAAGTCAGACCACTTCGTTGTCAGAAGAGAGATCGTCATCTTCGATGACTGTCAGAAGTCAGACTCATCTCGTTGAACACTTGACTTGTCTGACTTCTGAAAGAAAAATTTATTTTTCGATCTCACTTCTCTCAACGAAGTGATCTCACCTCTCGCCTCTTCTATTGACTAATTTGTAAGAATCCACTGTACTGATTACCTTTTCCATCATTTAAGATGTAGAAGTAAGTGCCGTTTGGTAAGATTGCTCCGTCAACTTCGCCACCCCAATCATTGTTGTAGCCTTGCTCTTGGAATAATAACTTACCTACTCGGTTGTACACTTTCAACTCATTTTCAGGATAGTTCTCTAAGCCATCAATCTTGAAGTAGTCGTTGATATCATCTCTATTTGGAGAGAATCCAGAGTACACTTTAATTGGTGTACATTCTACGATTACATCTACTCTTGCCTCTTCACATCCTTCATCTGTACAGATTTCATATCGGAAGAAGTCCACTCGCTTATTATCACAGTATCCTTCTTCTGGCTGATAAGTCACTGTATTATCTGCATTGACTGCTAACGTACCATGTTGAGGTTGCTCTAAAATAATCACATTTGGATGACTTGCTGCTGCTTGATCTTCCTCAATAACCGTGATTCTAGAAGACTCATTCATTGGCGTTATCACCGTCGTACTTCCAGTCATTGGGACTCTTGAGCCTCCAATCGTTGGTGTTACTTGATTATCTAAAGCAATGCCCGTAGAAGTTGGTGTTTTAGCACCGCCAGTCTGTAAGCAATTTACTTTGATTGTTATCTGATCCGTACACTCGGTCAATTCGTTGGTGAAAGTAAAGATGTTCTTACCTTCTCCAGCGTATAACTGAATCGAACCGCCATCTGTATCGCACTTTTCAATCGCTCCAGTATAGATGCTACCGTTTAAGTCGATAGAATAGATACCTAAGTCACTTGCTGGAATTTCTACACAGAAGGTAGCCAATTCGTCACAAGATCCGATGTTTATGCTTGCTGCTGATTGAGCAATGAAGTCTTCACATTCCGCTTTTGGCTCATTACAGTTGACAGTCACTGTGAACTGATCTGTACACCCAGTTGCTTTATTGGTCATCACTACCTCATGCGTTCCAGTTTCGAAAGCTAACTGTGTACCTAATGGTAATAAGTTAGAGTTCAATTCTAGGATAGCAAAGGCACCAGTGTTGACTTGTTCGATGTCCATTGTTCCGTACTTTCTTGATGCCATTCCACCTTGTAAGGTTAAGGTATTTTCATCTTGACTCCAGTTTCCAGCAGGATCCCAGCTATTCATTAAGTTGATTAATTCTGTCAAGTTGTTGAATGGTCCAGAGAACGTGAATCCATCTACTGTCCAAGATCTCAATTGGTATGGTCCATTAGCACCTCTATCTGGCATTGTGAAGTAAGTGTAAGCAAACAATGTATCGAAGTTACATCCCATGAATCCACCTGAGTAAGCTGCTCCATCCGTTGTGATGTCGTAGTTTAAGATGCTTTCTAATGGTATGTCAATACAAACATTGGCTGCTGTACCACAAGTCGTTGTTAGAGTCATTGCTTGATCTGCTACGATTTCTTCCGTACACGTTGGTACTGGTGGCGTATTATCAAAGCATCTTCTCAACAAGACGGTTTCTTCACAACAAGTTCTAGTATCTCTAATCGTTACTATTAATTCATTGGCACCGTTCATTGGTACTTCTACTAAAGTTCCCGTTGCAACACCCGTTACATTTGGATTTAAAGTAGTTTCGATCCAAGTTACTTGATGCGTGATCTTCATGTCACCGTAGTTGGCAATTGGATTACCTCCCATGATGATTAAGACTGGCGAGTTCAATGTCCAGTTACCCGTTGGATCAATAGTATTCATCCAACTAGTTAACTCTGTCATGTTATCAACCATGCCTGTATAAACAGTACCATTCACTGTCCAGTTATCAATCTTATAAGGTCCGTCGTTTCCTGCTCCTTGTAATAAAGAATAAGAGTAAGCGGTTAAGTTCTCAAAGTTACAGCCGTGGTTCGGTACAATGGTCGAACCTGCTGTAGTGATTTGATAATTTCCTATATCCGCTAAGCCAATTGGTAAGCAAATCTCACCGTTTATAGCATTTTCACCCACACATACTTCTCTTTCTGGAGCAATCGCTACACAATTTTCGCAGTCTTGTCCGACTGTTACATCGGTAACTAATTGACATCCCATCTGATCGGTGACTACTATGTTGTACACTCCTGCTCCTAAGTTGTAGGCAGTATTGCTATTAGCCACATTCGGTGTCCATGCGTAAGTAAAGTTTCCTGAACCTCCAACTACTGGTAAGTAGATGCTTCCATCATCTCCACAACAACCCGCATTTGTCACACTTGGTGTTACCGTTGGTGCAGTTAATACTGCTACAGTTACTTGATCTGTACTTGAGCAACTTCCTGAAGTAGTTGTTACCGTATAAGTGGTCGTTACTGATGGTGATGCTGTTGGATTTGCAATGTTTGGATTGTTCAATCCTGCTGCTGGGCTCCAACTGTAAGTCGTTCCGCTCCCGATAGCTGTCGGGACTGCTAATTGAACACTTCCTCCGCCACAGATTGACTGATCAACACCTGCATTCGCATTCGCACCATTTGTAACTGTAATCGTCACTTGGTCTGTTGATGAGCAACTACCGTTGGTAGAAGTTACCGTATAAGTCGTCGTTACTGCTGGTGCTGCTGACGGATTCGCAATATTTGGATTACTCAATCCTGCCGCTGGACTCCAACTATAAGTCGTTCCTCCTGTCGCATTTAATGCTGCCGCTGTACCTGAACAAACTGTCTGATCTGGTCCTGCATTCACTGCAGTGCTATTATTCACAAAGACCGTTACTTGATCCGTTGAAGAACAACTTCCATTTGAAGAAGTTACCGTATAAGTCGTTGTTACTGCTGGTGACGCTGTTGGATTCGCAATATTCGTACTGCTCAATCCTGTCGCTGGACTCCAACTGTAATTCGTTCCTCCTGTAGCACTTAGTGATGCTGCTGTTCCAGAACAAATCGTTTGATCTATTCCTGCATTTACATTTGCACTATTCGTGACGAAGACGGTTACTTGATCTGTTGCTGTACAACCTTGACCTGTTGTAGAAGTCACGGTGTAAGTCGTCGTTACGGATGGTGCTGCTGATGGATTTGCAACTGTTGTGCTGCTCAATCCTGTCGCTGGACTCCATACGTAATTCGCTCCACCTGTCGCATTTAATCCTGCTGCTGTGCCTGTACAAATCGTTTGATCTGGTCCTGCACTTATTGCTGCATCGTTGGCTACAAATACGGTGATTTGATCGCTACCTGTACATCCGTTTGCATCAGTTACGTAGACTGTGTAAGTCGTCGTTACGGATGGGCTAGCTACTGGTGTTGGACTTGTTGGGTCACTTAAGCCAGTTGCTGGAGTGTATAAGTAAGATACGCCAGTTGTTACATTCAATGGAGTACTTCCTCCTTGGCAAATTGTCTTGTCTTCACAGCCCACTACTTCCGTAGGTTGTGTTACGAAGACTGTTACTTGGTCGCTACCAGAGCAGTTGCCTGCACCTTGCGTAGTTACCGTATAAGTGGTCGTTACTGTTGGGTTAGCTACTGGATTGGCAATATTTGGATTGCTTAAGCCAGTTGCTGGACTCCATACATAATTTGAACCACCTGTTGCATTTAACTGGGTGCCACTTCCGCTACAAACGGTCGCATCATTTCCAGCATTTACATTAATATCATTATTTACAAAGACTGTTACTTGGTCTGTTCCTGTACAGCCTTCTGCATTGGTTACTTGAACCGTGTAAGTCGTAGTCGCAATTGGAATCAACGTTGGATTCGCAATGTTTGGATTGCTTAATCCGAAGGTTGGACTCCAGTTGTACGTTACACCACCCGTTGCATTTAACTGCGTAGTTGTGCTTGAACATACGGTCTGATCTGGCCCTGCATTGGCATTGATACCTTCATTTACAAAAACTACTACTTCGTCACTTGAAGAACATCCGTTTGCGTCTGTTCCAGTTACGATATAAGTCGTTGTTTGACTTGGTGATGCGTTCGGTGCTGGTGAATTAGGATTATCTAATCCAGTTGCTGGACTCCATGTCCAACTTACTCCACCGTTTACAGTCAATCTCACACTTCCTCCGTCACAGATATATTTGTCTGGACAACCAACTACTGTTGGCCCCGGAACAACGGTTACTATTACACAAGCTGTACCTGTACAACCTTGAGCATTCGTCGTCGTCACACAGTAAGTAGTTGTTTCTGTTGGATTTGCAATTGGATTCGCAACGTTTGGATTATTTAATCCTGCTGCTGGACTCCAAGTGTAGTTTGTACCACCCGTAGCATTCAAGAAGGCTGGTTGATCGCCACAAATTGTTACATTCGGGCTAATGCCTACATTGATGTTGCCATTTACATTGATTGTTACCTGATCGGTATCCGTACATCCTCTTGCATCCGTCACTGTTACAGTGTAAGTCGTAGTTGCATTTACAGTCGCTGTTGGATTAGCAATATTTGGATTGTTCAATCCTGTTGCTGGACTCCATGCGTATTGTACGCCACCCGTTGCATTCAAGAATACCGCAGAACCTCCACAGATTGTTTGGTCAGCTCCTGCGTTCGCAGTTGCACCGAATGGATCACAAGGATTATTCGGATCACTTTCACCGAATTCTACAATTCCGTTACTATTCGAGTCCTCTTCTGCATCTGTCAAGCCATCTCCATCAGAATCACAAGCTCCGTTGATACTCACTGTTACTTGATCCGTTGCTGTACAACCTTGTGCGTTGGTACTAGTTACTGTATAATTCGTAGTCGTCGTTGGATTGGCTACTGGATTGGCAATATTTGGATTGCTTAAACCTGTTGCTGGACTCCAACTGTAAGTCGTTCCACCCGTTGCGTTTAGTACCGCAGCCATACCTCTACAAATCGTTTGGTCTGCGCCTGCATTTACAACTACATTATCGCTCACCATTACAATCACTTCATCCGTTGCTGAACAACCTTGTGCGTTCGTAGCAGTTACGGTGTAAACCGTAGTTACGCTCGGTGTAGCTGTTGGACTCGCAATATTTGGATTATTTAATCCTGTTGCTGGACTCCATACGTAGCTGACTCCACCCGTTGCATTTAAGAAGGCTGCTGCTCCGTTACATACGGTCTGGTCTGCACCTGCGTTTGCTGCAATGAATCCGTTCACACTCACTGTCACTTCATCCGTTCCGATACAACCTTCTAAGTTAGTTACCGTCACAGTATAAGTAGTAGTTGAACTTGGGCTTGCTGTTGGATTCGCAATGTTTGGATTAGATAATCCTGTTGTTGGATTCCAAGAGTAAGTGACTCCACCACTTGCATTCAATTGCGTTTCTGCGCCTACACAAATCGTTGCATCAGCTCCAGCATTTGCTTGAGCGTTTCCGCCAACAATTACAGTTACTTCATCCGTATCTTTACAACCGTTTGCATCCGTTCCAACTACTGTATAAGTGGTAGTTACTAATGGACTTGCAATTGGGTTTGGTGTATTCGTTGCATTTAAGCCTGTTGCTGGGCTCCAAGTGTAGCTAATTGCACCTGTTGCTGACAACATCGTATTTTCACCTACACAAATCATGCTGTTGATACCTGCATCCACGGTTGGCTTAGGACTCACGGTCACGACCATTTCATCCGTTCCTACACAACCTGTTGCACTAGTTACTTTCACTGTATAAGTAGTGATCGTTTGTGGCGTCGCTATTGGATTCGCAATATTTGGATTGCTTAATCCTGTGCTTGGACTCCATTCGTAGCTCACACCACCTGTTGCATTTAATTGTACCGCATCGCCTATACAGATATTTTCATCTGGTCCTGCACTTGCTGTTAATTCTCCTGCAACTGTTACTGTTATTTCATCCATCACCATACAGCCTTCTGCACCCATTACTAATAACTGATAAGTCGTAGTTACTGGTGGGCAAGCCATTGGATTTGGAATATCGGTAGCACTCAATCCGATGGCTGGTGACCATACATATTGAGAACCATTTCCAATACCATTCAACTGAACACATTCTCCATCACAAATCGTGACGTCTGTTCCTGCATCTGCGAATGGTAATTTATTTACATTAATATTCTGAACTTTTCTGTCTTCACAGCCTCCATCATTGATGTCTAAGCTGATTGTCTTACCACCCGGTGTTGGCCACTGAACTACCAAGGTAGCTCCTGCTGGTGCCGTAGTAGTAGCTGCACTAGAAGATACAACTGTTGCTCCTGCTAAATCCCATGTCAATACTGCCCCTGGGCTAGCATCTCCTGTGAATTCAACCGTTACATCTGTTGCTGCACAGGTTGGGTTGTGTACGATGAAGTCTGCCTCAGGATCTCCTGCTTGGAAGATCGCAAACTCTTCAACTACTGAACAACCATCTGCATTTTCTAAGGTAACTGTGAAGTTATTCACCACACCATTTAAGTAAGCATCGAAAGTTAAAGTTGAGCCATTTACGTTGGCATCTAAGTAACCTCCACTTCCTAAGATGGTGTATTGTGCGATGTTTTCGCTAATCGTAATGCTTACTGGTAATGAACTACCTGTACAAGTAGAAACATCTGCCATTCCTGCTACTACGGTTGGTGCCGCTGGTGCATCCAAAGTAACTGGACCGTAATCTACATTACAATTGTCAGCTGCATTTCTTACGATAATGTTGTAAGTATCTGCTGCTAAGTTTCCAAAGAAACTATTTGCACTGAACGTTGCGCCTCCATCAATACTGTATTCTAAGCCGCCGTTTCCGTCTGCTAAGATGGTAATAGAACCATTGTCTTCGCCACACTCATCTGGGCTAACTGCTAATACATCATTCACTGCTGGTGGTTGTGGTGCGACTAATTCACATAATGGGTGAATCGCTCTACAAGTTTCATCTTCATTGGCAACAGCTACTGAATAAACACCTGCTGCTAAGCCTGTGAACTCATTTGATATCTGCCAAGTTGCTCCGCCATCAATGCTGTACTTCAAGTTTCCTATTCCACCATTTGCAATGATCGTCATTGAGCCATCGTTTACATCACAATCAGTTGGATTGCTACCTACACAGTCCACAATTGATGGACCTGATGGCGCTGTAATCACTACTGGATTGTTTATGTAAGCTGCTGCACAACTCTCATCTTCATTCCTTACCCAAACATTGTATAAGCCAGGTAACATGTTGATGAAAGTATTATTATTACTCCAAGTCGAGCCGTCTAAGCTGTATTGTAAGCCACCGTCACCATTTGCAACAATGGTAATTACTCCATTATTCGCATCACAATCTACTGGACTCGTTACTTCTACATTTGAAATAGTTGGTTGTTCTGGCTCAACTAATTCTAGTGGATTGAAAACGTATGCCTCTTCACATCCTGTCGCCATATCTCTTATGAAGATGTTGTAAACGCCTGCTCCAAGGTTATTAAAGTCTGATGAAGTTTGGTAATTAATACCACCGTCAATACTGTAAGCTAAGTTAGCTCCTGTTGCGCTGACAGAGATAGAACCGTCTTCCGTATCGCAGCCAGTTGGTTCTGTCGTTGATACATTATTAATTGATTCGAAGTTAAGGTCAATAACAATCGGGTTGTTTGCGTAAGCAACCTCACATTGATCATTGACATTTCTAATCATTGCATTATAAGTACCGTTTGGTAAATTCAAGAAGTTGTTACTTGCTTGATAAGTTACGCCACCGTCTACACTGTATTCAAGCGGTGTATTACTTGTCGTAGCAATACTGATACTTCCTGTACCGTCGTCGCAACCATTGTTTACAGTTACACCATCAATCGTTCCACCAATCGCATCAAATAATTCGATGGTTGGATAGATCGCTGGACAAGATCGGTCTGCATTGGCTACTCTGATGTTATAAATTCCACCAGTTAGATTTGCAAAGATGCTGCTCTCTTGCCATGTCTGACCTGCGTCAATACTGTAAATTAGGTCAGTTGCGCCTCCCTCTGCAGTAATTTCTATTCGTCCATCAGGAGTTGCACAATCTTGTGGTTGATCGTGTAATACTTCCACTATCGTTGCTCCGTCTGGGTAACTAACATCAATTGGATTGTTAGAGTAAGCTACTTCACAAGTTCCACCTTGATTTCTTACAAAGACATTATAAGTACCTGGCTTTAAGTTTTCGTAGTAAGCGAAATTATTCCAGTTGATACCTCCGTCGATGCTGTATTCTAAGGCAGTACTTCCTGCGTTAGCTGTAATATTTATCGTTGCGTTATCCGAGCCACAATCCGTTGGTTGAGTAATCGCTACTGCATCCAATGATGGTGCTGCTGGATCTGCTAATTCAATGCTGTTTAATGCATAAGGCGTCACACAAGTGTTGCCTGCATTTCTAATGTATACATCATAAATACCTGCTGGTAAGTTGATAAAGTTATTACTTGATTGCCATACGGTCATCAAGCCATTATCTACTCCGTATTCAATTGCTTCGTCACTTGCTGCTAAGATGGTAATCGTACCATCATTTTCACCACAATCAGATGGGCTCGTAGATCGAACATCTGTAAAGACTGGCGCTACTGGTTTCGTCAAGGTAACTGGTGGGTAGTAAGTAATACAACTTAAATCCGCACTTGCTGCTGCAACGTAGTAGGTACCACCTCCTAAGTCTGCAAATACATTTTCTGTACCCCAATTGATACCTCCGTTGATGCTGTATACTAAGTTCGTTGCACCGTTTGCCTCTATCGTAATCGTACCATCATCCGCCTCACAAGAAGGATTCACGGTTGGTACTGCTGTAATCGCTGGTGATTGCGCACCTCCTACGATAACTGGGTTATTCGCATACGGTACTTCACAACTTCCTCCTTTCACAACCACTAAGTACGAACTTGCTGGTAAACCTGTGAAAGTTGGGCTGCTCTGATAAGTCAAGCCACCGTTGATACTATATTCGTAATTCGCTAAGCCTGTTGCATTGACGGT
>CALDTJ010000409.1 GCA_937924145.1 uncultured Saprospiraceae bacterium
GCCAAATATGGGCGAGAAATTTACAACTGAATTTAGAGGTATTTTCTCAAAATTGGCTAAAGAAAATAATGCGACTTTAATTCCTTTCTTTTTAAGCAATGTTGGTGGTATTCCTGAGTTAAATCAAGCAGATGGAATTCATCCTACGGCTAAGGGGCATCAATTAGTTGCGGAGAATATTTGGGCGGTTTTGAAGGATGTGATTTAGTATCACGGACTTTAGTCCGTAGGATATACACTAAAAACGGACTAAAGTCCATGATACTAAAAGACATAAAAAAATGGTAATTGATAATAAAATCAACCGATATTTCAAGTCTCCTGCCGATAGTTATCGGCATGAAATCAATATCTGCTGGTCTCCTGACCAGCGTATGTTGCTTATGTCGTCAGGAGACGACTATGATATCCGAATTAAGTCTGGAGACTTAATTCATCGTTTAACATCATTTAAACTTTACAGCAATTCACGTATCAGGTTAGAGACTTACAATTCTTTGAGAAAAAAAGATAGAAATTCAATCTCCATGTATTTGCTATTAGGATTTAGTTTTTGGATGCTGGGATTTGGCATTTATTATTTAATGAAAACCGATATTTCAAGTCTCCAGACTTGAAATCAATATCTGCTGGTCTCCTGACCAGCGTATGTTGCTTATGTCGTCAAGAGACGACTATGATATTCGAATTAAGCCCGCCTGAATGCTTGCGGGCAGGTCTGGAGACTTAATTCATCGTTTAACATCGTTTAAACTTTACAGCAACTCAAGTACCAGGCAACCTTGAAGGTGCCAGATACGTGAGTTGTGGGCATAAAAAAATGGTAATTGATAATAAAATCAATCACCATTTGGAAACTGCATTTAACAACTAAATTGTAAAAAACTCTTTAGGCTGCTCAGCTCTACGCTAGTTTAGCCATGTCTCTTATTAAGATACTATTTCGGTTGAAATAGATTAAATTTGATTTTCTCAACTCGTTTAAAACAGAGGTGACTGTTTGACGAGAAGTACCAGTTAAGTTCGCAATATCTTGTTGCGTTAGAGAGTGCTTGAATAATCTTTCATATCCAACTTGTCTTCCTCTTGCCTCTGCATATTCTTTGATGAAATCAACAATTCTAGTACGAGCATCTTTGAAAATTAAGCCTTCTAATCTATTCTCTGCTTTCATCAAACGATTACCCATCATAGATAAGACGTGACTGCATAAAGCAAAGTTAGACTGCATTAATCGTTTGAAATCTTCCACTTTTAAAGATAAGTAATGCACTTCATTATTCATGGCTTGAGCAAAATCTTGGCGATGTGTTTCACCGATGACGGCTAATTCTCCAAACATTGCTAATGGGTGCAATACAGATTTAATGACTTCTTTTCCATCTGAAGAGTGCGTACCAATTTTGATACTACCTTTCGATAAGAAAAAGATGTGCTTAGATGCCTCGTCTGGCAAATAGATAAAACTATATTTTGAAACGACATGCTTTTCAGTCATGTCCTGCAATAATTCTAATTCAGTTTCATTCAATGAACTGAAAAGTGGAAAATGCTCGAGAATAAATGTGTTGTTTTTAACTTTCATACTTAATTTTTTAATCGGATAACTTCTGGAATGATCCGGTTTTTGGATAAAGTTATTGGGCAAAGTAAGTCGTTCATCAGCTCTTGTGTAGGTATAGACACGACATTTACCATCCCCCCCTATTATAAATGAAAGTTTTTTTTATTTTTTTTCTTGAACAAATATTTTCTTTTAATTAGAGACTTTAGAAAGGTAGGTTGCTGCCTTTTGATTATCGCCTAATAATTGATAAATATTACCCATAGACTGATTTAAAGTTCTATCATTAGGTGCAGCTTGTAGGCCGTAGTTTAAATATTTGATGGCATTATTATAATCCTTTTTAGTTTCTGCAAAATATTGATAGCCTATTTTATAAGCGAAACTAGACAATTGATTTTTATCAGCACGATTGCTTAAATAGGCGAGGTATTCTCCAATAAAAGGAATATTCGATTTTTTAGTTAGAATAAAATAAAACTCATCTAATAGTTTTTTTAGGTCTCTGTCATATTTATATTCTTCTGCTACTACTCCGCTGTGCATAATTAAAGCAGAACCATAGTTAGGATGAATTTCTAATGCCCTGTCAATAAAGTAAGCGACTTCTTTTATCAATTCTTTTTTCTGTGCATTATCGTTAGATGGTTTGTACTCTGTTTCAAAAATGGCTGTTCCCAAAAAGCAATTGGCTCGGGCACTATTAGGAGAGGCAGCTACACCAGATAAATTTAGGGTCATTCTATTTTTCCAATCAGGTACTCGATCAATAGTTTTAAAAGTAAAGCCTAACAAAAATATTCCTAAAAAGCCCAATCCTATATAATTAGCGACTTGACCATTTTTAATAAAATTATTTTTAAAAAAGATCGGTAGTTTTTCTACCAAAAGCCAAGCTAGTATTAGACAGAAACCAATGGAAGGCATAAATAAAAATCGCTCATTCATAAAAGCACCGACCGTAAAAGGCAAATTAGAAACGATAGATAACGTGGCAAAATAAACGAGTATACCATAAGATAGAATGGACTTCTTTTTCAAACCCAATACGGCAATAACTCCTAAACCAATATGTAATATTAGCGGCAGAATGGCCCTAACATCACCCCAATTGATAATCGGAATTTGATAAGGATAATAATCATGCGTTAAAGGATGTGGAAAGAAAAGCAGTTTTATATAAAGTCCAAGTGTATAAAAAATGGTCGCAAATTTTTCATTCATACTTAAACCATAAAACGGATTATTCATAATATCCGTAATTGGTGCCCCATCGCTACTTAAAAAGTAACCGATGACTAAGTATCTAATTGATAAATAGGCTATAGCAGCAATGAATAATGGGATCAAAGAAACGATGATATTTTTAAAAGACGTTTTAGTGAAAAAATATAGAGATAGTGGAATCACTGCCAAAAAAGTCAAAGCATTTTCTTTTGATAATAAAGCCAAAAAGAAAGTGCAAAAAGAAAAGAATAGGAATAAATATTTTTTAGTAAAAACAAATTTATAGGTACAATACAAAGCACCTAAAGCACCCAATAAAGTCATAATTTCATCTCGTCCTTTGACATTGGCTACGACCTCTGTGTGTACGGGATGGACAACGAATAAGAGGGCAGCTAAAAACGGTAAGGAAAGATACCAGCCCTTATTGTTTGTTTGGGGAAAGAATAAAGAGAAAACCCTAAAGAGTAGTAAGCCCAAAAGTGCGTAAAGCAGCACATTAATGGTATGAGAGACGGCTTGGTTAGCTCCAAAAAACTGATGTTCGATGGCAAAAGTAACAATGGAAAGCGGTCGATATCTAGCACCTGTAACTAGATTTTTTTGTTCTCCAAAACGACCGACAAAACTCTCTTTGGTCATAATGTCGTAGATGCCATCAAACCCTTTTTTTGTGAAATTATTATTAGTTAAAACGATTTGGTCATCTAATACATAATCGAACGTAGTGGAGTAGGCGTATAAAGCTATAGCTACAACGAAAAGGGAAATTGCTGCAATTAGATTGCTTCGCCAAAAGCTATGATGAAAAGGAGTATTCAATTTAACTTCTTTTTGAACGGTATCGTTTTTTGTGGTTTTTTTCTTTGCCATGATAAAAATTATTACGACAAAAATAAAGAATGGTTATCTGCTAAAAAAATATAACCTGTTCTAATACAAAAGAGGCTACACTTTAAAAGTATAGCCTCTTCATTGATGAAAATTGATAGCACAGGGAGTGCTGTAATTCTATTCTAAATATAAATTAAATTCTACTCGTCTATTCATTCTTCTACCTTCTCTAGTACTATTGCTAGAAATAGGTTGTGTTTCTCCATAGCCAATAAAGCTCATGCGGTTAGGATCAAAATCTTTTGATAATAAGTAATTGTAGCAAGATTTTGCTCGCTCTTCCGACAAAGTTAAATTTCTCTCCGAATTACCAACAGAATCTGTATGTCCAGCAATACTCACTTTATAATTAGGATAACGATTTAAAATAGCAGTAATTTGATCCAAGACATTGTAAGAAGAAGTTTTTAAAGTAGCCTTGCCTGTTTCAAATCGAATCGCTCTCATGGCTAATGCCAAGGCATCTCTTTCTTCCTGCTTGATTTCAGGACAACCGAAATTCCCAGCTGAACCAGCAGTAGTCGGGCATTTATCATTAGGGTCAGCGACCCCATCGTTATCAGTATCTGGACAACCATTGAATTGGGTTAAACCAGCAGTATTAGGGCAATTGTCGTTTTTATCAGCGACCCCATCGCCATCACTATCAGGACAGCCATTTAAAGCAGCTACACCAGCCTCAGTCGGACATAAATCGTCTTTATTAGCTACACCGTCTCCATCTCCATCAGGACAACCTCTAGTAGCTAATAGACCAAATTCAGTAGGGCAATTATCCGTTGCATCTGGAATACCATCTCCATCCGTATCCTTCACGGGGCAACCGTTATTTTCTACTGGCCCTGGTCGCTTAGGACAATCATCTTCTATATCTGGAACGCCATCATTGTCTTCGTCCATTTGTTTAGCCTTATCTGCTGGACAACCTTCAAATTCTGCTAGTCCTGGTTCATTTGGACATTTATCTTTCTTGTCAGCTATGCCGTCGCGGTCTCTATCTGGACAACCCTGAGCCATTTTACTTCCTTTAGTAGCAGGACATTTATCCACACTATCAGGAACGCCATCTCCGTCTCTATCTCTTTCGCTAGGGTCTAAAGGCCCTAGGTTGACTATAAAACCTAAGCCTAACTCTAAGGCATTTCTATCTGTAGTGGGAGAATATCTATAACCTGCTTGTAGGTTAATTACAGCTCTTTTCCAAGCATGAAAATTAAATCCAACCCCAGCTGGAACTTGAAAATGCCCTACGTTATCACCTTCAAAGGCATAGCCAGCTCCAGTATACAAATAGGGCGTAACTAGGTTAGATTCTTTATAATATTTTGCTTTGAGGATGGCATCCAAGCCTACCATTGCTCTATTATCTATATCATTTGGTAAGTCAATTACCCCGAATCTCAATGGAACAGTAAAATCTAAATAATTATTTAAATAGCGATTGTAGCTTATCTCAAAGCCATTGGAAATGTCGTCTAAAGTAGCTGAAGGACCAGAATTTGGCGTATAATAGTCGAGAAATAATACCTTAAAACCTAAGGCATTTTTCATGTCTTCGGTCTGAGCATTTAAAGAGACGCTAACAAAAAGGAGAAGGGCTAAAATCGTTGAAGAGGTCAGTATCTTAGTCATCTTAATAATCGGTTTTTAAGAAAATTATGTTCTTTGACAAAGTGAATGTGTCCAAGAACTGGGAATTATAATTTAGAAACTTATGATAATTAGTAAAATAATGGTGAATGGACTTAATTACTCGGAGTCAAATTAAAACTTTAGCTTATACGATAAATAATATATTATGTTTTTGAAAAAAGCGGTATTTGCTAAATAATAGGCAATTGAATAGGTGAGGCTGTTAGATGTGGTTAGTAGCAATGTCTAATAAGAGCGTGTAGATTTGTTAGATTTTCAAAATCTAACAAATCTCAGGTGGCTTTAAATATCTTCATTCATGACTTTCCAGAGTAAGTCTTTTAGTTCAACTAGACCCTGTTGTGCTACAGAAGAAATAAAGGTATAAGGAACATCTTCAGGAATTTCTGGTTTGAGTAGTTCTAATAATTCAGTATCAGCTAAGTCACATTTTGTAATAGCGAGCACTCTTGGTTTGTCCAATAGTTCAGGATTATACATTTTTAACTCATTCAGTAAAATTGCGTATTCTTTTTTAATATCATCAGCATCACAAGCGATCATAAAAAGTAAGGTCGCATTTCGTTCAATGTGCCTTAAGAAACGATGACCAATTCCTTTTCCCTCATGTGCATTTTCGATAATTCCAGGAATATCTGCCATCACAAATGATTGTCCATTTCTGTATTCAACGATACCGAGGTTTGGAACTAGGGTTGTAAAGGCGTAATTCGCAATTTTAGGTTTGGCAGCAGAAACAACAGAGAGTAAAGTAGATTTTCCTGCATTTGGGAAACCAACTAAACCAACATCTGCCAGCAATTTTAATTCTAATATCATCCAAGCTTCCGATCCTTCTCTACCCGGTTGGGCATATCGAGGTGCTTGATTGGTTGGTGATTTGAAATGTGCGTTACCTAAACCTCCTTTTCCACCTTCTACTAAAATCCGTTCTTCATCATGGTCATTGATTTCAAAAAGGGTTTCTCCTGTTTCGAAATCTTTAGCTATAGTGCCTAATGGTACTTCTAAGATAATGTCTTCTCCAGTTGCTCCAGAACTATGACTTCCACCGCCGACCATACCATCAGTAGCATGAACGTGTTTTCTATATTTTAAATGGAGTAATGTCCAGCGATTTCTATTACCTCTTACAATAATATGTCCTCCTCGACCACCATCTCCGCCGTCAGGACCACCTTTAGCGGTCCGCTTATCTCTAAAAAAATGGGCAGACCCAGCTCCTCCTTTACCAGAACGGCAAAATAACTTCACGTAATCTACAAAATTCTGTCCAGCCATCGTTGTTTAATGATGAGTTTTGAGCGATGAGTGATGAGGCTCATCCAATCAATAGTCGTAGGCATAAATTAATATACCTTGTTAAATTAATTAGTTTTTTGAGTGATTTAGCCACCCAACCTTATTTCTTTATTATTTACTTCTGCTCGTTCTTAACTGCGTCGTACATCAATTTTACATCATCCAATCCAAAAGTACCAACTAGTCCAGTTTGAAAGATATATTCTTTATCCCCTTGAATTTTTAAATACTTGAAGCCATAATTGGTAGCCGTAGAATCAAAAACGGTAGAGTAGATAAATCCTGCATCTTCCTCTTGAATGATTTCTGAGAAATAGGCGTTACTTTTGACTTCGGCTAAATGACTAGCTTTGACAGAAGATAAATCGGTTGTGGTAGCATCGTAAGCAAAAATTTGCAAATCGAAATTGTCAGCTTCACTTTTGACCGTAATATCTTGTGAAAAACTCAAACTTCCAGCGACGACCTTAGCACTATCTGGTGCCATGATCGTAATTGGAATACCATGTTGCAATAGATTTAATGGTTTTAATGCGGTTTTAGAAGTGTTTTGGCAGGCAATTAATCCAGTGAAAACTACCGCTAAGATCCAATAGTGATTCTTCATATTCTTTGAAACAAGTTGCGTTCTGGTTAATAGAATGATAAAAAATAGAGGGGAATATTTTTATCATTACTAAAATTGTGTGGTAAAATTAGCCTTTTATCAACACCTTACAAAACTATACCTTTGTATTGGCGAAAAAATACCCATTTAAAAAACGGAAAATTATTTCTTGCAGTTTTTTAGCTATCAATATATTGCTACATTTTCAACAGCATATTGAGTGCTAAAATTTTGGTGAGATCCTATTTTAAAATAAGCTTAACAAATCAATAAATGTTATTAGAAGTTTGTTCAGGTTCACTTCAGTCTGCTATTAATGCACAAGCAGGTGGTGCGCAACGCATAGAATTATGCTGTAACTTAGAACAAGGTGGATTGACACCAAGTCCTGCTACTATCCAATTGGCCAGGGAAAAATTGACGATTGACATATTTGTGTTAATTAGACCACGGATAGGAGATTTCAATTATTCTGAATTAGAAATAGAACAAATGGAAATGGATATTGCTTTTTGTGAAAAAGTCGGCATTGATGGAGTTGTTTTTGGTGCATTGGATGATGTAAATAGAATAGACTTAGGAAGAAACAGCCAATTAATAACTGCTGCGAGTGGCATGCAAACTACTTTTCATCGTGCATTTGACTGTTTAGAAGATCCAATTAGAGGATTAGTAGATGTGATTAATTTGGGGTTTGATAGAATCCTGACTTCAGGTTTAGCCACAACTGCCATCGAGGGGCAAGATGTACTAAAAAGATTGATAGAGCAAGCTCATAACGATATAATAATTTTACCTGGAAGTGGTTTGAAAAGTGAAAATATTGCAGACTTTATCAATTATACAGGTGCAAAAGAAGTTCATGCTTCTGCCAAAAAAGTGATTCCCGCAACAACTAAATCCTTATTTGCTGCACCCTACTATGAAACGGATATTGTGGAAGTAGAACGATTGAATGCTATTTTACAACAGTTCAGCTAAAAATATGGTTGATCTCAAATGCTACAACAACTTTTTTTGACATCTTTAAGTTTAGATATTAGAGCAATTACTTTATTTTAAAATTATAAACATGAAATTTTTACTTTCCGTAGCTTTTACTTTTTGTACCTTTTTAGCTTTTAGCCAATCGCCTATTGGAGTATGGAAATCTATTGATGACGAAACCCAAGAGGAAAAATCAAATGTGACTATTTACGAACAGAACGGAAAAATTTATGGTAAAATCACCAAAATTTTATCTGCGGCGCCTGATACCATTTGTGACCAATGTCCTGGAGATAAAAAGAATAAACCAGTCATGGGATTAGTGATTATTGAGGACATGAAGGAAGACGATGGATATTGGAAAAAAGGAAAAATCTTAGATCCAGAAAGTGGCAATATTTACGGTTGTAGTCTTTGGTTCGAAGATGGTAAGCCTGATGAATTGAAGGTTCGGGGCAAGCATTGGACGGGTTTTTATAGAACGCAAACTTGGCATCGAGTAAAGTAAAACGAATGGGTTTTATAAAAGAAAGAATAGCAAGTTTCGGTTATGCCTTTGAAGGTATTTTTGAGGTAATCAAATCTCAGCCAAATTTCAAGATTCACATTTTCGCTGCACTATTATCTATTGGTGCAGGTTTTTATTTTAAGATATCTACGCTTGAGTGGTGTTCGATAGTTGGTTTGATTGCGCTAGTTTTTGGTGCAGAAACTTTTAATACCGCTATCGAACACCTTACCAATTTAGTCTCTCCCGATTATCACATACTAGCCAAAAAGACTAAAGATGCCGCAGCAGGTGCTGTTCTATTTATCGCAATTGGTGCGGCAATTATTGGTTTACTTATTTTCCTTCCTAAAATATTAACACTTCCCCTATTTCAGTAATATCATCGATTCCCAATAAACAAATTAATCATTGAACTGTTAGGCTGCTTTAGACATTTTAAAAATAAAATTAAAAGCTAAGCAACTATGACACATTTAAATATAGGAGACCAAGCACCTAACTTTAGTGGAGAAAATGAGAAAGGAGAAACAATTTCTTTATCAGATTATGCTGGTAAAAAGTTAATCTTATTTTTCTACCCAAAGGATAATACGCCAGGTTGTACGGCGGAGGCTTGCAACCTAAGAGATAATTATAGTGAACTACAAGAGAAAGGGTTTGAGCTATTGGGTGTAAGTCCAGATAGCCCTAAAAAACACACCAATTTCATCAAAAAATTTGAATTTCCATTTAGCTTATTGGCGGATACCGAACTAGAAACCATCAAGGCTTATGGCATTTGGGGGTTAAAAAAATTTATGGGAAAAGAATACGAAGGCGTACATCGAACAACGTTCGTAATTGATGAGGAAGGAAAGGTTTTAGAGATATTTAAGAAAGTAAAAACTAAGACGCACGCTGAGCAGATTATGGATGCGGTAGGTTAATTAGCCACAAAATAGCCGCCAGTCCTCGAAGGGCTGGCGGCTATTTCATAACTACTATACCACAGCTACTTCAATTTTCTTCTTCAAATCACTCATAATCATCCCCGCATGAATTCTGGTATTTTCAATAAATAATTTGCTAGTCTGCAAACCAGAATTAATCACTCCAGCGATATACATACTAGGCATATTGGTTTCCAAAGTTTCTTTATTGTGAACGGGTGTTAGGAAACCGTCATCGGCTAATTCTATTCCTAGTTTTCTGAAAAAATCAAAATTTGGTTGGTAGCCTGTCATTGCTAATACCCAATTATTTTCTATTTCAATTTGGCCTTCAGGAGTATTTAAAACTACAGCATCTTCTTTTATTTCCTCTACGGTTGTATTAAAATGAGCTGTAATTGATCCTTCTTTAATTCTATTTTCAATATTGGGTTTTATCCAATATTTAACTCGATGGCTAATACTTTCTCCTCTGACCGACATAGTTACTTCAGCACCTTTGTAATATAATTCTAATGCAGCGTCACAAGCAGAGTTTGCTGCTCCAATCACTAACACTTTTTGTCCAATATAAGCGTGAGGAGCATCGTAATAATGCTTTACTTTTAGTAGTTTTTCCCCCTTTATATTCATCAGTCTAGGGATGTCGTAAAATCCAGTAGAGACGACAATAGCTCTGGTTTTATAAGTAGCTTTATTGGTTTTTAAGCGGTAAATATCTCCTAGCCGTTCTACTTCTAAAACCTCTTCATAAAATTTGCCTTTTAAATCCCAACTTTGATAAACTCGGTAATAGTATTCCAAAGATTCTTGACGAGTAGGTTTTATATTATGAGAGATAAACGGTACATCTCCAATTTCTAATAACAGGGAAGTGGAGAAAAAAGTCATATTCGTAGGAAAATTAAATAACGAATTGACCAATACTCCTTTTTCTATAATTAGATAATCTAAATCATTCTTTTTAGCTTCGATTCCACAAGTTAACCCGATAGGGCCTGCTCCAATAATTATTAAATCCAGTATTTTTTCAGACATCTTGTATTTTTCTTTTCTATTATAACTAGTACAAAATTAATTAGTTTGAATCGATTTGGAATATTACTTACGAAAGACATATGGAACTGAAGTGCAAAACTAGACACTATTTTACCACAGTAGTCACATAGTAAAAACACATAGAGCACAATAGTTTTCATAGCTAGATGTTGACCGAGCAGTAGCATTTTTGCTAAGCTAGACTTTAACTAATAAAACTTTTACAAAGTTATAGTGCAAAGACTTAATACTTTTCTGACTACTTATTTTTTTATCTATAAGTCAATTCCGTTTGATTTCGGTGCATTTGATGATAAGCACCTCTTAAGTTCAATAAGTAGTCATGAGTACCTTGCTCAATAATTTCTCCATCTTCAATGACCACAATATGATCTGCATTAGTAATAGTAGACAATCTTTGGGCAACAATGACGATGGTTTTATCCATAAAAGAGTCCTCTATATTTTCCATAATGACCATTTCATTATAGGTATCTAATGGGTTGGTAGGTTCATCTAAAAATAGATATTCAGGTTCTTTATACACCGCACGAGCTATTAGCAAACGTTGTTTTTGTCCTCCACTTACCGTATCATGACTAATGATGGTACTATATCCTAATCTTAATTTTTCAATATGATTTTGAATATTGGCTATTCTGGCGGATTGAATTACTTTTCGCTTATCAGGATCACTTTCTCCAAAAGCAATATTTTCAGTCATAGTTGCTGAAAAGATATATCCGTCTTGCTCTACTACACTAAATTGGTTTCGCCAAATTTGTTTTTTGATAGCAGCAAGGTTAACACCACCGAGTTTTACCGTACCCTTAGTAGGTTTGTAGGTACCTAAAATAAGTTTTAATAAAGTCGTTTTGCCACTTCCACTTGAGCCGACAATGGCGGTCGTTTTCCCATGAGGAATTTTTAAGTTGATATTTCTTAAAACGGCAGGTGAGTTTGGACCAGTGTATTGAAAAGAAACGTTTTCTAGCGTTAAGTCTCCACCTTCTGGTAAAATATCCAAAGAACCTTCCTCTTCCTCTTTTTCAATTCCGTGGTGAACTTCATTCATACGCTCGATACTAATCTTTGCATCTTGCGCTTGACCTAAAAAGCTAATTATTTGTTCCATCGGGCCATTTAACTGCCCAATGATGTATTGAATAGCGACTAAGGTTCCCAATGACATGACTTGGTCGTGTGCAATAATCGCTTGTGCTGCAACGACCGTGATCAGGACGTTTTTGATATCGTTGATTAAATTAGCACCAGATCTTTGCTGTTGTTCAATTGCAAAAAATTCCGTGTTGATATCGTAGATCTTTTTTTGAATTCCTTCCCATTCCCATCTTTTTTGTAATTCTACATTATACTGCTTGATTTCATGAATACCAGAAATCAACTGAACCAAGGCATTTTGGTTCTGAGAGGCATAATCAAAACGCCTAGTCTCTAAAGCTCTACGTTTATTCAAACAATAAAAAGCCCAGCCAAAGTAGATCACAATTCCAGCAAGGAATATTCCGAAAATCGTTCTATTGAAAAGAAATAAGATAAAAGCTGAAATGACTAAATTGACAATAGAGAAAAGTGCAAAAGCAGAAGTGGAAGTCAGCAATCTTTCGACGCGTTTGTTATCATAAACCCGCTGTAAAATATCTCCAACCACGTGTGAGTCGAAATACTTGACAGGTAGTTGCATGAGTTTTGTCAGGAACTCAGTCATCAATGCAGCATTGACTTTAGTGCCAATAATGCGAAGAATACGATTCCTTACCATTTCTACGAAATTCTGGGTGAGGAGC
>CALDTJ010000410.1 GCA_937924145.1 uncultured Saprospiraceae bacterium
CAAGGTTGACAGTAAACGATTTGTGATATTGCCTAATTGAATTGCAATAACTAATGACATTATGAATGGCAAAGCTCGCATTTTTAGACAAATCAGCTTAAATTATGTCCAATATTTTTTATAAGAAACCCCTTCTGTTAGCAATGTATAACAATCAAACAATTTTAACAATCAAACAATCTTCTCATGATCCTTTCAACACTTCGATTAAGAAACTTTCCAGAAGATGAGGCAGACCAATTTCCTTGGCATTTGCCTATGATAAAAAACTTGGAAGAACTCCGTTTCGAAAAAAATATTAGCTTTTTTGTGGGGGAGAATGGTAGTGGCAAATCGACTATCTTAGAGGCGATTGCTGCTTATACAGAAGTACCTTTGGCGGGTAGTTTCAGATTAGAGGACGATGAATCATTAGCAGCGGCTAATCAGTTAGCCAATTATTTAAGTCTGCGTTATGCAGAAAAAACACGTCATGGATTTTTTGTGCGAGCCGAAGATTTTATTGGTTTTTCTAGAAATATTAAAAGACAAATCAGAGAATTAGATCAAGAAATAGAAGAGGTAAAAGCGACCTTTACTGGTGGAGATATTAAGCTGACACTCGGTACTTTAAAAGGAGAAAGAGATAGTTTTATCAGCCGATATTCTAAAGATTTAGAGGCGATGTCACACGGGGAAGGGTTCATGAAGTTTTTCACTTCTAGAATTACTGGAAAAGGTTTGTATTTGATAGATGAACCTGAGGCGGCACTCTCCCCTACCCGACAGCTAAGTTTGATTGCCCTCATTCTAAAAAAGGTCAAAAAAACAGGTGCTCATTTTATTATTGCTACGCACTCTCCTATCATTATGGCAGTACCCGACTCAGAGTTATTCTATTTTCAAGATGGAAAAATTACCAAGACAGATTATCGAGAAACGGAGCATTATCTATTGACTAAGGCTATTTTGGATAATCCTGAAGTAGTGATGGGGGAATTAGGCGGATAATGTTTTAGACACAAAACAGCTAAGCTTTTCAAAACTATGCTTAATTGGCTGACGGATTACGCAGATTAAGCGGATAGAAACGGATTTTCGAGCGTGACGTGAAGAAAAATCCGTTCCTATCCGCCTGATCTGCATAATCCGTCAGCTATTCCTGCCTAATTTATAACCATTAGGAAAGTTATAAAGCGGGGAAACTTTATCTTCTATTCTGAACAGCCTAACTTGAAGGTCTTCTAGAAAAAATTCAATAATCTTCATTAAGAATTTAATATTTCTCGCAACTCCTCTACCACTCCCGCAGCATGTGGATGCGCACTAGTAACTACCATTTCCCATGTAGTGTGATGCCCTCCATAAACTGCCATCGTCGCATTTTTATCTGCTCCAGCGTCTAATAAAAACTGAACTATTTCTGGTAAATTATAAGGCGTTTGTTGTCGCCACATTTCTACGCCATTGCTACCAGCGTAGTGTAATAAAGTAGCTTGATGACCATAAGTTGACCGTTCTTTTAATAAGGTAGGACGATTTTTTATTTGCGCTTTTAAGGTCACTAAATCTCCATTTAATAAACTATCCACTGCTTTTTCAAAAGCTAAGTTAAAGGGTATATTACCTCGATGTTCAGCATCTGTCCAATCTTTAAAACCACAGTCTTTAGCAATGGATAATCGAGCATCTTCGAGTGTAAATGGACTTGCAAAAATGACGTCTAAGGATTTGCCTATGAAAGTCGGATGCCAGTTATTAATTTGCCCTTTGCAAATAGGATCACGTATTTTCCATGCGGTAAAAATCGTATCCGCAAAAGTAGTTAATTGATCAATTACCTTTGTATCTTCATGGATATTCTCAATCGCTTTTCTGTGAAGTTCGTACAGCTTTTTCACTCGTTTGTGTATGTATATTTTAGCTTTCATTTTAAATTTTCTGGTGACCAATCTATCTCTATTTTCCAAAGACTATCAGGTTCTACCTTTCTTATTTGGTCAATGATTTCGAAATATTTCTTTTCAGTTAGCTTCGTCCATTTAATGCCTGAAAAATTAAAATCATTTCCATATTTCTCATTGAGAATTTTTAATAAGATACTATCAATAGGCGGATGAATTAACTTAGCAAGCTTACTTTTTCCCTCTCGTTTTATGACTACTGCTGTTTTTAAATAAACATTGATAATTTTTGCAGCTCTACCATAAGAAACTTCTAAAAAGTCACCCTTTTTATTTCTAATGCCACTCAAATAGGCAATAATTTCATTGCAACTTTTTTTATGAAAATCATCAAAGTCCTTTTCTTTATTAATAGGCTCATTTTCAATTTTACATAACTTAGTTTCAGAAATAGCAGCACTTATATTTTTAGTAGTTGTAAAACCTCTTTGGGCTGCTCTTGCCGCCGTCCAAACAGCGTAATTATGTAAATATTTTAGAAAATCTTTATCCATTAGGCCCTAGCTTTTTTTAATCCCTCAAACATTGCTTTCACCTGCAAATCTCCAAAACCATAAATCCCTTCTGTTTGATTGAATGCTTTAAAGATCGCTCCAAATTTTGTCGTTTTTAATTTTTCTTGGATGGCTAATAATTGTTGTTGAGGTCTGCCTAATGCTCCATTCTTGGGGAATCGGTCGATGTGTGCTTGAATAACTTCTTGAAAAAATGGAAAGTTAGCCGTAGGTGTTTTTGATAATATTTCTAATTGGGCTAAATCATTTTGTTGAAAGGCCTTCCAACAGTCCAATATCAGTTGGAATTCTTCGGAAGTCATTGCTTTTTTATTTTCATAAGCCGTTACTAATTCAGTAGCTGACATTCCGCCGAATTCTTGCCAATTGTCCGTTTGGGCTTTGACTAAAAAAATATTATCTCGAAGTCCTATTACATCTAATAAATGGATGATAAAACACAAATTCATTTGACAGAATAAGTCATCACCAAACCATAAATTGACCACATCCTCTTTTCTTAACTCTAATATTTTTTGAAATTCTGGCAAAGCGTGCTCGTTATACCTGCCTACTCCTATGCCGTAGTTTTTTTCCATAAACTCGGATCTATTGTCCCAAAATTCCATTAGAGAATCGCCTTCAATGTTTCCATCAATTAGACATTCTCGACAAACGATTAAGTTGCCCGTTATTTTATCGGTTGGAATTTGCGCTTTTAAAGCATCGCCGTTTAAAATATGATATTGCATTATCAACTTTATGTTTACGTTTCAAAACATAAAAATACAAAAAGTTTTTAAAATTCAAAAACTAAAACATTCTTTAGTAGCTAATAAATGTTACTATAAGACTTGCTAGTATGACTTTTCTTGAATCACAAAGGGACAAAGCACACAAAAGAGTTTTTACAAAGATGAAATTCATTTTGTGAATTTCCTTTATGCTCTTTGTCACTTGTGGTTTAAAATAAAAACATCAATACATACGCTCTACCAAAAACTTCTCGCTACGTAATTGACGATTTGGTATTTTGATCTGTACATAATAAACCCCATTCACAAAATTAGCTAAAGAAAGGCGCAGGGCATCACCAGATACACTTTCCACAGTTTGCTGATGTACAATTTGTCCGTAAATATTACTGATTGCTACTTCGCCCTGCGCGCCAATAAATTCTTTTAGTTCGATGTATAATGCTTCTTGGGCGGGATTGGGATAGACGGTAAAAGTCTCTAGGTTTTCCTGATTATTTCTGGAATTCGCCCCTAAATTGATTTCTTGCTCACAAACCAATGACCATGATTCATCAAAAATCTTTACTAAATACCGTCCACTTTGTAAGTTATTCGCCGTTTGGCTCCCTCCACATTGATAGGTACAACTAAAAACTTCTGCCCAGCCATTATTCAAATCGTGAATCTTGTAATTATAGTTTTTATTAACCTGCCCATTCATTTCAATTGAATTGCTGGTGTATTTGATGGTAATTTCGTTACACTGAATCGTGTTTCCGCCACCTGTACTACCTCCACATTCGGGTGTTAAAGTACCTTGATTCGTAATTTTTAATAGCAGTATTTTTTTTGTATTTCTATTAATAGAAGTAAAGATATACCCTCCATCATC
>CALDTJ010000411.1 GCA_937924145.1 uncultured Saprospiraceae bacterium
ATAAGGAAATAATGCGCATTTATTTTTTGGCCGATTAACCGTTTTTTGAACACCTGAAATCAAAACAATGAAAAATCTAATAACGACCAATACGATTAAACTAGCTGCTTACTTATCATTAGTATTTTTTGCTTTTATCAATCCTTATTTACTGAAGCGAATAATAGAGATAATGATAGAATTCTTGATGCAATAAATAAAATAATCAACCCTAATTTTCTACACTTAAAATCAATAGTATCATGCAAAACAAAACATCTAAAAGTACCATAAAATTTATACACAGATTTATCTTATTCATAGCATTTATATTCCTTGTCCGAGGAATTAATACTATCAGAAGTATAATTGAATCTCCTCAAGAAGTAAGTACTTCAATATATTTCACACTTGAAGAGGCGGGTAAAATAACCTATAAAAATATCGGCTCCTACGATTTTAGAATTACTAACGCTAGTGGAAATATAAAATATTATCCTCAAAATATGGATAAGGCATCGATACCCTACTACAGGATTTTTTTTTAAATATTAGGAGCCTTAATTCCTTTATTGATCTTTTTTCTGCTACATAAAATTATGCAGACTTCCTTGGTAAAAACTCCATTTGTCTATGAAAATGTTAAAAAGATGAGATGGATTGGATTGGCTGCTATTATTTTAGGTATTTCTACCATCATAATGAAATATGCAGGGATGGACTTTTTAGCGGAGAATGTAGAAAGTAACCTAATTTCCTTCAATTTGGGTGATTATTCTGCTTATGAATCAGGTTATATGTTTGGTTCATTTGTAGGATCATTTTTCAGATTTGAATTAATTCTTGGCCTCATTTCACTTTTTGGAGCAGAAATCCTTAGTTACGGCATTAAACTCCAGCAAGAAAACGAATTAACCATCTAAAAAAATTAAAATGCCAATACATACATCTATTCAACGATTTCAGAAAATCCATACCTTTTTTAATGGGCTGTTTATCTTTTGGATTATTTTTACCATTGCTCTTATTCCGTTAGCTATTCTTTCACCTAGCACGTTTAAATTCACCATTCCTTTAGAATTAAAGGAACAAGCAGACACTTTTACAGGTAACTTGGATTCGTCTTTAAATTTAAACAACTTTAGAGGTCAACTTTCTTTTGAAAACGGTCCACTTCCTAGCACTTTTTACTACCATGTTGGAATTATTTTTATCATTAATCTATTTTTAATTTTCATTTTACTGCAATTGAAAAAAATAACAACATCAGTAATTCGTAAAACTCCATTTGAATTAGCAAATAAAAATAGACTAAAGTATATGGGAATAGCTTTGATTCTTCTTGCTTTTTTCAAACCAATCGTGTATCCATTTTTGGCTCATACTTTTAACTTACCCTTGGATTCTCCTAATTGCTTAACCATAGCAAAAAGTATTAAGGTTGATTTATTAGGAATAGACTGGTTATACTTAACCTCAGGGTTTGTGTGTTTACTCTTAGCAGAAGTATTTAGAGTAGGCAATGAACTCAAACAAGAAACTGAACTAACCATCTAAAAAAATCACCATGCCCATCATAGTAAACGTAGATGTAATGCTTGCCAAACGCAAGATGAAATCCAAAGATCTGGCAGATGCCATTGGGATTACAGTAGCGAATTTGTCTATCTTAAAAACGGGGAAGGCGAAGGCGGTTCGGTTTTCTACTTTGGCGGCTATTTGTAAGGAATTAGATTGTCAGCCAGGGGATATTTTGGAGTATCGACCTTGATTTTTTTGACGCAGAGAGACGCTGTTTGAAATTATGACCTTTTTATGTTTTGCCACTCTGACTTATGTTAGAGTTGAATGTTTGAAATGCAAAACATAAAAAGTCATAAAAAATCTGCGTCTCTCTGCGTCAAAAAATTACCTTTTCAAAGACCGCCTAGTTAGGACACGTATCAGATGAAGTAGGTAAACTAATAGGAAATATGATGAGAAATTCCCAAAAATTTGGAGTTAAGAAATAAAGCTAAAAAACGGCAAACTGTATTACTGCAAACTGCTTACTGCAACTAGTTCCAGTTCACCCCATCAGGCATATCCGCAATCACCTCATACCGATCTCCCTTATTTTTCATCACCTGTTGCCATAAAGAATCGGGTTCACTTTTGAATAAATAGCTGGCATACATTTCGGTCAATACCCAAGACCCTAAATCCATCTCATTATCCAATTGACCTGGCGACCAACCAGAATAGCCTACAAAAAAGCGAATATTTTTAGGCTCGATTAAGTTTGCATTAATTAAACCTTTCAGTTTATCAAAATCACCTCCCCACCAAACTCCATCAACTACTTTTGTGCTGTTGTCTAGCACCTCTCCAACGTTGTGAATATAATGAATGCTATCCGTCTGCACTGGCCCTCCGTAATATACTTCTGCATCAAATTCTGGAAATTCTAAAATTAACTCGTTGATCTGCAAACCAAGATTCTTATTCAATACAAAACCAACTGTTCCTTCGTCTTTAGTATGGTCACACAATAAAACGACAGAACGTTTAAAATTTGGATCTACCATAAAAGGTTCGGCTAGAAGAATAGCGCCTGTCGTTACTTTGTTACTCATATTTTCTATGTTATTTGTTCGTAATGAACCATTAAACTAGTAAAAAGGTTCAGTCTATTAATCGCTTGTATTGTTAAATTAAATATAGGGATTGTTCCGAACAATAGCAATTTTTAATTGCCCAAATACAGACAAATACCATAAATTACTATTTCTAAAATAAGCAGTGTTTCGTCTATAAAGTCCGTCTTTTCAGCTTGCTTTTCGTTAATTTTATAACTTAATATTTGGGAATAAAATCCAGTTTGAAACAAAGTATGCTTTTTGAACTATACTAAGTAAGGATTCTATCAGTTTATTATTAAAAATAGGTGGTATGGATTAAGCAGGTTTGGCAGATTTAATGCGGATTTTTAGAAATCTTTGAAATCCACAGACTCTCCCACTTGCAAGTGGTTCACAAACGGTGTTTGTTTATGCTTAATCTTAGATAATCACATAAAAAATTGATATGTCAACGCTTAGATCAGTAGTCCTTCATTTGTTCGTTGTACAAAAAAAAGTATACAACGGATAAATGAAGGACAACTGATCTCGATGTTGACAAAACTAGTTTTAAGCGTATCCATTTTCTACCTGACGCTCTAACTATATACTTAGCAACTGATAATGAATCACTTACATTTATTAAAATAAGTAAATCCGTTTGGAAGTATCAATTAGGTACGCTAAATTGCAACCCTAAAATAATATAGAAATACTATGCAAAAGAATTTATCAGAATTATTTGGTAATAACCCCGAACTAGAACAAAAATTTGTCTCGCTTTTTATTAAGGCGTTAGAAAAAAATAATCAACAAGGGTTCGACTATATTGAATTTAAGCAATCGCTTGGTGCTATGGAAAAGTTAGGTATTGACGAAAGTACGGCTATTAAGTCTGCTTTCGCAACAGCAGCTACTGTAGGGCTGACTAAGCGAAAATTAGTAGAATCCGCTAAGTTCTATGCCAATGTCATCAATCAAGAAAAAGAACATTTTGATGCAGCATTGAAAAAAAGGATCAATCAAAAAGTCGGTGGTAAAATCAAGGAAGTTGAAAAATTAAAAGAGGCCATCATTAAGTACAAAGAAAAAATTGAGCAATTAACCGCTCAAATCGAAAAGCATCAGCATACGATTGATACCGCTGATGAACAAATTCAAGCAGAGAAGGATAAGATTGTTGGTACGCAAAATAACTTCGAAAGTACCCACGAAAACTTTATCGAACAAATCAAAGCAGACATAGACAATTTTAATAGTTATTTATAAATCGAGTTTCGAGTTACGGGTTGCGAGTTAAACCCGCAACCCGTAACCCGCAACCCGCAACCGTTTTTTCATGGCAGATTTCGCAGAATTTCAAGGGCAACCTACTAAAAAATCTTTTTGGCAAAAGCCAGAAGGTGTTACTGGTGCAATCTTTTTATTAGGTATTGCAGCAGGTGTTGGCTATTTGCTAACGACAGGATTATTAACTACTATTTTAGGAAATATCCTTTATTTGAGTGCCACTTTGATGGTCTTAGCAGCTATCGTGTATATGGTACTAGACCCTAAGATGCGGGGCTTAGTGAGCTATATGTACAAAAGTGTGATGCGCTCTATTACGGGTTGGTTTGTGACGATTGACCCGATTGGTATTTTGAAAAATTACATTGATGATTTACAAGATAACTTAGGCAAGATGAGTTCACAAATTGGTGCCTTAAAAGGTCAGATGCGGAAGATGAAAGATATTGTGACTAAGAACAATAAGGATATTGAAATGAACCTTAAATTGGCAAATCGAGCACAATCACAAGGTAATCAAAAGCAGTTATTATTGTCCACTAGAAAAGCAGCGAGACTCAAGGAAAGTAATGGCAAATACAATAAACTCCACAAAAAAATGGAGGTTATGTATCGTATTTTAACCAAAATGTATCAAAACTCTGAAATTCTATTAGAGGATACTAAAGACCAGGTTATGGTCAAAGAACAAGAACATAAGGCGATCAAAGCCTCTCACTCTGCGATGAAATCTGCTATGAGTGTGATGTCGGGTGATCCTGATAAAAGAGCGATGTTTGATGCTGCGATGGAAAATATTGCGGACGATGTCGCTAATAAAGTGGGAGAAATGGAAAGATTTATGGATATGTCTTCTAACTTTATGAACTCTATCGACCTACAAAATGGTGTCTTTGAAGAAGAAGGGATGAATATGCTAGAAGAATGGGAAAAGAAAAGTACGCTAATGTTAATGGGCGAGAAAACAGAAGGTTTGGATCTGAATAGTGAACGACCTGCTTACCGACCAGAAGAACGATCTTCTGGAAATGGTAATCAATATGATAATTTGTTTGGGTAGAAGACGGTGTACGGTATTTGGTTTACGGTACACGGTTAGCCTCAGATTAAATAAAAAAGCCTTGGCATTTAGAAATGTCAAGGCATTTTTATTTTTACGTGCTAGTTACGATACATATCGCTTCCGTTGGAACTCAGGGGCGGTAACATAAAATCACCTCACCATTTTGCCTGAAATCTATAAGGGTTAAAACATACCAACTATCTTTATTATTTGGAATGATTGGATACCTTATGACAAAAAAAAAAGCCGAAAACAGAACCCTAAGTTCCGATTTCGGCTTTTATCATTATAGTTTTAATGCACACTATCCTAGATAGGATTTCAAGGCATTTCTATTGTATGATTTTCGCAAACGACGAATCGCTCGCTCTTTGATTTGTCTAACTCTTTCTCTCGTCAAACCGTACAGTTCACCAATCTCCTCCAAGGTCAAAGATTTATGATTATTCAAACCATAATAAGAAGATAAAACTTCTACTTCTCTTGGTGATAGGATAGATAAACCTTGCTGAACTTCCTCTTTCAAGGACTGGTCCATCAATCGACCGTCAGGTGTCATATCTTGCTCACTTGAGATTACATCTAACATCGTAGAATCGCCATCCTCTCCACTTAAAGGCGCATCGACTGATAAGTGCCGACCATTCCCTTTTAGCATATTGGAAATTTCTTTCGCAGTCATTCCTAAGACTTCTGCCAATTCTTCATTCGTTGGCTCTCTCTCAAACTTTTGCACGAAAGATAAATAAGCCTCATTGACCTTATTATAAGATCCTACTTTGTTGAGTGGCAAACGGACAATTCTAGAATACTCTACAATCGCTTGTAGAATAGACTGTCGAATCCACCAAACAGCGTAAGAAATAAATTTAAATCCTTTGGTCTCATCAAATCGCTTGCCTGCCTTCATCAGACCGACATTTCCTTCATTAATCAAATCACTCAGAGACAATCCTTGATTTTGGTATTGTTTAGCTACAGAAACAACGAAACGTAGGTTGGCTTTAGTTAATCTCTCTAGTGCCGCCTGATCACCATTTCGGATACGGCGCGCCATTTCCGCCTCTTCTTCTGCATTTAGCATAGATATTTTACCAATATCATTTAGATACTTGTCCAATGCAAGACTTTCTCTCGTCGTTATCTTATTGGTAATTTTAAGTTGACGCATGGGAATTTTGGTTTATAAGATTATTTTAGTTTGGAGTCAACGAAAAATAATTTGACCGCTTTTTAATGGATTATTTTTTATGCTTGGAAAAAGTATGGAAAAATAATTCAATTAAAAAAACTTAGCGGTTCAACTTATTTTTTAGTTAAACTTAATTGAATAAAAATACGCTTTGAAAACGTAAATGTTACTTTAATTTTTTTGACGCAATGTAAAATACTTGACTTTACGTCCAAAAAAAATTATATCGTCAGCTCTTCTTTAGTATTTACAAAAAATCCTGCCAAAAAGTTTCTTCCTACCCCTTTTATAGTACTTAAGAATACGTATTTTTTGTTAATTTATTTTTTTAACTATACTATATTTTATAATAATGAAATACACCTCAACAGTATTTCGACATACATCTCTGTAAACCAGTACATTTCACATTTCTATTTAAATAAATCATAATTTCACCTACTATGTTTATCAGAAAACAGTATATGTCTAATTGTTGTCAAAATAAAACGAAATTAGTTTGTTTCTAGTCTACTATAATATCAATCATTTGTATAATTTGGCAGCAGCCTTACACAAAATAAAAAAAATATCTTTTTTAACCTAAAATACTTTTTTTCAATTATATAGCCATTTTTCCAAATAATCAACCTCGATTCTACAACTTTTCAGATAATCCAATAACTTTACCTTTTATCTGTAAAATCTAATTTCTTCCATAGAAACGAATGTTTGCAGGTAAAATGCTGCCAATAGGACGTATATTATTTTAAAAATATAACTCTATTATTAACCTAACATATACAATTTACAATACAGTAAACTATGCAAAAAATCACCAGAGCATTTGACTCTATCTTTTATCAACAAGCGCATCATCCATTACAAAAATCTTTTAGTTACCGCCCTCCGGGTAGTAATGAATGGGTTTCTTTTAGTACGGATCAAATGATTGCCTATAGCCAAAAACTAGCTGGTGGCTTACTAAATCTTGGACTACAAAAAGGAGATAAAATTGCGCTCATTAGTTATAAAAATCGACCAGAGTGGACCATGATGGATTTAGCTGCTCAGCAATTAGGAATTATCACCGTTCCTGTCTATCCAACGATTAGCTCTTCCGATTATGATTATATTTTCAATGATGCTGAAGTACAGTATGCCTTTGTCGGTACGGATGATTTGTACGATAAAGTAGCTACTGCAAAAGCTAGTATTCCTACTTTGAAAGACATCTATACCTTCGACAAACAGGAAGGCAGAAAGTTTTATGAAGCCTTGATGGATGACAGTCGAGTTGAGGAGGTCATTGCCAGTTCAAAAAATATTAAACCTGAAGAAGTAGTTACTTTTATCTATACCTCTGGTACTACAGGCAACCCTAAGGGAGTTGTTTTGACTCATGGCAACTTAGTTCATGTCGTCAATAGTACTATCGATTTATTACCTACTAAACCAGGGAATCAGGTCCTTAGTTTTTTACCAATGTGTCATATTTTTGAGCGTACGGTTTCTTATAGTTACATAGCAAAAAGTGCGCAAATTTACTTTACAGGGACAGATAATTTAGGTGGTCCTGATGGAGATTTACAGGCAGTCAAACCTTACTTCTTCACGACTGTTCCGAGGTTACTAGAAAAAGTATATGAGAAAATTTATAACACAGGTTTGACTTTGACGGGTATCAAGAAAAGTTTATTCTTCTGGGCATTGAGCCTAACAGATGATTATGAATATGATAAAAAATACAGTGGATTAGCCGCTATAAAAAGAAGTATTGCCGATAAGTTGATTTATTCTAAATGGCGAGCTGCTTTAGGAGGCAATGTCAACGGTATTGTTACAGGTGCTGCACCTTGCCCAGTTAAGATTATGAAAGTATTCTCTGCTGCTGGTGTCCCCATCAGAGAGGGATACGGCTTGACAGAAACTTCTCCAAGTTTAACGGTCAATACTTACGAACCTAATGGAGCAATGGCTGGCACAGTAGGTCGCCCGATTGAAGGCGTAGATATATTAATCGACCCTTCAGAAGGAGAATATAGAGACGGCGAAGGAGAAATTCTAGCTTTTGGCCCGAACATCATGCAAGGTTATTACAATAAACCAGACAAAAATGCCGAAGTATTCAAAAATATAGATGGTAAGGTTTGGTTTAAAACAGGTGATGTTGGAAAAATGGTCAAAGGCCCAGGAGGTCATGACTTCTTAAAAATTACAGATAGAAAGAAAGAATTGTTGAAAACATCGGGTGGGAAATACGTTGCACCAGCGCCTATCGAAAATAAATTCAAAGAAGATTTCTTAATCGAACACATGATGGTTGTTGGAGAAAAGCGAAAGTTTGTTTCGGCTGTTATGGTACCATCAGAGGAAGCACTAAAAGATTGGTGTAAAAAGAACGGCGTCACCTGGACGACCTTAGCTGATGCTTGTAAAAATGATAAGGTTATTGCTCGATACCAAAAAACGGTTGACGAATTCAACCCTTTATTTAGTCATATCGAACAGATCAAAAAATTTACTTTATTACCAACTACTTGGGATGCGGTCAAAGCAGATGGTTCTAAGCCTGAGTTAACGCCTACTATGAAGTTGAAAAGAAGAGTGGTGAGAGAGAAGTTTGAGCAGGAGATTGGGGCGATGTATGGTTAGGCGGGTTGCGGGTTACGAGTTGCGGGTTGCGGGTTGCGAGTTGCGGATTGCGACACATCAAGTTTGCAACTCGTAACCCGAAACTCGTAACACGCTTACCCTAGTCTTTCTTCCTCCTTCCGCTCAATTCGATGACCGATAAACTGTAATTGTTCTTGCATTTCTTTCAATTGTATCTGTAAACGGTCAATATCATGATTTAAACTTGGTGCTCCGCCTTTCGTTTTAGCCGCTACTAGCTCTTCCATTTTTTGTTCATTAGCCACTTCATCCATACTATTCATAATTACTCCAATAAAAAGGTTTAAAACGATCATAGTACCAACTAAAACAAAGGAAATAAAATATATAACAGCACCGACTCCATTAGCCACAGGATTATCACAATTATCACTTCCCCATTGTGGATGGTCGCAACCAAATACGTTGATGTACATAATATCCGCCCAACCTTCTAAAGTAGTAATTTGAAAAAGCGTGATTAAGGATGTCTGTAAATCTTGAAAATGAACAGGGTTGTTTTCACCAAACATAAATACGCCTAAAACTCCATAAATATAGAACAATAAAAACAAAAGGATACTCACATAGCCCATTGAAGGGATACTCTTCAACATCGCATCTACCAACATTTTTAGTTGTGGTAAAGCGGTCACTAGTCGCAATACTCTCAATATTCGAGCTAATCTGAACACTGCTACAAAACCTGCATTAATATTTGGTAGGAAAATAGACATCCAACAGACCACCACGATTAAAAAATCAAAGATATTCCAAGGATCTTTAAAATAATTAAGCGGTTTACTGCCCTCTGCCGCTATTTTTACAACGGCCTCTACTGTGAATAGCAACAAGATGAAATAATCCAAGCCATGCAATAAAGGCATCCATGCTTTCACCTTATCTCCATAAGTTTCAATACCAACAATAACCCCTGCCGCTAAAATAGAGATGATGATTAAATTCTGAAACCAACTACTATCTGCAATTTTCTTAAAAATATTTGACTCCATAGTTTTAGTAAATAAATAGCTTAACAACAAACCATTTGGGCAAATTGTCAGAGTAAGCTATCTGAAAATTAATAAATATCTTTTCTCGGTTTTATTGAGGGAAAGTTTAGTGAGTTTTTATTAAAAAGGTGAGTCTTCTGTTTACAGCCACAAAGAAAATCAATTTGTTAGGAAAATTGAAGCGAAAGTATCTTTTTTTTCAATATTTGTTACCGTCTCTTAGTTCTCCTTTCACAACATCTGATAAACTCCTATTGACTAGAAACTAAAAAGCCGCTTGCTGAAATGAATCAACAAACGGCTTAGTATTTTTATAATCAAGAATAGATTTTATTCCATTCGATTAAGTCATTAGTTACAGAAGAAAAAGTGGTTTCCACAAGTCTTCATGAAGTGAACATCACAACCGTTCGCTGCTTCAATTTTGAAGGCCTCTAAGTCCTTCGCATCTTTAGCATTCAACGTAGTGTAAGTCGATCCATGATTCTTGCCATACCCCATGTTACCCGTCTTACCGTTTGGTAAAGTAACATTAGTGAAAATATCAGCAGTGGCATCTGCAAATCCGTTGGCATAACCCATACAAGTGAATAAGTCATCCAAGAATTTCTTATCAACTGCCTCCGTTGCATAACGGTTTCTCAGTCTTCCTAAGAATTGAGGTGGCGTTAAATCATGTGCATTACCAAACTCAGGATTCGTACCTAGACGAGTTAAGATTTGAGCTCTACCATTTTCTGGTAAATCTAAAACTGAACATTCACTATTACAAGCACAAGTCTGAGCAGCTAACGTTCTTGCTGCGACTACTGATTCAACTTCTCCTACTGGAGGTACCACAATTGAACTAACATCCATTGGTGTTGGTAAAGCAGCGTCACCAAATCCGTAACAACCTCTAGAGAACCAAAGTGCTGCTAGTAATAATGGGAGCAATAACCAAGGCCACCAGCCCAATGTACCAGAACTTTCTGTGACAGTAGCAGCAGTAGCAACGGCAGCTTTTTTATTAGTAACGGCAGCAGCAACCTTCTTCTTCTCTTTCTTCTTCGTGACCGCAGCAGTGGCAGCAGCTTTCTTTTTCACAGCAGCCTCTTCTTTTTTCTTAGCAGCTAAAGCTGTAGCCTTTTCCTCTTCTTTTTTCTTCGTAGCGGCTAGGGCAGCAGCAGCGGCGGCGGCAGCAGTTGCGGCAGCAGCAGCTTTTTGTTTTTCAGCTAATGCCAAAGCAGCAGCTGCAGCAGCTTTTTCCTCTTCTGCATTCCTTAAACAACTTCTACCAACCTCACGGCCAGTTTCATCGTAAAGAATATCCATGTAGTACTTGCCTTTTTCAATACGCTTGTAGTAGTCTTTATTATCCTTAAGTCTTACAACTCCCGATAATTCTTGATCTCTATCTTGCGCTGTTTTAAAGCCTTCACTACGTAATCTTACATGACCATTCTCGCCATACAATGCAAAGTAATATTGGTCATCACTTCCTCGGAAGAATGCAACGTTATTTCGCTTATCATTGACAGCATGACCTTGATACTCCTTACATGGTAAGTAATCATCTTCTTTATCTTTCTCTACAACTACAGCAGCAGCTACTTCATTTAAACAACTTCTACCTACTTCACGACCTGTTTCATCGTAAAGAATATCCATGAAGTATTTACCTTTTTCAATACGCTTGTAGAATTCCTTATTATCTTTAAGTCTTACAACTCCTGATAATTCTTGGTCTCTTTCTTGTGTGGTTCTGAAACCTTCACTTCTTAATCTAACACCACCATCTTCACTATACAATACAAAATAGTATTGATTTTCAGGACCACCTCTAAAGAAAGCTATATTATTAATCTTATCATTAACTGAATGTCCTTCATATGCTTTACATGGTAAGTAGTCATCTTCTTTATCCGTTTCTTTCACGACTTTTACTACCTTTTCTACTTTCTTTTGTTCTGCTGCAAATGCTAATGCTTTTGCCTCTTCTTCTTTTTTCTGCTTAGCAACTAATGCGGCAGCGGCAGTAGCAGCGGCGGCAGCAGCAGCAGCTTTCTTGGCAGTAGCCTCCTCTTCTGCTTTCTTGGCAGCAGCGGCAGCAGCACGCTTCGCAGCAGCTTCTTCTTCCGCTCTTTTTGCAGCAGCAGCCTCAGCAGCACGTTTCGCAGCAGCTTCTTCCTCTGCCTTCTTGGCAGCAGCAGCGGCGGTAGCAGCTTCTTCCTCCTCTCGCTTTCTTCTCACCCACCAGCCAGAATACCAAACACCACCAATGAATTGAGCACCAGAACCAATAGTAGATTCCTCGCCTCTAATCCAACCCCAGCCTGTTGACATAGCAGCTTCAGATTCGTATCCACAACTTCTTGCTATCTCTTGGTTATTACCCGCTCTAAGTGCATAATACCACATACCGTCATCATCGTCCTTCATTGTCTTCCAACGACCTTCGATTGGTGAATTTTTGATAACAGATTCGATACCATTATCTCTGGCAGCAGTAGTTGTATAACCTTCTGAACGTAGGTAAGTTTTGCCTCCGTGATTATATCCAAAATAGTATTCGCCATCCTCATGTTGGAATTTATGGAATCCATTTTCATCGGATGCATAAGTACTACATGCTAAATATTCATCAATGTTTGCATTTGCAGCTCTACCTTTTAAAGTAGCCATCTGTGCTTCATTACCTAATAACAAGCCAACTGCAGATTGCATATCTTCAGCAGTTCCATAGAAAAAACTCTTTCCGATATTTTTACCGTCTTCACCTTTGATATAGAAGTAGTATTTTCCATTTCTTGCCTGCTTACCATCAAAGTTTTCTTCGTATGGTGCATAAAGCATGATCTGATCGACCACAGCCTGCGCTTGTTCTTGTGTTTCGAAACCTCGAACATCTGCATTCAAGAATAAAGTCTTCTCTTCTGGTGTCTTAAAAGTGAAGTAGTATCTATTATTCCCACTTCGGAAAATCTGGTAAGTTAAATCATTCCATAAGTACGTACCATTCGCTACATACACCTTCTCTGCTTTTGGCTTTTTAGGTGTATCTCTTTTCTTTCGCTTCTTCTTTGGTGTCACCTCTCTTGGTGCAGGGGCAGCAGCGATAGAAATATTAGCATCTCTATTAGCAGCTGTCAGTTGAGTACCTTCGCCTGCTCTTCGACCACCTAAACCAATCCCAGCTATCATCCTAGCAATGATACTGTCCATGTCTCCTCGACTATCAAACCACCGACTTGTAGCAATTTCCTTATTATTGCCTGCTCGTAAATTAAAGAAGAACTTCCCATTAGGATGTTGCTGTCTTTGGTAACGAGCCTCATTATTTATGTTTCTTTCAACAGACTGAATGCCATTATCTCGACCAGCTTCCGAGCTATACCCTTCACTAATCAGATAGACATTACCACCTAAATTGTAAGAAAAGTAGAATAATCCACCTTCTGCAAATGAATCAAACCCATTTTGTTCGCCTCCTCCATTCTTCTCGTAGAAGTTAAGTGGCTTATAATTGTCCTCATTGCCTGATGGCTTATAAGGCTCAATTGTTGCAGCACCAGTTGCGGCTGTAGTAGTTCTGGTTGTGGTCGTCGTTGTAGTAGTAGTACCTCCACCACCTTCTACTCCTGACGCTTCTCCTTGCATCAAGGTAATTGCCGCATTACGGCTATTTTCCTCTCTGAAAGTCACACTACGACCAATTTCTTGACCGTTAGTTGCTTTAAGAATGAAATAGAAACCTCCTGAACCGTTAGTTCGGGTCTCATATCTATCCGCATTATCGGAATTATTAATTACCGATTGAACGCCATTATCTCGGGCAGCCTCAGTAGTGTAACCTTCGCTATTTAGGATAACCTGGCCGTCATCTCTCAAAAATTGGAAGTAATACTGATTGTTACCTTCACGGCGAAAGACTCTTACTCTCATAGTTGGATTTTAGTTTGCAATTATGATAAAATGCTGTGAGTAAATGTAAAATAAGTCCCCAAAGTAGTAAATTTTGTTAAATCTACACATTGTGACTAGAATATTTGTTAAAATAATTGCATTTTAGACTACTTTTCTAGGGAAAAAGTAACTTTTTACCTGAAATTTCCTATTTTTTTTGTAACATTTTCCATCGGGAGTTATTAAGCATATTCCCCTTACAGCAAATATGTAAAATGATGATTTTTAACATTCTTTGGATAGCGACAATATTTTCAAAAAAACATATTCTCGAATATCAGTGAAAACGCCCCCTAAAAACACCTTTCTCTTCGGGGAAAATCCCAAGCTCATTTTTGGTCCAATTAAGGTCCTTTTCTCCATGATGCTAACTAAGATCCAACCAATCTACCCTATTTCCTCTTTTTTAAAATTTGACCTTCCTACTTCTTACCCATTTTATCTAGTTTTCCCCTATTTTTACCACTTTTTCTAGGAAAAATTTTATGTATTATTAAAAAAATGCTATTCTTCTTTCGATCAAAATTTACCTGCTCTATTTGAAGCCTATCAAAACTTGGAATAATGAAAGGTCTTATTGTAGGAAGCAATTCAAAATAAATACTATATTTTTAATTCAATATTCCCAAATAGTCTTGTTATTTTGAATCATAGAACTAATCACTATTACTACCATGAAAAAACTCAATATTGCTATATTAACAGGAGGAAACGTTGCAGAGAGAGGTGTTTCACTTAGAAGTGCTAAAACCATCGAGAAATATCTAAACGATGATAAATACAATAACTATGTCATCGAATTAAACGGGAAGCAATTTGTAGAGCAAAAAACTCGTACAACCGTAGATCTTAATGATTTTTCCTTAAGTATTGGGCAAAGAAAGATCACTTTTGATCTAGTTTTTCTGATGCTCCATGGGCATCCTGCTGAGAGTGGCAGTATATTGGGCTATTTTGAATTATTGGACATTCCTTGCACTGGTTGCGATCATTTTGTAGGTGCATTGACTTTCAATAAACAACTCACAAAGGATTTCTTACGTCCTTATAATATCCCCATGGTAGAATCTCGACTATTGAGAAAAGGTCAACCAATTGATACCAAAGATATTGCAACTATGAACTTCCCACTTTTTGTTAAACCTAATAAGAATGGAAGTAGCTACGGTGTAACGAAGGTGAATACGTCTGCTGAAATTATTCCTGCGGTCGAAAAATCTTTCCAATTTGACGATGAGGTGATTGTCGAACAATTTATGGCTGGCCAAGAATTCTCCAATGGTGTTTATCGCAAAGGCAATGAAGTGGTTGTCCTACCCATCACCGAAATTCGGACTAAAAATGAGTTTTTTGACTATAAAGCGAAGTACGAAAACCAAAGTGAAGAAATTACGCCTGCTGAAATTACGCCCGAACTTACCGCACAATGCAAAGGCTTAACCAAAAAAATCTACGAATTACTCAATTGCAAAGGAATTTGTCGAGTGGATTATATTTTGATAAATGGCATTTTTCATCTTTTAGAAATTAATACCATCCCTGGTATGACCGAACAAAGTTTCATTCCGCAGCAAGTTGCAGCAATGGGAGAAGATTTATCTGAGTTTCTGGATGTAGTTGTAGCAGAAGCGATGGGTAGTAGGCAGTTCTAAGTTGGACAATTTTGTATAACAGTCTCCAACAGAAAACTTTTAAGCTTTTAGACTGTTTTCCAGCAGTTAGGCTTGGAAAGTATTCTACTTTTCATTTTTATTAATTTTTTTCATTTTTATTAATTCATGGATTCTCTCACTCAGATAGTTTTAGGTGCCGCATGTGGCGAAGTGGTTTTGGGCAAAAAGATTGGCAATCGAGCTATGATGTGGGGAGCAGTAGGTGGTACCATTCCCGATTTAGATGTCTTGGGAAATTTTATGATGACCGATATGCAGGCACTTGCCTTTCATAGAGGTATCTCTCATTCTATCTTTTTTGCCATTACAACGCCTTTCTTATTTGGCTATTTGGTGGACAAACTTTATCAAAGTGGATTGTATCAAAATAAATTTTACAAAGGGTTTATTTTTCTCTGTACAGTATTGTTCACTGCTTTTTGTGCTTTTGTCCTCAATTTGGCAACCAAAATAATCGGTGGCAATTATAATTATTTCCTAATCGCCGTTTCTGCGGCACTAGCACTCTGGGCCGTCTACAAACTCTCTCAGACTTATCTTACGAATACGCTTGAACCCATCAATGCGACTCGAAAAGATTGGAATTGGCTCTTTTTCTGGTCAATTTTCACTCATCCTCTTTTAGATGCTTTTACCGCTTATGGTACGCAATTATTTGCACCATTCTCTGATTATCGAGTGGCTTTTAATACAATTTCTGTCGCAGATCCAATTTATACCGTCCCCTTTTTAGCTTGTTTAATTGGTGCCTCTTTTTTTAATAGAAAAAGACCAATGCGTCGTTACCTCAATTATCTTGGGCTAATTTTAAGTAGTGCTTACCTGCTATTTACTGTTTTTAATAAAAAACGAGTAGATAAAGTTTTTGAAAACTCTTTGCAAGCTGAAAACATTGACTTCCAACGATTTAGAACAGGCCCTTCTATTTTTAATAACATTCTGTGGCAAGGAGTAGCAGAAACCAAAGATGGCTACTATTATGGCTCTTACTCTCTTCTAGACAAGAAACCTCAAGTTTATAAATTTTATGAAACGCCGAAAAATCATGAGCTAGTTGATGCTTACAAAGCCGATACAGACATTCAAATTCTACAATGGTTCTCTGATGGTTACTACACCGTTACACCTATGAACGGTGATACTTTACAGATCGGAGATTTGCGCTATGGCACGACCAAAGAACGTCCTGCCGAGCCCGAAGATTATGTCTTTAAATTTACGATTGTTCCTGATGGAAATGGTGGTGTCGATGCGTTTGAAACGCGCGATTTTGATGATCGCAGTGATGCTTTTAGTCATTTGTGGACACGTATAAAAGGATATTAATACGAAGACTCATCAACGCCCCATACACTGATTAATTTCCATTGTCCATGCTCTTTACGCAATATTCGCTGGTGGCGCCCTTGACTCGTTCGCTCTTTACTATCGAAATAAACCCAAGCTATTTTCTCATAAATATGGTAGACAAAATTATCCCGTTCTATCATCGAAGTCGTGGCAGGCTCTGGATATTTTTTGAATAAAGCTTGTCCAAATTGCTTTACATTCTCCCACCCCTCGATTCTATTACCTTCTTCTTTTGAAACAAAACAATGGACGACATCTGATTTGTGTGACCAAGTATCTGCCCATTCTGCAAAATTTCTTTGCTCAAAATAGTACGTCTCAGCTGCTAAAACATCAATTATCTTATTCTTCTCTTCTTCAATATCCACAAAAGGTTTTCTGGTAAATTCGTTAGCCGAGGTCGAATATAAATATTCCTCCGTATCAAGATTATAGTAGGTCTTCACTCTTGGAATCTTAATGCCATTGACCTCCATATCTTGATTAAAAATCACTCTCAATGGTGGCATATTTTGTGACTTTACCGCAAGTGGAAATTCCATACCCTCTAGCGAAAAGTCCGCTTGATTGATATAATAAAATATGGAATTTTGCAGCAATGGATATTTTGCCTTGCTAGCTTGCGGCGTACCTATGGACTCGACTAAAAGACAATTCTTATCATTAAATTGCACCTTTTTTACTACTGGATTGAAGATGACTTCTAAAGCTTTCATTTGCATCGGCCAACCGACCTCCGTGAGATGCCTTCGTTTTAGGAATTGTATATCTTGCTCTCCTAATTTCAATTGATTTCGAACGGCATCTGATAAATCATTTCTTCCATTCAACGAATAAGTTACCACATTTTCCTCCCACTTTCTTATCAAAATAGAATCGGCTCGATAGGATACAGACTGATAAAGTTCATTGGCATTGTCAAGATAAATATCTTCACTTCCCAGCCTACCGTCGGGCCAAATAGTATTCAAATGAATAGAACCAGTGTAAGTCTGCCAACTATCATCAGGATCATAATATTGCACAACCTTAGCAAATACGTCTGCTCCCGACATGTCTGATAACTCTTCTGGTTGAGCGATACTTAACTGAGTGATAATTAAGCATAATAGTAAAAAATAACTGTTCTTTTTCATATTCAAATCATTATTGGGTCTGTGAACCTTTCAAAGGTTCGAAACTCTTTGAGGGGTAAACAATTCAGAATAAAGACTAATGAGCTCGATAAGAAAATTCATCAAACCCTGTCCAGCTGATTACCTTCCATACGCCATTTTCCTTCCGTGCAATTCGTTGATGTCTTCCTTGTTTTAAACTTCCTACTGGGCTATCAAAATAAACCCATGCAATATTTCCATGAATATGATAAGTAAAATTGGAAGGTTCTATCGTTGTGAAATGAGGATCTGGATTGGCACTAAAAAAATCCTTAGCATACTCGCTGACCTCTGTCCATCCCTCGTTGATCGCATAACCATCTTTGGCAACATAACTTTGGTAAACATCCTCTTGCATCGACCAACATTCAGCCCATTTGGTGTAATTGCGCATTCCAAAATACCGACTTTCTCGTTGAATAAGTTCTTGGATCATTTGTTGCGCTGCATAATCATTCGCATGGTCTTTTCTTGTAACCGTATGAAAAATAGTCGTGTATAAATACTCCCCCGTTTTGTAATTATAGTACTTCTTTACCTGTGGTATTTTGATTCCATTCATGATAATTTCCTCATTGAAGATAATACGGTACCCAGGAATATCCTGCTCTTTGATCTCCGTAGGAAATTCCATACCTAGTAAAGAATAATTCGAAGGGTTGACATAATAAAAAATAGGTTGCTGTATGAAAGGATAAGCTGCTTTCGTAGCCTGTCCAGTTCCTACTGACTCCAAGACTAAACATGCTGTATTATTAAAATTCCCCTCTTTTACCTCATTAGTAAATTGAATATTAGCTATTTTCAAATACATAGGTAAGCCAATTTCAAAAAGATGTCTTCGCTTAATGAAGTCAATATCATTGGGCATTAACTTTAGCTGAGTACGTTTTTTTTGGCTGAGTTTATCTTTTCCATTGACACTAAAGCTGCTCGCTCTTGGACCTTTCTTCCGCATAATGACGGTGTCTTTTTTGAATAGAAAATTCTGATAAATATCAAATTCATTATTCAAAACCACATCTTCACTGATTAATTCCCCTGTAGGACTAATACTGTTCATGTGCAAACTGCCCTCCACTATTGACCAATTGTCTACTGGATCGTAATGTTTTATAACCAGATTCCATACACCTTCTGGAGTGAGATTATCTACTTCGGTGGTTTGCGCCGTTAGCAAGTTTAGCTGTAGGAAAAATAAAATTAGAAATGCATATATTTTCATTATCACTGATTTTCTGATTGGAGACCATTATGAGCCTAACTTTCTTTAATTAAAAAGAATATAGATGGTGAATGTTCGATTTCCTAATACTTAATTGAA
>CALDTJ010000412.1 GCA_937924145.1 uncultured Saprospiraceae bacterium
GCAAATTTGACGCAGGATTTTTTATCTCAGACAAGGCAAAAAACGCAGACAATGCAGGGCATTGGCGAGTATTTTTAACGCAGTATGAGGTAAAAAAGACAAGCTCAAATGCGTAGGTTATTATTTGCTAAGTCCCTAAATCAGAAAAACATCATTCATAAAGGTCATAATACTTTGTTCAAGAAAGTCTGCTAGGAAATAATGAGGGAAATTAGCAATGGAGGGACTTAATGATATGTCATGATTATAAAGGTACTAGGTACCAATGTAATACACATATATCTGTTTTATATTTTTTAGTACTGTGTTTTAGGTACTATAAAGGTAGAATTTACCGACCTCAAACGCAACTTTCTAACTTAAAAATATACGGCTGTACGACACTATTTTCATTAAGTGTGCTAAACACTATCTTATCCTATTGGTTTCTTTTCTATATTTGTCACTTTTAGTTTCGACTCTGATTAACCTATAACTAAAATAATAACCACCTTACATGAAAAAATTTTTACTCTCTTTTGCTTTATTACTTGCCCTCCATTCTCTGTTCAGTCAAAAAATAGTGGATGTGTCTCTACAAGAAACTTTAACTAAAGAACAAGTTTCAGCACTTCTTTTTGGCATTTCTACCGAATATGGAATTGAGGCGTACAAAGTCTTATATGAAACCGATGATACGGATGGAACAATCGATACCGTATCAGGCTTAATGGTTATACCTGTTAGTGAATTTAAAGACAAAGAGTTCCCTTTTCTTGCGTACCAACATGGTACTGTTTCGGCAAGAGACCAAGTTCCTTCAAATCCAGATGTTTTCGAACGAAACCTCGTCTACTATTTTGCTGCACAGGGTTATTACACAACTGCTGCGGACTATTTAGGATTAGGAGATTCAAAACGAAAGTTACACCCATACATTCACGCAGACACAGAAGCTAGTGTTGCTATTGATCTCGTTGATGCTGCCAAAACTTATGTAAATGGTCAAGGTCTGCCTAGCAATACTCAATTATTTGTAACGGGGTATTCTCAAGGTGGACACGCAGCTATGGCGATGTTGAAAAAAATGGATGGACAGACAGTCAATGATTTAACTGTTGCAGCCGGTAGCCCAATGTCAGGTTTTTACAATGTGTCAGGCGAGCTATTAAATGGTTCTCTTGCTGAAATTGAATATGGATTTCCTTCCTACGTTGTTTGGATTCTTACGGGTTACCAAAGTGTCTACGGCAATCTCTATTCTGATTTATCCGATATTCTTCAACCTGATTATGTTGAAGATGTCCAAGGATTCATAGATGGAACGATTACTAGAGGTAATTTAAATGAATTATTAGTTGGACAATTAACAGAAAATCATGGGGCTTCTATTCCACGTTTTCTTTTTACCGATGCTTTTTTAGCCGACCTCGAAAGCTCAGATCCAGCAAACCCTGTCCAAGTAGCCCTAAAGGATAATGATGTTTACAATTGGGTACCAAGTCATCCAACTCGTATGATGTACTGTATGGCAGATGACCAAGTAGCTTTTACGAATTCAACTTTTACCGATTCTATAATGAATGTCAATGGTGCAATGGACGTCGAGGCAATAGATGTCAATCCAGTGGCGGACCACGGTGGCTGCGTTTTCCCAGCAGTTTTAGCTACTTATAATTTCTTCGAAGAAATTGCTCAGCGAGATGCAATTCTAAGTACTAAAAATGTAGACAATCAGCTCGCATTTAAACTTCAACCTAACCCAGCGTCTGAGTTCATCCAACTGACTTTCAATGACTTAAGCAACAACTTTCAGGACTTCGATTTAAGACTCATTGATTTTAGTGGAAAAACGATTAAACAACTTTCGACAAATAATTTGCAAAATTTCCGCTTTCCATTGAACGATATTTCTAGTGGCTTGTATTTAATGCAGGTTCAAACCGAAAATGGTTTTTGGACAGAAAAAATAATTATTAAGTGATACGAGTTGCGGGTTGCGGGTTGCGAGTTGTTGTACGGTACGTGGACAACTCGTAACCCGCAACTCGCAACCCGCATAGCAACCAACTTTATGACAACTCAGTGGATTGGTTTTGAGGACATTCCTCAATTTTCTTTTAAGGATGTTTCCTACACCAACGAATTAGCAGCTTTAAGGTCTTTTTATGAATTTGAGCCTTCAATGGAAGGGTTTGCGAAAGCTATAGCAGCAAGAGAAAAAACGACTTTGGATCGAGCTACTTTAGTAGAAGTTTTGCAAGAGCAATATGCAAATTTATCTCGCGAACCATTAGTCGATCAACATATTGCAGCTTTAGCAGATGATAAGACTTTTACGATCATTACGGCGCACCAACCTAGTTTATTTACAGGGCCATTATACTACATTTACAAAATCGTTTCTGTCATTCATTTGTGCCGAAAATTAAAGGTACAATACCCTGATTATCAATTCATTCCAACTTTTGTGACGGGTGGAGAAGATCATGATTTTGAAGAAGTCAATTACGTCAATTTATTTGGTCAAAAGATTCTTTGGAAAAATGATTTATCGGGTTCCGTAGGGATGATGTCTACGGAAACGCTCGCTCCTACCCTAGCCCAATTGAAAGAAAAATTAGGTAGTTCGGATAAGGCGGTAGAAATTTACAGCATCATTGAAAATGCCTACACTCAGCATAAAATTTATTCTAAAGCGACGGTGCAATTAGTGCATGAATTATTCAAGGAGTACGGTTTGGTCGTTGCCAATATGAACCATCCGAAACTTAAAAAACTATTCATTCCTCAGATAAAAGAAGAGATTTTTAATCAACCTTCACAAGCATTGGTACAAGCAACTGCAGATGAACTCAGTAAAATTGACTTCAAGCCACAAGCTTTCCCAAGAGAAATTAATTTCTTCTACCTAAGAGAAAATTTAAGAGAACGTATTGTCTTAGAAGAGGGCGTCTATAAAGTTTTAAATACGGATTACACTTTTACTAAGGAACAATTAACTAAAGAAATTGAAGCGCATCCTGAATTTTTTAGTCCCAATGTAGTCATGAGGCCACTATATCAAGAAGCAGTAATGCCGAACTTAGCCTATATTGGCGGTGGTGGTGAATTGGCTTATTGGCTAGAAAGAAAAAGCCAATTTGCGCATTTCGGGATTTTCTATCCGATGCTTATCCGTAGAAATTCGGTCATGTGGTTGGACAAAGGAACTACTAAGAAATTTAGAGGTTTTAATACATCTATTAAAGATTTTTTCCAAGATACCGATGCTGTAAAAAGAACATTCGTAGAAAGTCAGAGTGATGCTGCCTTGGAAATAGCCGAGGAAAAGACCGCCATCAGTGCGACTTTTGATAAGATTGTTACCAAGGCAGAAAACGTTGACCCTAATTTAAAAAAGGCAATGTTGGCTGAAAAAACTAAGTTGCTAAAAAACTTAGATCAGTTAGAAAGTCGCTTGATTCGAGCAGAAAAACAGAAGTATGATGTGGCATTAAATCAAATTTCTAAAATCAAAGAAAAACTATACCCTAATAATGGCCTGCAAGAGCGATATGATAACTTCTTGGGCTTTTATTTGAAATATGGTCGTGGATTTTTTGATTTTTTGTTAGAGCATTTAAATCCTTTGGAAAAGAAGATGTTGGTGGTTTTAGAAGAATAAGTACAGTCTTCCACACGGACTTGATTTCCACACGGATTTGATTTCCACACGGATTTGATTTCCACACGGATTTGATTTCCACACGGATTTGATTTCCACACGGACTTGATTTCCACACGGATTTGATTTCCACACGGATTTGATTTCCACACGGATTTGATTTTCACACGGATTTGATTTTCACACGGATTTGATTTTCACACGGATTTGATTTTCACACGGATTTGATTTTCACACGGATTTGATTTCCGAGGTCCTAATCCTACACAGGCGTGTCCGTATGGAAAAGGATTTAACATAAATAACACCGTAACTTGTCCCGTATTTTCAATCGAATTGGCGTCAAGCTAATTTTTAATAATATGTATTTAATTGATATTCAAATAGTTGGTAGTTATTTCATGCGAGTAAACTGGTAGCACAGGCTTTAGCCTGTCCCGTTTCAAGGTCTTTAGGCCTTGACATTTAGCCAAAAACTAGACGTAGCCGACCTAAAGGTCGCTGAACAGGACAGGCTAAAGCCTGTGCTACCGATTTTCGCA
>CALDTJ010000413.1 GCA_937924145.1 uncultured Saprospiraceae bacterium
ATCTTTAAGCGACTGCTTTCAGTCACTCGTTTTATTTTTGGTCCGCCAAAGGTCTACCACGACCCTTTGGGCATGAGGATGTTAGACCGCTTGGTGACAGTATTGATGTGCCAAATATTTTAAAGTTTGATATTTTATTTATATCTTTACATTGCAATATAATGCTAGCACATCATCACTTATCATCAAGCGTGTTCAGCATCCTACAATCGGGACACTATCATTTTGAGCACAGAAACTACCTTTCAGTAGACTATACCTATTTTAAGTTGAAATTGACCACATTCGTCTCCAGCTAAGGGAGATTCGTATGCGGTTGGTGGATGTTTTTTTATGAAAACTTACCGTTAGGAGAGGATAGATTGTTGTTCTTATAAAGGAGAGCGACAACCTATCCTACTCCCGTAGGGTAGTTTTATTCTACAGCTTTTATGACTCTGATTCTTCACCATAGAACCAGAGTCTTTTTTTGTCCAGGATTAATAGTCTGGACGACTCTTTTTCTAAGAAATAATACATTAAACGCTTATCTCTTATCTACAATTCTTTACGGGTTCAGTTAGTTATCTTAATGACGACTAGATATAGATTCCCCGTACAGAAAAGTACTGGTGATACTCTGCAAAGTGCTTTCCAAGTATTATGACCAATTGTCAATAATGGAAAAAGAAACAATAATGTTAAGAGAGATTAGTTTTTTGACGATTCTGTACAGTATAATTAATGAACACTCAAATCATTGACTGTCAACTAATTAAACGAAGATTGTTTTACATAAATTTAGAGGGTATTGGCGTAAATATATACGCTAAATTTCTAAATTTTTAAAAACAAAAATACAAAATGTACTTAGTAGCCTAAATTTTGTTTGAAAAAAAATCTGAGATTGATGTAGCAGACCGAATCTATCGGTAAGTAGGACAAATGAAATCAACTAATTGCAAAAATTAATCAATCTTTTTAATGTCTTATACCGTAGGTACGACTGAGAATTTGTGGTAAGATTAGTTTCTATTATAAAAAATAGAGAAATGTGGATTTTATAAAACCCTGGTACGGATTTTACATTTTATACTTAATCGGTAAGAAAATTGGAATGTTTATACTTAAAATTAAATCGTAAATTAAACTATATAAAATTAGAAAGTAGTTTAATTTTCATGGTCTTGATTGTATCCTTTCTTAATACACTACAAATATATAATTAATTAATATATGATGCAAGCGTTTTAAAAAATAAATTCTTTTTTTTATATAAAATGCTTAATTAAAGTTCCTACCATCTTGACTCCATTGAAAAAGTTCTGGCCTTTTGCTCTAGATTCTTCCGTATAGGTCACTTTGATTGGCACTTCTGCGAAAGAGGCTTTATTCAGCTTGATTAGATTGATGATCTCTGTACAGAATTCATACCCATTCAAGTTGATCTTCGTTCTTTCTACAAACCTAGTGTGCATTGCTTTGAAACCAGATTGACTATCCGTTACAAATAGACCTGTTAGTAAGCCCGTAAAAATATTCCCCACTTTATTAAACATAATTCTAATAAAAGGGACTTCGTTATCTTTATTTAAAAATCGACTGCCAATTACTACGTCTAATTTTCCAGAACGCATCTTTTCAACTAATGCTTTAATGTCTGTTGGACAGTGTTGATTGTCTCCGTCAATCGTCACAACGATTCCTGCATTCTGCTTCACTGCGTAGTCCATACCTGTTTGTGTAGCCGCACCAGCGCCTAAACACACATAATGCGTCAATACCGTTGCGCCCAAAGAAGCTGCTACTTCTTTAGTGTTGTCGGTACTACCGTCATTGACCACCACAATATTATGGAAACCTTCGGCCTTGACTTTGGAAATAACTTTTCCAATTCGAGTGCCTTCATCTTTGGCAGGGATAATTATGTAAACGTCGTTAGTATTCATGGGATGTTAGTAATTATGCTCTTATGTAAGAACAATTCTTATACCAAAACGAGTGCGGGAACAACAAAGTTCCTTTTTCAACCTAGAAATAAATATTATTTAGTAGGTTAAAACGTCTTCGTACAGTAAAGCAAAATACTTAGTTTATGATATACTTAATCGACAAATGGGAGAGGTAATTTTGGATATAAAATAAAGGGTAGTTTCCCTTGATTTTAAATTCACTACAAATATAAAATTATCTTATCTTAAAAGCAATAAAACTGCCGTAATTCTTGACTTCTCCACCCGAAAATCCATAGGTATATCGCCCATTTGGCAATTGGATGAGTCTATCCGTTCCAATTGGCTCAATTGCTGGGTTATTTCCTAAGAATTCGTTTAAACGAGCCGCCTTTTGTACTAATGATTGTTCTGGTGTAGCATCTATTCCTGCTAAGTTTATATCCACTAGAAAATAACGATAACCGGCATTTTTCAAGGCTTTAGCCAATGTTACTTTATTGGGTATATTCTCCGACAAGGTGGTAAAGAAATCTAACTGATTGTCGTAAGTAACTCGCTCGTGATTTCTATCAATAAAATATTGAAAATAAGTTCCTGCCCTATACACTAAAGCATCAGGGTCATTATTAATTTCTTCTACTATTGGACGATAGTTTGGAAATAACTCATCTAGTGCCTCATTCTTATCCTTTTTGCCCATGCCATAAAACAGTGGCACAATATGGATGGCTCCTGCCCTACCCCGCTCTGAATCTGGCTGATAGTTGGCCATTCTAAGATTGAAGGCCATAATTAACCACAACCCTGTTGCTCCAATAAAAGCATACTTCCCATATTTTAGTTGACCAATTTCACTAGATTTACCTAAAAAGCCAATGCCCAAATAAATTAAACATAAAGCGATCATTAAAATCCCATACCAAGGTACTCCTGCTCCTAAGATCAACCATAAGAAACTATAGATTAGACCTAAGTAAACGACTGCTTGCTCTCCTTTGGCCCTACTTTTTAGTCGCTTTGTAAGGATTAGAAAAGTCGCAATAAATAGTAGGAAAAAAATAGGATAAGTAGTGGAATCTCCTTCTCCCGAAATTACTTGAACAACATTTCGATCCAGCGCTTGGTATATACCGTGATTGATTTGGGTAACTTTTAATTTTAAATAGACTAAAGGATTTTGGATAAAAGAAACTGTACCGAGTCTACTGGATACATCTTTTGCTATATTTTCAGTAGGAATCCCATGAAAATAACTATAGCTAGTAGAGCTACTCATTGCCAAAAAGAGCATCATCAAAATCCCAACTACTATTTTAAGCCACTTATTCTTTAGACCAAACAATAATAGTATTGGTAAAAAGAGTAAAAATAAAAATCCCATATCTAAAAAAACCCCTCGTACATTCGTGTTCATCGTCACATCATAGGGCAAAGAGACGTATTTAGGCAATAAATCTTCGTACCCCATATACCTATGTAACTCTTCTCGAATAGAAGAAGGGATATCTATTTCTTTCTCCTCCTTGGTAGTTTCTTGCGCAATGCTATTGACTGGTGAGAATACGCAGGTTGCAAAAAATAAAAATAAAATATTTAAAATTCTATATCGCATAACTGAAAAATTCTAAGGAAACAATGAAATTGAAGTACTCTAATAATTAAAAAATTGACCTAGAAAATGCTACTATTCGCTTTCCCCTTCTTGGGTAGCTGGCGGTGGCGTACTTTGTGCCTCCATTTCCCGAGCATCTCTAATGATGTCATTTAAGTTCATTACTCGATTACTTGGTTTTCCTGTTATAAAAGTATTGATGGATAAAGAATTGGTCTCTTTATAATTTTTTAGCGGCCAAGGTAAATAAACTAAACCCGTAAAAATGATGTATATCATACCAATGCGAACTAAATCAAATAACTCCCCTCGATTTTTGATTAGTAAATAAGCTAAGCCTGCTACTCCTAAAATAGGGAAAACTATTTTTAAAATACTCGTTCCAAAATGGTATGCCCTCAAACCTGTTGCTACTTCCAGACCTCCCAGTAAAACGACTGCAAAGCTTAGTGCAAAAGCGGTCAAAAAACCAATTTCTCCTCCTTTGGCGTAAGCAAAAACTGCTAGAATACTAAAAATTAAAATTAACCCTGTCAGTTTAATACCAATCGCCATACCCGATAGTAGCCCGACTAAAATAATGAGTTGAGTCTTTTCAGAAAAATATTTTCCTAAAATACCTGCTGCTATAGGTGCTATTTTGTTTGGATTATTTGAGGTCGTTTTATTTTTTGACTCAGTATATTCAGGTCCGCTTCGATAAGCTTGCTCATCTTCTAAAGATAGCCATTTGATTAAAACTAATACTGCCGCTAATAGTATGAATAATAGCCCTAAATCCGTCTTGATATCTCGATAAGATTGGAAATTAATCATCGGTAAACTATAAAATATAGTTGCTATCAAGATCGCATAATTAACGTCTAACCATTTTCGGCAAATCTCATAGATAAATAAGGAAGATAAAATCCCACCTGTTACAGAGAGGGCGATTACTACTTCGATGTGATCGAAAATGACATACCCTAAGGCAATAAATAAAGACCAATAATAGGGTGAATACCCTGGCACTAGTCCTTGAGTTTCTCCAATTAATTGTGGTAAATTTAGATAAATTGCCAAAGCATCAAAACCAAATGGATAGGGGCGAATAGTTTGTAATAAAATGAGTGATGCAAAAACTAATAAAAGGTAAAAACAACTAAATCCTAACCAATTAATTTGCTGCACATTTCGGCTAGGTTTTAATAAGGTAGTTTGTACAAACGCCCAACTTCCTTTCCAGTTGATGCCCATAGGTAGTAATAATAGTGGTAAAATAAATTTTACATCTAATAAATTAAGTACACCAAAAAAGAATAAGAGGATGGAAATTACAGTAACGCCTGTGGCTATCTTAAGGAGGATATTTTCCCCTTTATTGAAAGAAAAAGAAAATATTTTTTTAAATAGTAAATCTCCTGTTGCAAAGGCACTTGCGAAAATAAAATAAGCCGCAGATAGCACCGCTATTATTTTACCAAGGTAAGTGAATATCTCTCCAGTACTGATAGTAAAATTACCACCTATTTTAAAGAAATGAAAATAAATAATTAGTCCCGAAATCGTTAATAATAGGGCTAATACGCCCAATCCATTCGCTAAAAAAAGTGGCTTTTCATTATTTCTCGTAGCATATAATCCACCTCCAACTGCTGCTCCTAGTACACCTAGAGCAATTGTCAAATCCATATATTGGAATACTTGGAATGACATTCTATATTCTGGATGAAAATACCAGTAATCTGCAAAGATGAGTATTGCCCATAAAGCACAAAAACCGATTGTTACTATTTTTCCTATTTGAGTGGTCATTAAAATTCGAATTTGGGATAAAAAATGACTAAAGTACTTATTTGTTAGGTAAAACTCGGAAGGGTATGGTCTTTTCTCACATGAAAATATTTTCCATATAAATTACCTTATTTTCTTAAATATAACTTATCTTTATTAGTCCAATCTCTCAAACGGATACTCCCCCAAAAGGTTAGTGTATTGGAAAATTAAATTGTTCCAAAGGTTTTATTTTATGGACTATTAGTGCTTTGTCAAGTTTATTGCTTCGACTTTTTAAGCTTAAAAAGGAACGCAATTAAAATATAAAGATACAAATCGTTCAATTATACGGTCTAATGAGTTTTCTAAGCTACTGCTCCCCAAAACGCACTACTGCATAGAAATAAAACCTTGTCAGCTTTTAACCTTTTTTTATGCGCCAAATAAGTATCTAATTAGGTAAATACGAGTATATATAGAAAGTTACCCCCTATTTACATAAACTCGAGTGAATCACCGTAGCAAGTAGGGAATAACAAATTCAAGTATATGCAATTAGAAATATATCAGTGGCTTGGTCCACTATTATCTATTTACTACATCATCCGTACCGTAAAACAGTACTCTTTGGGTAAGTATAGCCCTAGGAATACCGTTATCTGGATCATTTTCTGGATAGGGATTGCATTGCTTTGTATCATGCCCGATGAAATCCCCAATGCATTGGCAAAGGGGCTCGGATTTAGAGATCATATTAATGCCATTATTTTTGTGGCTTTGGCTTTGCTTTTCTTAATGATTTTCTACCTATCGGCTGCATTGAATCGCGTTGAAAATCAATTAACTGATTTAGTAAGAAAACTGGCATTAAGTGAGGCGCATCAAGAAATTTTAATGGATCATCCAGCAGCTAAATCTATTTTACCTATCATAAAAAAAGAATTAGAAACAAGCGAAGAAAAAACATCTTTGGATACAAACGAATCAGAAGAAATTCTTAGCGATATTGAAGAATTAGAAAACATTGTTAGCAAATTACTACCTGCCAACTCTGATGAAAATCCAGATGGTATTCCTAATGCTGGAAAAACGCCTAAAAGTAAGCCCGAAGAATGAAGTTAGTGTATGTTTTAGAAAACTACTATCCTAATATCGGAGGTGTAGAAACGCTTTTTAAAAGTCTCATCGAATCACTAGCCAAAGAAGGCCACGAAATTACCATTGTTACTTCTCGCATTACACCAGATTCTCCACTAAAAGAAAAACAAGGGAATATTCAAATTGCACGAATGCCTTTTAGCAATCGTTATTTGTTTACTTTTTTGGGATTCTTCTACGTTTTACCTTATATCCGTTCTTGTGACTTAGTGCATACTACTTCTTATAATGCAGCTATTCCTGCTTTTTTTGCAGGTAAATTATTCAGAAAAAAAGTCGTCATAACCTTTCATGAAGTCTGGGCAGCACTCTGGGACCGCTTACCTTATATGGGTAAGGCCGTCCGTTTTGTGCATTATCTTTTTGAGCAAATGTTATTGAAATTGCCTTTCAATCATTTTGTGGGTGTATCGCATAGTACTTCTGAAAACTTGGCTAAAGCTGGTATTAATAAAAATAAAATTTCTACGATTTATAATGGAGTAGATTACAAGGATTTTGAAAAAAATACCGCAACTCTATTACCTAAAAGTGATAAATTTACCTTTACTTATTTCGGTAGATTAGGTATTTCTAAAGGTTTAGATTTATTGATGGCTGCCATACCGCCAATTCATCAAAAATATCCCGATAGTCAAATAAAATTAATCGTTCCGACTGTGCCTGCTGATTTCTTGGCAACTATTCATCAGTTTATCAAAGAACATGCTTTGGAAACTTATGTTATTTTAAAACATGAATTATCTTTTGCTGATTTGAAAGGCGAGTTATTAATTTCTGACTGTGTGATTATTCCTTCTTATAGTGAAGGGTTTTGTTTTGCGGCGGTAGAGACTATTGCCTTAGGCGTCCCCTTGATTTCTTCGGACCAAACTGCTTTAAAAGAGGTGGTCTCTGGACAATTTATCAAAATGAAGGAATTTTCTGCGGATGCCTTGGTAACCGCTATGGATCAAGCGAAAAATGGGCAATGGGAACATAGCCCCGTGAAGAAATTTGAACTGAAAGATACGATTGATGCTTATAAAAAACTGTACGCACGATTATAAATTATTCAAGGCTACAGTCGTTCCAGCCCG
>CALDTJ010000414.1 GCA_937924145.1 uncultured Saprospiraceae bacterium
TCTGTTTTGAAAGCTTCAAAATTCTTTTCAGGTACAGATAGTTGTCCATTAATCCCTTCCTTTGCTACATAAATTCTGCCCAGCACTCCCTGCTTATTGAGCATTACATAAAGCTCATCTCGAAATACTTTGGGTTGCTCAATATTTGCATATTGATAAAAGGAAAGGGTTACTCTCTTTTCTGTACTTTCCAACAACTGCTTTTTGAGCTCTTCTCCGTTTATTTTATTATATAACTTCATCCTAATAGAAATTTTCTGCAAATATCGGTATTTCTAATAATTATTTCCACCAAAAGAAAAGTGCTATTAAGGGATTTGAACCTTAATAGCACTATATTTTTAAAAAAGAAATAAAATCACACTTTTAAGCCCGTTCCACAGGAATCACACTTATTTCTTTCAAGTCTTTTTCATCTTCTATTTTGAACTGATAAAAACCATCTTCACCAATCACTAATAAAAGGTCATTTGGCAAAGCAATCACATCATAAGTTGAAAAACCTTTGATGTGTGCCAATTGATTTTCATCAATCGTTTCCCAATTCGTAACATCGTAAGATTTTAAACCTGAATCACCATCACATAAGTACAACTTCTTATCTTTTACAGCTAAACCTCTAGGGTTATCCATTGGGTAAGATTTCAACAACTCTGGTCGAGTAAGCGTAGAGACATCAACCACGTCCAATTGATTATTAAACCCTTGACAAGTAGTCCCATCTCTTAAAGTAACATAAGCAATATCCCCATCTACTACCACAGGGTCACAAGCACGGGCATGGTCAAATTTTGATAAAAATCTCGGTGCTACAGGATTGGAGTTATCAAAAATATACATCCCATCTGCCGCACCAATAAAAAGATTATCTAAATAAGGGTAAATCGTTTCAATTCCCCAACCAACATTTACTGTATTTATAAAATCTGGATTGTTACAGTCTTCCACATCAAAAACCTTCAGGTCCCATTCATCAACTACATACAAGTGATTTTTTGTTAAGGTAAATTGGGCTAAAGAACCACCAATTCCAGTTGAGGCTGGTACACCAGCATTATTTGTAGGAGGAGCAGCACCAGCAGATGAATTAAGCGCATCCGCAAAAAGCACATCTCCTTCAAAAAACCACGGATTGCCCCAACGTGGATCCGTGCAGTTTAGTTCTTCAGTAACCGTTGTTTCCTCATAATAAACTAGATGTCCCAGATCTTGATTTAAGCCCAACGAATTAAAAACATCTTCTGTACGACTAACTAATTTAGGTTCGGCTGGGTTTTGAATATCAATAGTCAATAAATCAATATAATTATCCGCATATAAAATTCCGTTTTTCACCGCCATATCTATATTCCCTGGAATTTTTACAAATGCGATGTTCTGTGGATTTTCAGGATTCCGATTATCAACAATATGTAATCCTTCTCTTCTCTCATTGATGATAATATAATCGTTATAGTAGTATAACTTCCCTGGATTTTTCAAAGGCTGCGCACCTTGGATTTGAATATCTTTTCTAATTTCATCAACTTGTAAATAAACAGGATCAAAACGAACGAACGTACTGCTCCTGTCACATAAATCTTGTGTGCATGATTGAAATAAAAGGAAAAGGAATACTCCTCCAATAGTCGTCAGATAATTTATATTTTTCATGGTTATAAATTTTATTATTTTAGAAATAACAGCTGTCTAATTGACTTTTCTTTAAAGACCTTATTAATCATTAAAAAGGTTGGGTAAGTTGAAAAAATATTTTAAATAATAAATTAAATCAATATGTTAATTCTTGTTATAAAGTCGCATTTGGCTTACATTTTCCATAAATTTGAAACTCAAAATTTCCCTCCGCCGATTTTAAGTTAAACTACTATCCACAAGACATCCTCTTTAATTTAAGCGTATTTTTCGCGTATTAAACAACAAAACTCCACCGAATATGAACTGGAAATGGCTTACCTATTGCTTACTGTTTGTACTAACATTTAGTCTACCTTCAAACCTATTATCACAAAATGTAGAATTGACTACTCAAGCTGAAGTCAACGCATTTGCGGGTACAAAAAAAGTAGTTGGCTTTTTATTAATCAGGGGAAATGATATTACAGACCTAAGTCCTTTGAATTCTTTAGATACCGTCACGCACAGTATATTCATTGAATATAACCGTTCGTTGAAAGTATTAAATGGTTTTGATAGCCTACTTTATAATGGCGGAACTTTGCTAATTGAAAATAACCCAGAACTGGATTCAATCGGTACATTTGGCATGTTAAAAATGGTAAAAGGGCCGTTAGTACTAAGGCATAACCCTGTCCTTAGAGAATGTTGTGCGCTTTACGATTTGATAAATGGTACCCAAGGAGTTATCAAAGGCGGTAATCTTATTAGTGGCAATAAAGGCTGTAATAGTGAAAAAGAATTGAGAGAAAATTGTGATGCAGATACGGATAATGATGGAGTAGAAGATGCAGATGATGCCTGCCCCTTAGATCCTAAAAAAATAAATCCAGGAATTTGCGGTTGCGGTGTCTCTGATATAGATAGTGACAATGATGGAACACCAGATTGTAAAGATGAATGTCCCAATGATAAAAATAAAATATTGGCTGGAGATTGTGGTTGTGGTAAATCGGAAACAGACAGTGACGGCGATGGCGTAGCAGATTGTGCGGACGAATGTCCTTCAAATCCAGCTATTACAAAAGTCGGAATTTGCGGTTGTTCCAATCCGAGTATCACTGCTATTACTGTTGCAAATGTAGGAACTTGCAATGACAACGGAACGCCTTCCTCTTCAGACGATACCTATCCTGTAGATGTGACCATTACTTTTGAGGGCGCACCTACTTCAGGTACTTTACTATTGACAGGAGGGACTAATTATTCTACTACCTTTTCTGGATCTTCTACCGCTAAGAGTTATACATTCTTTTCTGTTCCTTTCCGATCAAATGGAGCGTTAATAGAAATCATTGCTACATGGGAAGGCAATGAAAGATGTACTAGAAGAAATGTCATTGGTCAGTTTGGGCCAGAGAGTTGTTCATCAGGAGCCTGTAATCCACCAAGTAACAGTACAGTTGATACGGAGAATTATCAGAATGCTGCTTTAATCTCTTGGACCAATTTAGGGGCAGGAACTACTTACGAAGTAGAATATAGACCGACAGGGACAACTAATTGGGCAATCGCTACTACTGCTACAAATGAGTTATTGGTTAATGGTTTAGCAGATTATACAAGTTATGATTACCGAATTCGTTCTTTCTGTGATGGTCAGAAATATTCTACTTATCTAACTGGGCAGTTTACTTCTGGAGGAAACGAATGTAAACTAATTCAAGCAGTGGTACAAAATATTAATTGCAATGACAATCAAACTTCGGACGATACAAGCGATGACTATTTTACTTTTGATCTATATGTAGAGGGTACAAATGTTGGTAATAATTTTACAATTAGTAATGGAGTCGGAGAAAGTACTGGGCAGTATAATGTAGTCAATAGTTTCAGAACAGCGAATGGTACACTTGGAAATGGAGATGTTACGATAAACATTACAGACGCTACTGATACCAATTGTCAAATTTCAGCGATAGTAACAGATCCAGGTGTTTGTAGTAATGATTGCCAGATCAATTATATAACCATAGGAGAAGTGATTAAATGTTTCGACAGAGGAAGCCGATGGAATACCAATGATGACTTCTTTACAGCAGATCTAACTGTTTATTTTACTAACGCACCAGCTGCTGGTGAATTGAAAGTAACAGGTATCACAACTGGTCGAATAGTAAGCACTGAAAATTTACAAGACAAAAATAGTTATACCTTCAAAGGTGCAAGAATTCCAGCAGGAGGAAAAGACTTTACGATCAAAGCAGCATTCACAAATGGTATTGACTGTATTTATAATGCCAACTTTGATGGTGTATTAATTACTAAAGATAAAATTTGTCAAGAGCAATGTAATATCCTCAACGCACAAGTATCAAACGTACAATGTGTCGAAGGTGAAAACTATTTAACTTTTGAATTAGTAGTTAATGGAATCAATACAGCAAGTTCTTATCAAGTAGCAAACGTAGCAGGTAATAGCACAGGTAATTATAATCAACCCGCGTTTTTTAGAACTAACAGCGGGATCAATAGTCAAACAATCGATCTTGAAATAACAGACAGTGCTGATCCTAGTTGTACTTATACCATAGCGATTAATAATCCTTGCGTTACCCAATTAAAAACAAATGGAATTAATAGCGGAAATGCATTAAGTCAAAATAATGATTTAAAAGTATATCCTAATCCTGCTAAGACTACCTTATTCATTGATTACCGAGTAAATTCAGCGAAAGCTACCTTAGAAGTTTTTGATGTACTTGGACAAAAAGTAATTAGCAAAATGATGAGGGAGCAATCCTTAGATATTAGTCAATTAACTAATGGGCTTTATCACTTAGTGGTTCGAGAAGGAAATAATCTTCAAACTAAAAAATTCATTAAAGAATAAGATTCTAAAAAAATCATATTGCATATAAAAGCGATAGGGTATCAAATTGATCCTATCGCTTTTTTGTTTTTAAGAAAAGAGGGCTATTTTGGAGATTCATTCTAATTTTTCTTCAAAGTTATTATCAATGTCATCAATAAAATTTAGTGGTCATTCCTTTTTTTTCCTTTCGCTAAGCTGCTTTCTAATTGCTTGCAATAGTTATAAGCATCCGAATTTTTCAAAAAAAGATGTCAAAAAAGCACAAAAAGTCATTGGTTTAGATTTCTCTAAAAATGACATTGACATCATGTATCAGTACTTAGGGAGAAATACCTCAGGATATGATTCTTTAAGAAATTATCAATTGGATAATGAAGTTTTTCCTGCACTATTATTCGACCCACATCCAAATGGTTTTGTAATACCGAAAGAACAGAAAGAAATAGTGTGGGAAACAGAAGAAATAGCATTACCCAATGATAAAGAAGATTTAGCTTTTTACTCTATTAAGCAATTAGCCTTTTTAATTAAAAATCAAAAAATCACCTCAGAAGCATTAACCAGACTATATCTCAACCGCATCAAAAAGTACGATTCAACGCTGTTAGCTGTAACGACCACTACAACAGAAAGAGCAATCGCACAAGCAAAAAAAGCAGACCTAGAAATCCGTGCAGGAAATTACAAAGGACTACTACATGGCATACCTTATGGAGTAAAAGATTTGATGGCTGTCGATGGCTATAAAACCACTTGGGGGGCTGCCCCCTATAAAGATCAACAACTTAATTATACAGCAAGTGTCATCGAAAAACTCGATCAAGCAGGTGCCATTTTAATAGCTAAGTTGACCTCAGGCGCATTAGCAAGAGGAGATGTTTGGTATGGTGGCAAAACCAAAAACCCTTGGGATATTACACAGGGTGCAAGTGGTTCATCTGCTGGCCCTGGCTCAGCTACGGCTGCTGGTTTAGTGGCTTTCTCCCTAGGTACAGAGACATTAGGCTCTATCGTCTCCCCCTCTAATCGTTGTGGTCTGACTGGCTTACGACCAACCTATGGTCGAGTGACGAGGCATGGAGTCATGAGTCTTTCATGGTCTATGGATAAAGTTGGACCAATGTGTCGCAGTGCCGAAGATTGCGCCATTGTTTTCTCTACTATTCAAGGAACAGACGGCAAAGACAGAACAGTACGAGATGCAGCTTTTAATTATCAATCAAATCTAGACTTAAAAACTTTACGAGTTGGATATTTAAGAGAAGATTTTGAAAGAGACACTTCTATTATTGGTAAAAATAATCAAGCTGCATTAGCTACTTTAAAATCAATGGGGCTAACACCAGAAGAAGTATCTCTCCCAAAAGATTTACCTTATAATGTTTTCGATGTAATTCTGAGAGCCGAAGCGGGAGCTTTTTTTGATGAATTAGTAAGATCAAAAGGAGTGGACCAAATGGTTGAGCAAACTTATCGTTCTAGGGCGAATTCTCTACGCCAAGCAAGATTCATTCCTGCGGTAGAATATCTACAAGCGAATCGACATCGAAAAGTATTGATTGAGAAAATGCACGATATTTTCAAAAACTATGATGTAATAATTAGTCCAACTTTTGGTGGCAGGCAATTATTAATCACAAATTTGACAGGCCATCCTGCGGTCTCTATTCCAAATGGATTTGATAAAAAAGGAAGGCCAACTAGCATTACACTTTTAAGCAATTTATATGATGAGGCAATATTACTTGCTATTGCTAAACAATTTCAAGAGCGAACGGATTTTGACGAAAAACATCCTCCTAAGTTTAAATAGGGAATTAGTAGAAATTAAAAAACCGTAAGCCTTCTTTTTAGAAAACTTACGGTTTTAAATTTTTGTGTCCTCAGTGGAGAACGAAATGATTTGTTAAACCCTCTGGTTAGGCCTCAACTGCTGTTTTAGCACTGTACTTTAAGATATTCTGCAATGCAGAAGGAGCAGGGGCAAAAGTTACTTTTGGTAACTCCATGTAACCCGTCATTAATGTTTGATAATTGTCAAACAAAGCAGCATCTTCTGTCAAGGCATTCTGAATTTCTAAAGTCTCAAAAACATCAGTTTCCTTGTAAATGAATTTAACTAAATCGTTGTTAGTAAAGGTTTGCTTCATGAAACGCTTTTAAATAAAAACAAAAAGATATTTTTTTGTTTTTATTAAATGAAGAAATAAATATTACCCCTATTAAACTATACCGATAATCGAATTATTGTATGAGCTAAATAAAAAGATTCGGGGAATCTTTTTATTTAGTGAACCGCTCGCGGGTGGGAGAGCAGTAAAAAATTTAGTAAATCTTTTTATTCATAGAACCTCTAATTTATCGATTTCGATTTTAAAAATTTAGTTTTTTACAACATAGAGAAAAATAGATATATTTAAGTAGCAGCTAGTCAATTCCTAGTAAAGAGATAATTATAAAAGAGGAGGGAAGGTAATTTTCTTGCTGTATTCCTTAAAAAGACTTATATTTGCATCAACAAAGCAAAAAAACACAGGAGAGGGAGCAATTAGCTCCCTCTTTTTATTTGGTAGCTAATAGATTTCGCTAAAAAAGCAAGCAGAAGTGATAGAGCATAAAATAGAGGCTTTACTAGCCGAAAAGTTTCAAGAAGAGGATTATGCAGATTTCTTCATAGTACAAGTAAAACTGCACACTAGTAATAAATTAGAAGTCTTTATTGATAGTGACACTTCTTTACCCTTATCTAAATGTCAAAAAATAAGTCGATATTTAGAAAGCCACATTGATGAGCACCAATGGCTTGGAGAAAAGTACATCATTGAAGTTTCTTCTCCTGGTATTAGCCGCCCTTTAACTTTACCTCGACAGTACAAAAAGAACATCGGTAGGAAAATAGTTATCAAGTTCTTCGAACAAGGCAAAAAAAAGCAGGAAGGCAAATTAGTAGATGCCAACGAAACAGCTTGTTTTGTAGAAGAAAAAGTGGTAATCAAAGAAGGAAAGAAGAAAAAGCGAACAACAGAAATTACGGAAGTACCATACGACATAATAAATAAGGCTGTAATAAAGCCTGTTTTCAAATAAAATTAAAATCCTTTAGTAATACCAAAAGCGTTATTATTATATGAGGATAAAAATTGACATAAAAATTTTAAAGCGATGATGAATCTCGTTGATACTTTCTCTGAATTTAAAGCAGGGAAAAACATTGACCGTCCTACAATGGTTAGAGTATTAGAGGACGTATTTAGAACCTTGATCAAAAAGAAGTTTGGTTCTGATGAGAATTTTGATGTGATTGTAAACACCACCAAGGGTGACCTGGAATTATGGAGAGTAAGAGAAATTGTTCCTGATGGTGAGGTAACTGATGACAAAAGTCAAATATCCATTTCAGAAGCATTAAGTATTGATGATGATTATGAAATTGGAGAAGAATGTTACGAGCAATTACAATTAGTTGATTTCGGAAGAAGAGCAATCATGGCTGCTCGTCAAACTTTAATTTCTAGAATTATGGAATTAGAGAAGGACGAAATCTACAAGAAATACATGGAACAAGTGGGTGACATCGTTTTATGCGAGGTACACCAAATCTTGAAAAGAGAGCTTTTAGTTTTAGACGATAAAACAGGCAATGAACTAATTTTACCAAGGAAGGAAATGATCAACGGAGACTTCTTTAGAAAAGGAGATATGGTAAAAGGAGTAATTAAGCAGGTAGAAATGAAGAATAATACGCCTGTGGTTGTTTTATCAAGAACGGACAATAAGTTCTTAGCAAAATTATTAGAACAAGAAGTACCAGAAATAGAGGATGGTTTGATCACCATTCAAAAGATCGTAAGAATCCCAGGAGAGCGTGCGAAAGTAGCAGTCGAGTCTTATGATGATAGAATTGACCCAGTCGGAGCCTGTGTGGGTATGAAAGGTTCAAGAATTCACGGTATCGTCCGTGAATTAAAGAATGAAAATATTGACATCATTAATTTTACCAATAATGAATCTTTATTAATTCAAAGAGCATTAACTCCAGCGAGAGTAAGTACCATTGAATTAAATAACGAAGAAAAAAGAGCATCTGTTTATTTGAAACCAGATCAAGTTTCTCTAGCTATTGGAAAAGGAGGAACCAATATTAAGTTAGCTAGTTTATTAACAGAGTACGAAATCGATGTTTATCGAGAAAATGATACAACTGAATTAGACGATGTTGATTTAGATGAATTCTCCGATGAAATCGAAGATTGGATCATTGAAGAATTGAAGGCAATTGGTTGTGATACAGCAAGAAGTGTTCTTCAACTAAGTACAAAAGAATTGGTTAGAAGAACCGATTTAGAGGAAGAGACGATTGATACCGTAATGAAGGTATTAGCTGCTGAATTTGAAGATTAGAAAAATGATCAAGCTATAAAAGCTAGATAAAAATTTAGAAAGTAATAGAATTTCTTATTTTTCAAGGTATCATTCCTACAGAAAAACACCCTAATAGGAACTATTTAATGTAATTTTACATTAAATCGAATAAAAAAAGACATATAAAGGTGGTTTTTTTAAAATGACAACCAAGTAGCAATAAGAATTCTGTAACTTTGTATGATATTAATAATGCCGCTTATCAATTTTAGAACTGTCTAGAGAGAAGGCGAGTATTCAATACTTTTTACCAACTAAAGTTTTTCTTAGACTAATTTTAGTATAGTGAAATTTAGATGTCAACATCTAAGTAAAAAATAAGGTGTTGCTAAGAAGATTTAAAGAATTTCTAAAAGAGCGGAAAAGGATTTTAATGGCAAAACGTCTGATTAAAGTAGCAAAAGAACTTAACGTAGGTACAACTACGATTGTGGAATTTCTTAACCGAAATGGCTTTGAGATAGAGGATAAACCTATCGCCAAAGTAACGGAAGAGATGGAACAGAAACTTCATCAAGAGTTTCAAGAGTCTTTTGCTATTAAAGAAAAAGCGAATCAATTGGTCATTGGTACTAGACCAACAACAAAAAAGGAAACTCTTCCTCCACCTCCTCCTGTTGCCCCTCCACCTCCACCACCGATTAAGAATAAGATCGTTGCTCCACCTCCACCTCCTGTAGTTGAAGAAAAGGTTGAAGTAAAAGAAGTTATTCCTGAGCCAGTACAACCTGTACAAGAAAAGGTAAAGGAAGAAGCACCTGTGGTCGAAGAAAAGAAGGCAGAAGAGAAAGGGCCTAGGCTAAAAATTCTTGGTAAAATAGACTTAGATGCAAGAAATCCTAAGAAAAAAGCCAAGAAAGAACCTAAAAAAGAGGAAGTCGCAAAGCCCGAAGTGGTAAAAGTGATAAAGGAAGAAGAAGTTGTTGCTAAAGATGAGCCTAAAGCGCCAAAGAAAGAAGAGACAGTTGCCCCACCTCAACCAAAAGAGGAAACAAAAGAGGTAAAAGAATCCAAACCTAAGGCAATAGAAGAGCAACCTGCGGCACCAAAGAAAGAAAAGAAAGTCGAAAAGAAAGTTGTAACAGAAAATAAAGAAACCCCTACACCTGCTCCTGCTGAAAAACCTGCACCGAGCGAAAGTGAAGGAGGAAAAAAAGAAGTGATAAGAGCCGAAGCACCTAAATTAAAAGGTACCAAGATCTTAGGTAAAATCGATATTGGCAAATTTTCTAAGCCAAAGAAGAAAAGAGGCGGCAATCAATCAGATAAACCTTCAGCTGGTGGTTCTGATAAAGGAGCTAAACCTGTTGCATCTTCAGACTCAACTACTCCTAAAAAACGTAGAAGAAAACGTAAAAAGATCGAAACAGGAGGAAGTCCTGGTGGTCAACAACGACAACAGCGTAGTGGCGGCGGCAATTCTAACGGCGGTGGTGGCGGAAGGAATAGACGACCTGCTCAAGGAAATAGAGGAAAGGGGAAAGGTAGAAGAGATGAAGTAAAAGAAGTTTCTCAAAAGGAAATAGAAGAGAAGATCAAAGCAACCATGGCTCGTCTTCAAGGCGGCGGTGGTAAAAAACGACAGAAGCTTAGAAGAGACAAGAGAGAAAGCATCCGTGAAAAACAAGAACAAAAAGAATTAGAAAGTGTAAACGAAAAGTTACAGTTGACAGAGTTTGTCTCTGTATCTGAGTTGGCAAGTCTAATGGATGTTCCTGTAACAGATGTCATTACTACTTGTATGAACTTAGGCGTAATCGTTTCGATTAATCAACGATTAGACGCTGAGATCATTGAATTAGTGGCAGAAGAGTTCAACCATGAAGTAGAATTTATTTCAGCGGAAGAACAAGTGGAAGAAGAAGAAGAAATCATTGATAATCCTGAAGATTTAGTGCCTCGTGCGCCAATTGTAACCGTAATGGGACACGTTGACCACGGTAAGACTTCTTTATTAGATTATATTAGAAAAGCTAACGTTGCAGATGGTGAAGCAGGTGGAATTACCCAGCACATTGGTGCTTACGAAGTACTAGTTGGAGAAGAAAAGAAAAAAATTACCTTCTTAGATACTCCGGGTCACGAAGCCTTTACAGCCATGCGGGCAAGGGGTGCTAAGGTAACGGATGTTGCAGTAATTATTATAGCAGCCGACGATAGTATCATGCCTCAAACAAAAGAGGCAATCAGTCACGCACAAGCAGCAGGAGTACCTATCGTTTTTGCGATCAATAAGATTGATAAAGAAGGAGCATCTCCAGATAGAATCAAGCAACAATTATCAGGAATGAATTTGTTGATTGAAGAATGGGGAGGACCTATCCAGTCTCAAGATATTTCAGCTAAAACAGGATTAAATATTGATCTTCTTTTAGAAAAAGTGCTACTAGAAGCAGAATTGCTAGAACTTAAGGCTAATCCTGAGAGACAGGCAGTAGGCGCAATTCTAGAAGCATCTTTAGATAAAGGCCGTGGTTATGTATCAAAGGCATTAGTTCAAACTGGTACATTAAAAGTTGGAGACCCAGTTGTAGCGGGAGAACATTCTGGTAAGATCAAAGCAATGTTCAATGAAAGAGGAGAAAGAATCAAAAAAGCAGGCCCAGCTACTCCAGTGCTAATACTAGGTCTAAGTGGAGCACCTCAAGCGGGTGAGAAATTTAGAGTACTAGATAGTGAGCAAGAAACTAGACAAATCGCTGCAAAACGTGCACAAATTTCAAGAGAACAGAGTAATAGAGCAAGTAAGCGAATTAGTTTAGATGAAATCGGAAGACGTTTAGCTTTAGGAACGTTCAAAGAATTAAACTTGATCGTAAAAGGGGATATGGATGGCTCTATCGAGGCATTATCAGATTCTTTAATCAAGCAATCTATTGAAACGGTTCAAGTAAATGTAATTCATAAAGCAGTAGGACAGATTATCGAATCAGATGTATTATTAGCCTCTGCATCCGATGCCATCATTATTGGTTTCCAAGTAAGACCATCTTTAGGAGCTAGAAAACTAGCAGAAAAAGAAGGCGTAGAAATTAAGACCTACTCTATCATTTACGAAGCAATCGAAGAAATACGCTCTGCAATCGAAGGTATGTTAGAACCTACGAAAGAAGAGAAAGTTATGGGTGAAGTACAAGTACGTGAAACTTATAAAATTAGTAAGGTTGGTACGATTGCTGGATCATATGTACAAGATGGTAAGATTACCAGAAATGCACATATCCGTCTAATCAGAAATGGTATCGTTATCTATCCTACTAAAGAAGGCGTACATGGAGAGATTAGCTCACTGAAACGTTTCAAAGACGATGCTAAGGAAGTAAAAGCAGGCTTAGAGTGTGGTATCACCATCAAGAATTACAATGACATCAAGGTCGATGATATCATCGAGGCTTACGAGATTGTTGAAGTGAAACAAACGCTTGAGGCTAATAGATAGAAAACTAAACTCAATCAAGTAATTATTGATTGATCTAATATAAACCTCCTACGTAGTAAAAAACGTAGGAGGTTTTCTTTTGCACGGAAGTGAAATATTTCTTAGAATTGATTTGATTTTTAATTTAGTGTAAAAAACACACTAAGGGTATAAGCATTCTAATTTATTTCTTCTACTTTTGTTATCAACACTAATTTATTCGAAATATAGAAAAGATACATTTTCTACAAATTCAAAATATAAAGATGCAAACAGAAAAAGTAATATTAGTCATTCTTGATGGTTGGGGACATGGGCAAAATCCAGAGGTGAGTGCTATCTCCCAAGCGAATACACCTTATGTCGATAGCTTGTATAAAAAGTATCCTAATTCAGAGTTAGTTACTTATGGTGAAGAAGTAGGTTTACCAGAAGGACAAATGGGAAATTCGGAAGTAGGGCATTTAAATATTGGGGCAGGTAGAGTAGTTTATCAAGAGCTAGCCAGAATCAATAAAGCTATTAGAGAAAATACGCTTACGACAAATAAAGTATTGGTTGATGGTTTAAAATATGCTAAAGAAAACAATAAAGCAGTTCACTTAATTGGCTTAGTTTCGGATGGTGGAGTCCATTCTCACATCAATCATTTAAAAGCACTTTGTGATATCACGACTGATGCTGGCTTAGAGGATGTCTTCATTCATGCTTTTATGGATGGGAGAGATACTGCGCCAAATGGAGGGCTAGGTTATTTGAAAGACATCGAAAAGCATATTAAAAAACAACCAGTAAAGATAGCTTCTGTTATAGGTCGATATTATGCGATGGATAGAGATAACCGCTGGGAGCGAGTTAAACTAGCTTACGACCTACTTGTTAACGCTGAAGGAGAAAAAACTAATAATATACTAAAGACGGTAAAAGCAAGATATGAAGCAGGTGAGACGGACGAATTTATTAAGCCAATGGTCAAAACTTTCAGAAGAAAACCTATTGCAAAGATTCAAGCAGATGATGTAGTTATTTTCTATAACTTCAGAACAGATAGACCTAGAGAGATTACAGAAGTTTTAACTCAATCTGATAAACCTGAGTTTGATATGAAGAAGTTACCGCTCAAATTCCTAACAATGACTCGTTATGACGAAAGTTTTGAAGGAATAGATGTACTTTTTACAAAAGACAATATCAAAAACACTTTAGGTGAAGTATTAGCTAAGGCAGGAAAAACGCAAGTTAGAATAGCTGAGACAGAAAAATATCCACATGTTACTTTCTTTTTCAACGGTGGGCGAGAGGCAGAATTCGAAGGAGAAAGTAGAATTTTAATTCCTTCTCCCAAAGTTGCCACTTATGATTTACAGCCAGAAATGAATGCAGTAGAAGCTACAGATAAATTAATTGCCCATATCGAAAAACATCAACCTAATTTCGTCTGTTTAAATTACGCAAATACAGATATGGTTGGGCACACTGGAGTTTTTTCGGCAGCCAAAAAGGCAGCAGAAACTGTTGACAATTGTTTGGAGCGTTTAATGGCAGTTACACTGAAAAATAACTACGTAGGAATCGTTATTGCAGATCATGGAAACTCTGACTTCATGATAAATGAAGATGGTTCTCCTCATACTGCACATACGACGAACCCAGTTCCTTGCTTTCTTATCAGCAATAATACTAAAGGAAAAACTATAAAGGCTGGAAAATTAGGAGACATCGCCCCTACTATTCTAAATCTACTTAGTTTAAAAGTACCTAAAGATATGGACGGAAATAATCTAATTAGCTAAATAAAAAAGTACCACAAACTTGTTGGTCAAGTCTGTGGTACGCTAGCGTGTAATTTTCTCAACATCGTTTACTAAGAGACCTTTCTAATTCAAATAAAAATCTTGAAGGTGCTTTTATAAAAAAGCACCTATCAAAATTTTGGGGGGATTTTGAGTATGGTTAAAATCCATTTTTGCACAGAGTTATCTGTACAGAGGGAGTTAAAAATGAATTTTAACCGATGATATTTATAAACAATTAACTAAAATCAATGCGAGTTTATATTGTTCTTTTTATAATTAACATCATCTTATTATCCGCTTGCCAAGAGGTAGCCACTCCTACTCAACAATCAGAAAAAATCACTTTCTTTGATTTAAAAAGTTTCTTTAAAAAAGAAAAAGCGTATTTAGAAAAATTGACCGCCTTCAAAAAGACGGTTTCTATAAATGGTGTAACTGAAGAAAAAGCGTTAAAAACGCTAAATTTGGACAACGAATTGTCCATTTTTATTGCATCTGATATTAATAGACCTGCCTGGTCTGATAAGTATAGAGTTGATAGTATTTATTCTTCAAAAAATCAATTAACGTCAATTACTTACAATGCCCTAGACGAATCGTTAAAGACAAAAAATATAATAGTAGATTTTGAAAATAATACAGCATCGAAAATAGCCATCGAAAAAACTACTAATAATGCAGTTGCTCAATCCAAACAGTATTTAACCTACACGGTTGGCAAAGGATATACTATCCAAAGTGAGCAAACTTTGAGTCTTTCTGATACGAAAACAATAATTGTAAATGTAGAGTATAACTAAAATACCAGTCCATTAAGCAATAGTAACAAATTTTAAAATTTTTCTCATACTAAGTCTAGTCGATAAAACTTGTTCTTTATTTTCCTTAAATCGAAAATTATCAACAACAATTTCATCTTTCAAGTCAACTAAGGTTAAAATAATTCTTCGATTAAAATCTCTATTCTTTGGTAACCCGCTCCCCTTAAAGTAAATCTCAGGGCTTGGTTCATCAGAAACCTTCATTTTAATTCTGTAAGCTGGAATATCATTCGCCAACAAGAAGTTTTGTATTATTCTAGCTCTATTTTTAGAAACTGCCTTATTCTTCTTTTTTTCGCCAATTCCATCTGTATGCCCTACAATTCTCAACTTTAAGTCTGGGTTATCTTTCATCACCACTAAAGCGTTCTCCAAAGAAGTCATCAATTGTTTAGTCAAACCCAATTCCTCTGCTTCAAAAGAAATAGATAGAATATACAGTTCCTCTTTTTCGGGCACCATCATTAATGGCAAGCTAGGCCCATCCTCATTGTAAGCAAATAATGGCTGATCTAATTTTATGATATGCGTATTTAAGAAACCTCTACCAATCGCTAAATCTACCGCTTGTTTAGCAGCCTCTTCCGTAAAAAATTCGCCTAAAGTATATCGAGTAAAATTATTATGATCTCTATCTACATATACATTTTCATAGCCGGTGTAAGAAAAAAAAGAAGGATCTATTTCTTCTGTAAATGCAGCCAGCTGCACCTGATAAGTCTGAGCAATTAAATTACCGAAACAATTTAGTAGTATACCACAAAGAATTAAAGGGGTAATTAGCTTTCTCATGTGAAAAAGAATTTAATACCTTCGGTAGTCAAGCGAAGGTTTATTTAAGAATGTCTTTTTAAAATACTTAAATGTAATCTTTTATATAAATAGAAATTCTTCTTTTATAAAAAGGAACTACAGGTCAAAGACCTCAGTTTTTTAGTAACTCTTCAGAAATTTGAAAAAGTAAAGGAATCTAAAAGGTATAAGACCTTCTAAGATTTGTATGTGGTAAGTTTTGGTAAGATAAGAAATAGGGTTTAACCTATTTTCTAGTTTGTGTGTAAGTAGGACTCAAAAGTAAAGCAAATCTAAATAAATCACAATATTTCATATTAATTTTAATAAAATTATGAAACATTTGCAAAGAACTAGCATTTTGAAAGGAAAAAAGGACATTCAGAGCATCCCTGAATATCCTTTTTGCTAAAACTTTATAAAAATGAATGATTAATTTCCATTCTTCTTTTTGATTTTCCCAATTTTCTTCTTGCCACTCGTCGTCGTAGATGGTGAAGTCGTGGAAGATGGGGTTTTAGATGGTACCTTATTCGTAGTTGAAGGAGTCTTAGTGGTAGATGGAACTTTATTAGTCGAAGGTGCTTGAGTAGTAGTAGATGGCGTTTTAGTATTAGTGCTTGGTGCAGGCGTTCTATTCGTATTAGAAGAAGGTATGGTCGTCTTCGAACGAGAAGCTTGGTACTGACCATTATTCACTACAGTCTTAATCAACGTTCCTGCAGGGATTTGGTCTGTTAATTTCATACTATTTAATAAAGCAATTTCTTCAAGTCGATCGTTTGGCATATTAAAATACCTTAAAACTTGATCTAATGTTCCTGCTCGTCGAACTTCCTGTACTTTAAGTTCATCCGCTACTCTATTAATTTTAGAAGGATCTCTTAATTCATCGAACCTAGTCATTGTATACTCAAACGTACGTTGATAATTTGGAAAATCTGCCGATGCTGCTACTCCGTGAATGTTATAAATTAAATCACCGTATTGGATGGCATAAGAGAGAATTCGAATATCTTGCTGCTGTTGTTGTTGTTGTTGCTGTTGAGGAGCAGGCTTAGCCTCTTGTCTAACTGCATTATAACCATTCACTCTTACGTTTTGAGAGCTAATAACCTGTAATTTCTGCTGTTCATTAAATTCGCCAAAAGGATTTTGCAAATCCCCTTTTCCAGCCATCAATACCATCATGGCTTTACCGTCTGGATCCCCCATCTGGAATTGTTGAGGGGAGTTAGCCGTTTTCCACTGTCGAGGCACAGGAAATTTGAATCTCAAATCAGGGTGATAAAAATAATCATCTTCTACGTATCCCTGCTTTGGATCTTCTCCATACATCAATCCATCGATCATTCTTAGGTAACTATTCCTTCCAACTTTTGGATTAGTTAAGCCCAAATCTGCTTGAGCTTTCTTAGACATATCTTTTACTTTTTGATATCTATCTAAAGGGTCAGGGTGTGTAGATTGGAAAGTAGGTATACTCACACCCGCTTTTTCTCGCATTCTATTCAAAGTAAAGAAAAAGTTAGCCATTTTTTCAGCATCATAGCCAATTTGTGTAGAATATTCGACCCCTAATTTATCCGACTCAGACTCGTGGTTTCGACCATAACTTAAATTCAATAATCCTATTGCTTCGCTCATTTGTTGAGCACCTTGACCTTTAGCAAGAATTACTCCGCCAATTAAAGCAACCTGCGAAAAGATTTGAGAAGTTTGCTGCCTCACTCCATGCTTAGCGGTGATATGCCCAATTTCATGACCTAGCACGCCAGCAAACTCTGCTTCGTTTGAAAAATGCGCTAAAATTCCCCTCGTAAAATAAACAAATCCTCCAGGTACCGCAAAAGCGTTGACAACAGGAGAATCCACTACTTTAAATTCATAGGGTAAATTCGGTCGGTGGGAGATTGCAGCCATTTCTTTTCCCTTCGCTTCAATAAACGCTTGTATTTCTGGATCATCATATAAACCCATGCTAGCAACAATACTTGGATCATATTGTTTCCCCATAGCAATTTCCTTTTCCTCAGACATTAAGGAAATTTCTTTCTTACCTGTAACTGGATTTACCGCACAAGAATACATACAGTAAGAGAAAATAGCCACAAGCAGACTCCTCATAATTAAACGATGTCGTTTCATTTTATAAAATTTATAGTTTTTGTAATTTTAAATTAGAACGCATAGATTAATGCGATTCTTGTGTACGTACTTTAGACTGACTAAAGCAAAGTAAGCCACATTTTTTTATAAATGTAGGAAAATTATAAAATCTTTTAGCAACGAGTAAAAAATAAATTTGGCAGTTAGAGTTAAGAGTATGTCTAAATGTTCAGTTACAAAACAAGTCGCTTTCGCAAAAAATATAAGCTATTGACATTCTAAACGTTGAAATCTCAAGGCTAAATTCAGTTATCGGATGTGATAGATCTGCTCTATTTATAAATTTAGGAAGGAAGAAAGAAAGGTTTTATTTATTAGTTCTAGCTTGTCTCACTAAGTCGTCAACTTCTGCATTCATTTTGTATCTGTGATAAAAGAAAGTTGTTATTAAAATAAAAATACCTACACCTAAAATGCCTATCCATAAGTGTTCAACAAAGGATAATTTTTCGGGCGCAAAAGGATTAATAACCATTACTTCAATGGCAGCAACTAGAGCTGCAATAAAAAAAAGACCAATGCTTGCAGCTCGTCCAGTCTTAATATAAGAAGGCCTAGATTGACTTTTACACTTTTTCAAAAATCGAATTGGTAAGGTATTGTAAGGAGCGATCTTAATTAATTCTTTTAAAATATATTCTGCTTTTTTGTATTCTAGAAGATTATAATGAGCGGCTGCTTTTTGAAATAGACTTTTAAAATAAATATCTTGACCTTTATAAAATTGAATATTGTGTTCGATAGAAAGACGGATAATTTTTTCTCCTTCTTTTAAATGCTTAGCATAAGCACCTATCTCAAATAAGGCATTTGTATAATCTACTAAAATATCGAAGTAAGTTTCAAATTCGAGTTGAGCGATCTTTTCAGCTTGAGATTCATAAAAGCGGACAATGGTATGATAAGCACTACCGTCAATATCCTTGAAGTCTCGATATAGTTTAGAGGTTGAGGAAATAGAGGGCATAAGATATCTACTTTTAAAATGGTGAAACTTAAAAAAGAAACATCCAGAAATAATAGTTTGTTTCTAGGATTGAAAATAATGGTTTAAAAACTAAAATAAATGACAAAAAAATGAATTTATCAAAAGGAAGGAACTTTATTTAGCAGAAGAGTTGTTTGTGTAAAATAGGAAATGTAAATTTGCATCGCTTTCTAAAAGCAATGGCTTCGTAGTTCAATTGGATAGAATATCAGA
>CALDTJ010000415.1 GCA_937924145.1 uncultured Saprospiraceae bacterium
GCCTACTTGCACTAACATACTCCTTAGCTCGACATAAATCTAATCGGAAAGCGTAGCATTGTCCTCCAATTAAAGGTGATACTAGCTTTTGACTAACACTTTCCCAAGTATCATTATCTCTCACGACCATTCCTAAATAGGTGTCTCCATCAGAAGGCAGGTTAGTTACTTCAAATGCCCCACTTGGGTGCGTATCTGGTGCCGATTCACCTGGAAATCCACAATCTATCCAACCTTCTGGAACAAGTTCAGGGCGAGCATATCCTTCAAAAGAGGGATTTTTCAGATGAATCGTTTCTGTTTGACTGTAAAAAATTGTTGGAAAGAATACAGTAATAAAAATAAAAAGGTAAGCTGTTTTCATTAGTTTTGAAATTAAGTGTCATGCAACTAACTTTAGATAATGCTGACTTTGGTTAAACGCATCTCTTAACTCATCAGCAATTTCTTCGGGAGGATTACCACATAAACCAAATGCTGCCATTCTTTCAGCCTCTCGATATTGTCCTGCTTTTATCGCTAAAAAAGCTGCACTTCTAAATAGTACGGATCGACTTGGTTCTTTTACAAAATCAAACATTAACAACATTGCTGCCTGCTTTTCAGATTCAAAAGCGGCTTGAAAATAGGTCTTCGCTTGATGCTGTTTGTTTTGCTTTTCAGCTAACACCGCTTTGTTTGCCCAATCCATTGCCTTTTGGTGCATTTCTGTGGAGTCTTTTAATGTTGATTGATTCATCTTTGCTGAATTTTAACTTGCGGTTGACCAAATTCTACAATTGTAACGATAACAGGAAGATTAAAATTATCACTTTTTTGGGTTTGTAGCAATTTCTCTTTCAACCGCTGTTTGATTTGAGCATCAGTCCCTTTTAAAATCCCAGAAACCTCTAATCTTGCTTTTTCTCTAAATGGGTCATCGGAAAAATCCTTTTCACCAAGCCAATAATCAAATCCACTGCCCTTAAAAGATTGTTTTATGACCTTGTATGAAGTATAGTGCCAAATAGTAATTATAGACAATCCATAAGCTGCATCTTCCACAGATTCATTAAGATTTTGCCAAGTTTGCCTTGTTTTTAGGCTTACTTTTTGCTAAGATAATTTAAAATTATCAGTAAAATCTCCTAAAACTTGAATGGTTACGCCCGATTTGTGCTTTTGGCTTTCTAAACAAACACTCGTTGCCTCTTTGAAAGCTAAGCATCTACCTTCCGAAAGGGAGCATAAGTCTACTAATTTTTTTAATGATGCTGTTTTCATTATTCATAGTTTTCTCATAATTTCCTAAAGATAACCATTAAAAATAAATCTGAACACAGTTTGATTAATTATTATAAAATTCAAAAAGTAGCAAAGTTTGAATGAAAAAAAGCTTGAAATACTATTCACTCAAAATTATTGTAAATATTTCCTTATTTTTATAAAGAAAAACTCCTCCACTACCCAACCCTTTTAAAAATTTGCCTTTCTATACTAATGTAATGACACAACAATTTTAAACTTCAAAAATCATGAATCTAAAACACTACCAAAACCGAAAAATGTATTTAAAAAACCTACTAACTACTTTCCTACTACTCTTCATTTCCCTCTCCTTTGTATTTGCCACCGAAGAATGTGACCAATTGGTGATTACCAATACGAATACGTCAATAAAAATAGAAAATATAGAAACGCCCAAAGCCATTATCAAACTCTTTGATGCCAATTGGGAACGAATTGCCGAATGCAACGACGAAGCGTGCGGTACAGAAATAGAATTCACCACCCTAAATGCAGGAGAATTCCATATTCAAGTCCAACTATTCGATGCAGATTGGAATAACATCTGTAATCAAACGATTGATGTCTTTATCGAAGGGTGTTTTTGTCCATTAATCTACCAGCCCGTTTGTGGTGTTGATGGCAAAACCTACGGCAATAGTTGTGAGGCAGCATGTGCAGGAGTAGAAATAATAGCAGAAGGCGAATGTGCCCCTTTGACCACTTGTGACCTCTTAGCTCGCATCACTTTACCAACCAATCTATGCGAGCAAGGACTAAGAGAAATTGCGGTATATGAGTTAGATGGCAAGAGCTTTTTAGTCTTTCTAGCAGACAATGTGTTATTGGCAGATGGTCAATCTAGAGTTCTCGATTGCGATACGGGAGATGAATTTTGTGTTATCGGTGGTATTGGAGGTTTTCTATGCGATGGATTTTTAGATAAAGCAGAAAAGTTAGAAACCATCGTTCAAGAAGATTGTGGAGATTGTATTTGTCCAGCCGTCTTTGCCCCTGTTTGTGGAGCTGACGGGCAAACCTATAGTAACGAATGTGAGGCTGTATGCGCTGGTGTAGAGGTCCTTGCAGAAGGAGAATGTCAACCATGTGTTTGTGACGCAGAATACGCACCAGTATGTGGAGTAGATGGCAATACTTACAGCAATCGTTGTATGGCAGATTGTGCAGGTGTAGATATTATTGAAGAGGGCGAATGTGCCCCTGTTACAACTTGTGATCTATTGTCTAGAATCACTTTCAATACTGATTTATGTAGTCAATGCTTATCAGAAATAGCCGTCTATCGGTATAATGAGAAAAGTTATTTGGTCTACCTCGGCGATAATATTATCTGTGCTGATGTACCAAATTCCGTGGTAGATTGTGATACAGGAGAACCGTTTTGTAATGATGGTGGCGGAGAGTTACCGAATACTTGCGGCGACTTCTTTAGTGTAGCAGAAAAAATAGAAACTATTTTAAAAGATGATTGCACTCCATGTATCTGTACCAGAGAATATGAACCTGTTTGTGGGGTCGATGGCAAGACTTACAACAATCGTTGTGAGGCAGATTGTGCTGGAGTAGATATTGTAGCAGAAGGCGAATGTCCTTGTATTTGCCCAACAGTTGCACTGCCTGTATGTGGAGTAGACGGTAAGACTTACATCAATGCTTGTCAAGCAGCCTGTGCGGGAGTCGAAGTGGCTTTTGATGGAAGTTGCGAAGAATGTATTGGTACACCATTAGAAGGAGTTGCTTGTATCCAAGTATACGAACCTGTTTGTGGTTGTAATGGCATTACTTATGGGAATTCTTGTGAGGCAGAAGTGGCAGGTGTAAAGTCTTGGACAGCAGGAGTTTGCCCTGATCCAGATGATTGTTTTGGGCCACCGATACCTGAAATTAAATGTGATAGTGAATTTAAACCTGTCTGTGGTTGTGATGGTGAAACCTACCAAAATGCTTGTACAGCTAGTCAAAATGGGATCCTTTCCTTTACAGAAGGTCCTTGTCAAGTTGATTGTGCTTGCCCAGAAAATTATGATCCTGTTTGTGGAGTCGATGGTAAAACTTATGGTAATGAATGTGAGGCGGAATGTGCAGGGGTCGAAATTGCCTACGAAGGTGAGTGTAGAACAGACGACGAATGTGATCTACTATCTGTTATTGACTTTAGTGACGATTTATGTAGTGCTTGTATTACTGAAATAGCGCTTTATAGTTATCGTGGTAAAAATTATTTAGTACAATTAGGCGATTTTATTAATTGTCCTGATGCGGTCAACACCGTTATTTCTTGCTCATTGGATGGGAATGTTTTCTGCGAAGAAGGAGGCGAAAATACAGGACAACCTTGTGGTGACTTCTTTGAAGAGGCAATAAAAGTTAGTACACTACTAACTGATGATTGTGAAAATGACTGTCAGGGTTTACCGACACCCGGTGCGCCATGTGGAGAGATTTATCAACCTGTTTGTGGTTGTGATGGCAAAACTTATGATAACCAATGTATGGCGCAAACCTTAGGGATCAAATCTTGGACAGAAGGGGCTTGTTCTTTGACAACTATCGAGTGTAATGAAATTACGATTGCCTATGACTCTGAGCGTATTATTATGAAGGGTAATACAGAGGTTAGCTATTTCTTCAAAGTTCATGATGTTAATAATAATTATCACGAAGTTTATGATTGTACTAGAGATTGTGGTAGTGAACAAACTGCCTTCTTACCATTAGGAGATTACGTAGTTAAAATTTATGATACGGAATGGAATCTAGTCTGCGAACAAGCAGTCACGCTACAACAACCAACGACTCCTTCTGAACCAGAAAACGGAGAACTTTCGGACAATCAATTTAGATGTGATGAAGTAGTCATTACTTATAAAGAAGGAACTGTAAAACTAGTAGGTGATAGTCAGAAGCGTTACCATCTGAAAGTCATTGATAGCCGTTACCGTGATGTATTCTCCTGTATGTGGGAATGTGGCAGTACCATCACCGCTGATAATATTCCAACGGGCGCATACATTATCCGAGTTTTTGACGACGAACATAATGTAATGTGTGAAAAATCAATTTTACTAACCAATAGTAGTTCTACCATTAGGAATACTAGTGAGATAAAAGTTGCAGCTTACCCGAACCCTGCAAGCGAAACCTTACTCATGAAAATAAAGAGTAACAGCCAAGGTGCAGGTACGCTACAAGTTATTAATGCTTACGGACAGGTCTTAACGACTCAAACAATTGATAATCAATACAATGAAACTATTCAATTAGATGTGAGTGATTATCAAAACGGTTTGTATTATTATCAAATCAAACTGCCTAAGCAGCAGCTATTGAGTGGTAAGTTTTTGGTGAATCGAATGTATTAATAACAAATATTTAGGTATTTGAAAAGGGCGATGATTACTGTTAATCATCGCCTTTTTTTATTTCTAAAAATTTATTTTTTTTTCTTTAAAAGACTTGGCAACGATTGCAGTTGACTTATGGAGATTAGTAGTCTGATTCATTTAATTCCGCCAGTCGATCTTCCACCTTATCCATGTAAACAGACACTTTATTATAAATGTCCTTTCGACTTTCAATCGCCCTTTTTTCGGCAGCCTAATAGGCGACTGAAGTCGCCTGTACTACTCCTGCCGTCTCATCTTCTTATCCATTCCATGTATTTTCATCTCGATATAATCATCAAGATCCAAATCTTTAAAAGTACCACTGTCTTGTACTTTCTTGATAAATCTTGGACTAACATTATGGATAGATAAATTAACCAATTCTTTTATCGTAATTTTATCAAAACCTAATGCTCGATAATCTTCAATATCATCAATGTCCAAATCGTGAATGCCTGCTTGAACTATTTGATCTATCGAAATATTAGGAAAACCTGCGTTTCTCAAACCTTCCACAAAATCTGCATCAATATCATGAATGCCCAATTGAATAATATCTGAAAAAGATAAATCGTCAAAGCCTAGTTTATTAAATTCTGCTAATTTTCGCGCATTGATATCGTGAATACCTGCTTGCACGATTTGATCTTTACTTAAATCTTCCAACCCTGCATCCTTCAATTCTCGGATATATGCTGCATCAATATCGTGAATACCAAATTGTATGATGTCATTAAAATCTAATTCAGAAAAAACCATTTGCTGCATTTCCTTGATGAAATCTGCATCAATATTGTGAATACCCGCCTGTACTATTTGATCTCTGGTCAAATTCATACCACTCTCTTTCAACTCTTTAATATAATCTGTATCAATATCGTGAATCGCAAACTGTACAATCTCCTCAAAATTCAAATCATCATAACCTGACTCACTAATCGAACGAATATATTCTGGATCAATATCGTGAATGGCCGATTGCACGATTTCTTTTAGCGTCAAGTTTTTATACAGATCTCGACCTAATCCTGTGATATATTCAGGATCAATATCGTGGATTGCCAACTCTATCAATTCTTCGATACTAGGTCTATCAAACTTGTTCTTCTTTAAGGTTTTAACATAGTCCTCCAATTTAGCTTTTGACATTCGATGATAAGCCAATTGTTTTAGTTCATTCTTCGATAAATCATCGTACCCTTCTTTTTTCAAATAATCAAAAAACTCCTGATCTATATTTGCAATAAAAAAGTGGAACATTAGATTATCATCTATTCTAGTATACCCTTCTTTCGATAAATAGCTTTTAAATTGAGCATTTGCTTTAAAGTTATAAGTACCTCGGCCTCTTCTACCGTCGAACTCCCCTTCAAGAGTCAACACACCTGCACCTTGGGTCAAAGTATAAGGCCCTTTCTTTTGCTTTGTAGGGGAAGGCGACCAATCCCTATCACAAAATCCTAGAGCAAAGGTGCGATCTCTATAATCCAAATCACTGTATAATTTCACACAAATTTGAATGTCCTCTTCGACCTTCCCTTTCCATTCGCCACTCGTATTAAAATCGTGAATTTCTCCATCTATTTTCAACACGCCTCGGTGGACAATCAACTCATCTTCTTCCTCAAATTCTACACTACCATTCACATTAATCCCTTCTTTATAAATATTTATTACTTCATCTTTTGTCCAAACATCCCCTGAAATATGGCTATTAGTGACCGTATGGCTCGCAATATCTCTTAGAGGTGTTGGTGGCGAAGGTGGCATTGGAGGTGTAGGCTCACTTGGACTATAAGTTGTAGTCGAAGTAGGTCTGTCAACTCGTTCACTTCCAGCAGCTAGAAGTGTTGGTGGCGACGGAGGAGCAGGTGGCGCTGGTACAGTAGATGGACTCGGTGGTGCAGGCGGTTTTGGTGGGGCAGGTACGTTTTCAGCACCCGATTTATACCAAAAACCTTTATCCTTCTTTTTAGTCTCTTTCTGAGGCTCAGTTTGTGATTGTAATTGAATAGGGTTTAGTGTGATAACAGTCAGGGCTAGTAGTGGTAGGAGCAATAAATACTTCCACGAACTACTAGCGGATGATTTCTTAACATTCATCATAGCAATACGTTTTTTTAAAAATGATTGATTGTAATTAGTCGTCAGGTTGAGCGGCAATTGAGGTACAGACACCCGTAGTAAATTCAGTTGATAAACTTCAGGTTCAGTGCCTTGATGCAGCATTTTATAGTCGGTTAAATATTCTAAATTATTTTCTACTGCTTTGCGGTAAAGCCATGCAAATGGGTTAAACCATTGCACAATCACCACCAATTCAGCTAAGATGATATCTAGGGTATGGTGTTCTTCAATATGGATTTTTTCGTGGTCTAAAATCTGGTTATAAGTATCCCAATCGTATTTAGTTGGATTGATAAAAATGTTATTTCCAAAGGAAAAAGGGGCTTTATCTTGATTGATTTCTACTATGGTAAATTGCCCATCTTTTAGCGTCGGATTCGTCTGTCGTTGGAAAATAATGAGCATCAATTGAATCAAAAAATTCAAACTAAAGATGATTATACCACCGATGTAGATGTACTGGATAATTTGCCAAAAACTCAATTTATAAGCCCATGTAAAAAATTGATTATCAGC
>CALDTJ010000416.1 GCA_937924145.1 uncultured Saprospiraceae bacterium
TTCTCCTGTAATAGAGTAAACTCGGACATTACTTATTGCATTATAGGGTATTTCCAATTGTAGCCAATTTTGTGCTGGGTTTGGAAAAATGCGAAATGTCTGGCTGAGAACTGGCAAAGAGGTCGTCATATCATCCATCCCATCACAATTTTCATCAATGCCATTATTTGGTATTTCTGCGGCATTTGGATTAATGCTGGAATCATTATCATTACAATCCACATTAGAAAAAAAACCATCTTCATCTTGGTCAACCTGATTGCCACAACCATCTAAAATCAATCCCTGTTGCGCTACTAGAAAATCAAAAGACAAGTCGAATAAACTTTTTCCGTTCAAGGTCGCCTCCCATGCACCATGACCTTTATCTTCAAGCGTATTGAGTTCTACATGTGCCCCAGTAGAATCATAAAGGCGAACCAATTCCTCGGCCTCGCTGAACAGTACGGTCGGGTCTTCGGTGCCGTGAGCAATGAACAATTCAGGGTCATTCCTATCATATCGGCTTATTCCATAGACCTTTTCATAAGATCTCAATTTTACATTACTCCCCCAAAAGTCAACCATACTTTGGACGACGTAAGTCTCGTCAAGATTGGTAGTGGAAAGTGTAGGGTCTTCGGTGAGGGGAATTTCGTCTCTAAAATCTTCTTGATTAGAAATCCCTAAGGCAATGGTAGTGATTCCCCCTGCTGATGCGCCACCAACGGTGATAAAGTCTTTGTTTATGTTATAAATACTCGCTTTAGACATCATCCAGCGAAGGGCGGCTTTGGCATCTCTTTGGGCAGCATACATAGCAATGCTAGTTCTCGCATCTCTAGGAGTTGATGCATTTTGAAGCGTAAAATCAATCCATTCTTGTGGAGCAATTCCTGTAAAATTATTTCCTTGCAATTCTTCTGTGGTTCTATAATCTACAGAGGCAAAAACCCATCCTCTAGCCGCAAAGTAGTTGGCCATAGCTATAATTTCTGGCTTTGTTTTGGTGCCTCCTTGAAACCCTCCACCGTGAATAAACATAAACACAGGTCTATTCTGAGCATCATTATCTGGTACATAGAGATCTAGCAATAATGGTATTACAGCCGTTGCAGAACTAGTACCAATATTGGCTAATCCTTCTGCATAGGTGACGTCTTCCTCTACTAGGACTCCGTAGGTACTTTCGCATGTTACCTTTGGGACATCACTATCGTTAGGGTTAGAGGGCGGGTTACTATCGATTTGCTCAAAACATAGTTGGTAATTCGCATCGTGATTATTCATTATATCCTTCGCAACTTTCGGTAAATCTGTATTAAAACCAGTCTCATATTCAAAGGTACTTAGATCAACACCATAGATACTATTTAACCATAAAAGTCCACCTGTTTCTCTAATAATATCCCCTTGATGCCCTTTATCATCCGTAAATAAGGAAGTTTCTCGCGGACCAAACGTGGAAATATTATCCAACAACTCATTATCCTGATTCATTTGTGCTAAATTAACACTTGCCCACCCTGTTGGTATAGTGAAAATTTTTGTAGAAGGAAATTCAACACGTAACTGATTGACCATTTCCTTGTGAACAATATCATTAACAAAAAAATCATTCAATTCTTGTATGGTATTAAACCCAAATTCTTGCGCTCGTTGCTCCCAATCTGTAGGGAAATCAATTTGTGGTATAGCTATGAAAATGGTAATATTGGGATTGTTTTGTAAGGCATATTGTATCCATGCCCGATGCCCCTCGATTCTATCCTCAGGCTCATGTCCAGCGGTCATTCCAAAAAAATCAATATTTCCTTGATCTAAAGCCGCTTTAATTTGATTATGCTCTGGGCTAGTTGAATCATTCCAAAAATTGATGGGTCTTCCATTGTCGCCTCCACGAAAAACGGTCGTGCTGCTATGATTTTCGAATCCCGCAGGAATCGCCATATCATCTAGTTTCTCTGCGTAGGGTCTAAAAAAACTATTCCCTATTAATACCATATTATACCCTTGCGTTTCTTCTGAAATGCAGTCTTCAGAGTCGCTTTGTGCAAAAAAGTTAGTGGAAGTTAACAAAAGTAGAATAGCAATTTTAAAAATCAATTTCATTTTTAATTAGATTAATTTTATGGCAAAATTCGATAAAGCTATCGCCTTGATTTATCTACTGCTAAATAGACAATTAATAAGGTTTAGTGTAATTGTTCGACTACAAAAAATAGAAAAGGTTTAATTTATAGTCCTGTACTTTTTTAGGGTTATTTTTTAAGTAAAACTAATTTACTTTCCAGATTAACAGCAATTAATACATTTTTTTAAAACCAACTTAATCGGAATAATTGCCATGATATATTCAACCATCAAAGTTTATCCCGAATAATTTCGGGCTCATTAAGCAGTCAAGCCATCAATAAACTCCAATATCTTCTCATTCAACAATTTCGGCTGTTCACACGAAATCCAATGCCCACAGTTCTCAAAGAATTCAACGCCTCGTAAGTCTTCTACCAGCTCAGGCAACCGCTTAATTGCCTTTCTAACCATGTGGGTAATAGGGTCTTGTTTACCTGCGATAAAGTAGGTCGGTCTGATCTCTGACTTCTCTTGTCTCAATTTTGCCAATA
>CALDTJ010000417.1 GCA_937924145.1 uncultured Saprospiraceae bacterium
CCAGATGCCTTTGGCTACTGCTACTGTTTCTCTGCCTTGGCCTCCTGCTCCCCATTGGGTAAAGTCTTGCATGGATAAAGAGTCTGCAAAGCTAGTTGTGCCCGCTAAGTATAAGGCAATATCTGCTGCATGACTGTCTAAACTGATTTGTGTTAATTGAATAGTTATTGTAGAATCTGGACCTAAATTTAAAGCTCCATCTAATACTGTTTGGCTAGCTAAATCAGTAGTGTAATTTAGTTTAGAACAAATTCTATAATCGCTAATGTCTACGGCTACTGTACCAAAGTTTTTGATGGTAATTTGATCTTTCCAAGGATTGACACAAGCCAATCTTACAGAAATGTGTAACCAATCATCATTTGGTGCTTGTAAGCCACCGAAGTCAGCTTGGTCAGCATCGTCATCATTATTATCTGGTGTATCAGCAATACCGTCTTGGTCTTCATCGGTTTCATCAATAATTCCATCATTATCGGTGTCTAAATCACCTAAGCCGATTTCATCTACATCTAAAATACCATCGCCGTCAGCGTCAACATCTTCATGGTTTGGTATGCCATCTTGATCGGTATCTACTAAGGCTGGATTATCATCTCCGTAATTGTTAGGATCTTCGTCAACTGGATCAGCGATACCATCACCATCCGTATCGGCATAATTCGCATCACCTGGATCAATAGTACCGTCATTATCTGTATCTAAATGACCTTGACCATTGTCAACGATATCGGAGATACCATCATTATCGGTATCTAAATCTTCTGAGTTGATAATACCATCATTGTCAATATCTGTTCCTGAATTATTATAAGGAGAACCGTCATTGTCATCATCTTCTGGACGACCATCATCCGTTGAGCCTTCTGGATCAGTAGTGATATTTGGTGTGCCACTTTCCGTTGGGTCGTTGGCATCATCAAAACCATCATTGTCTGCATCGGTGAAGTTGTCAACAACTCCGTTGTTATCTGTATCGGTTCCTCCAATTTCAATTAAGTCTGGAATACCATCATTATCTGCATCCAAATCTTCTGAGTCGGGATTACCATCTTGGTCAACGTCAGCAGTTCCTCCGTTATAAGGAGTTCCGTCGTTGTCATCATCTTCTGGTCTGCCATCATCTGTACCTTCTGAATCGGTCGTAATTAATGGATTTGTAGTATAGGTATCATCGAAACCATCATTATTTGCATCATTGAAATCATCTATAATTCCATCACCATCGGTGTCAGTTCCGCCCATTTCGATTAGGTCTGGAATACCGTCATTGTCAGCGTCCAAATCTTCACTATCTGGTAAGCCGTCGCTATCTACATCAGCAGTTGGACCATTTACGGTTGTTCCATTATTGTCCGTATCTTCTGGACGACCATCATCTACACCTTCTGGGTCTGTCGTTGTTAAAGGATTAGCAACATAAGTATCATCAAAACCGTCATTATTGGTATCGTTGAAATCATCTATAATTCCGTTACCGTCGGTGTCTGTTCCACCCATTTCGATTAGGTCTGGAATACCGTCATTATCAGCGTCTAAGTCTTTATAATCTGGATTGCCATCGCTATCAATATCGGCAGTAATGCCTTTGATAGCTGTTCCATTATTATCAAAATCTGTTGGTCTGCCATCTTCATCAACGCCTGTTCCATCTGGATCAGTTGTCACCAAAGGCTCAGTAACAGGGTCTTCTCTGCCCGATGTACCATCATCGTCGGTATCGTAATTATCATCATACCCATCGTTGTCGGCATCATCAAAATCATCTACAATTCCGTCTCCATCAGTATCTGTTCCGCCTACTTCGATTAAATCTGGAATACCATCATTATCGGAATCCAAATCTCTAAAATCTGCTACGGTGTCTCCATCAAAATCACCACCATTAAAACCACCGTTGCCAGCAGTTCCTGGGGTGCCATCATTATTGGCGTCTGCATCCGTGACCATTAGTGGTCCTGTACTAGCATCTGCACTTTGGGCATTGTCTAAGCCATTGCTTAAAATATTGTCATAGTCTCCATCGTAAATATCTGTCCACCCGTCTGAGTCATTGTCTACAAAAACATCAATTCTACCATCTCCATCCGTATCCACTCCACCTGCCTCGATGATGTCCACAATACCGTCATTATCAGAATCGACATCTAGATAATCAGGAATAGAGTCGCCATCCGTATCAATCGCATTCGTTGGGAAATTAGTATAAATACTTCCATTGGTTAAAACGGAAAGCGTATCCCCTACTCCATTTCCAGAATCAACCACATCCATAATACCATCTTGGTCTACATCAGCTGAGTCGAAATCCATGCCTACGATATCAATTCGTCCGTCGCCATTGGCATCCGCGCCGCCTGCCTCTAACACATCTTGAATTCCATCATTATCGGAGTCTAAATCTAAATAATTAGGAATACCATCGGCATCAGCATCTCCGAATCCTTCGATTGCATCAGGAATACCATCATTATCATCATCTAAATCGTCCACATTGGCAATACCATCATTGTCATAATCTGGTTTGACGTAAACGATTACCGTTGCGGTATCACATAAATCTGGTGTATCGTGATCGCAAATTTCATACATCACGGTATCAAAACCGAAATAATTAGTTGGTGGATCGTATCTTAAAAGTGTGTCCTCAACTGCACTTAAAGTCGCTCCTCTACTAGAACTAATAGGGGTGGTGTATAATAAACTATCTTCAATATCGCTATCATTGATTTGAATAGGTAAGATATTGTTATTAATATTCATGGTGACAATTGCTGAATCATTTCGAGCAATTGGTTTGTCATTGACTGGTTGAATGTTAATGTAAACAGTTGCAGTATCACATAATTGTGGCGCTAGTCCATTATCACAAATTTCATACATCAACATATCCATACCGTGATAATTGGTATCAGCTCTATACTGAATGCTGTCCATGGCAAGAATGGAGAACGAACCGTGTTGTGGATCAACTATCACCCTTGTGGTTAAGTCGTCCATATCCACATCTTCGTCGTCCATCTGCACCATAACGATGACGTACTCATCTTCGTTGACATCGGTGGTATCTCCCATGGCAACTGGTACGTCATTAATTGGTCCTACTTGAATGATTGCTATTGCGGTATCGCATAATTGGGGCGTACCATTATCACAAATCTGATAAGTGATGGTATCTGTCCCGTAAAAATTTAACGGTGGTAAATAGCTAATGCTATCATTAACCACCGTTGGGGTGGAGCCTTGTGTTGAATTCCCTAAAACGGTAGTTGTTAAAGGATCATTGTCAATTTCGATGTCATTTCCTTGTACATCGAAAACGATTAAAATATCTTCATCTGTGGTGTCTCTATCCAATACCGCAACTGGTTTGTCATTGACTGGCGTAACGGTTACAGGTACTTGAATAGTGTCACATTGACCATTTTGGTCACAAACGGACAAACACACTACATCGTGTCCGTTGAAGTGCTGGTCTGGTGTGACATTTACACAAACTTGATTGTTATTGATACTTGCTGTAGCTGTTACATTAGTTGGTGTACTACAAATAGTCGCTGTATAAGTATCGGTTGTATTAGCATCTGCGATTGGCCCGCAAGTACTAATTGGTGTATCTTCTGGTGTCACTATCGCTGGAAAAGTTACGATAGGATTTTGGCTACTATCCGCCTGTACAGGCAATGGAAAAACATTGACTGGGAAAGTAACCGTATCACATAAATTAGTGCCATCACAAACAATTACACAGATTTCTGTATCTCCTGTAAAACCTGAATTGGGTGTAAAGGTGAGGCATAAATTCCCATTATTAATACTCGGTGTAGCGGTGCCGTTTGGAACGCCACAAAGGGTTGGTGTAAAACTGCTCCCTGCATTTGGGTCTAATACGGGTACACAAACTGAAATGGAACTATCCGCTGGTGTCGCTAAAGGCGATGGGTACACTACGGGTGGTTCTGGAACAGTCGTCACCAATGGTGGTGGAACGACGGTCACTGGCACTGTGGTTGTATCACAATTGCCCGTTTGATCACAAACAGTCACACAGATACTATCTGCACCTATGTAGTTGTTATTTGGTTGGTAATCAATACATACTAACGAACCAGTAATGGTTGCTGTTGGCGTGCCATTAGCAGCTCCACAAGTAGTTACCATAAAGGAATCTAATGGATTGGCGTCCACTACATTCATGCAAACGACTCCACTGCTGTCCATTTCTACCGTCAATGGAATGGGTACCAACATTGGATCAGAACAAACTGTCCCGTTATTATTATAATTAGCGTTGTAAAAATCGCTAAAAAGCAGCATGCCATCCCCAAAATAATTATTGAAGTCTGTGCCAAACATGCCTGTATCTGTGTCCTGTGGATCACTCGCATTTTCGAACAGCCGAATACCTTCCACACAACCACCGAGTGGTAGTTTGAACGTAAAGAGTAGTTCTTCTACTCCATTGGCAAAGTTGACTAAGGTCAACCCATCCGATCCAATGCCATGAAAGTCGTGGCTGGCATCTGCTCCAGGAGCAAACACTCTAGAATTATCACTCCATGGGCCTCCTATTACAGAGTTGACTACGAAAGGAGCATCAGGAATAGTCGCAGGGACCGCAATAGTAATTTGCGACCCAGCACTTACAAAGAAGGTCGATTCGGAAAAGTCGGGTTTGGCATAAACTTCATACTCACTAGTGTAAGTGTTGAATTTTATTGTAAAATCAAGGTTTTGCGCAAGTAGGAAATTACCGAAAAATAGAAGTCCTAATGTGAATAAAAAATGTAGAAAATTTTTCATCTCAGGGATTTACTTGTTGAAATTAATAATAGGTTGTTACCGATTGGGGGGCGGATTAAATTGATGAATATGTTCGGTAGTAGCGAAGGGCGCAAGGGTAAAGGGCAGGATGGGGAGTGGTGAAACATCTGCTTTACTTTTTTGCCTAATCGTTTACTACTTTTCAGATTAGAGAGTAGAGATCAGAGAGTAGAGATCGTTTCCGAATTATATTCGTTTTGAAATCTTTCTTTCTGTTCTTTCCTTTCTGTTTTTTAAAATTCTTTTTGATAAAAATGTAAAAGTGTGAGTGTTTGTCATCGCCTTTGTGGCGGTGTTTGTGGTCGTTTTTGTTAGTGTGAGTGTTTGTGTGCTGTTCTTGTAGGTGGCTTTTTTTTGCCTTGCTTTTACATTTTTTCGACCTTTGAAGATTCTCTATTTGGGGTTTTTAACCCATCCCCGACCGGGGTTGTGTAAAAAGTCGATTTTATCAATAAATTATTATTTTTAATAAAATGTTTATCGTTGATTATTTTGGTTTTAAACATGTAAAATATTCTAATATTTTACATGTTTTGACTTTCTACACAACCCCGGCTAGGGATGGGTTAAAATAGCTTGACGGCTATTCTTTAACCTGTTCTATCATATCATTATAGTTACGTAACTGACTGCTATTGAGTGGGTAGGTCAATATGAAATATTGAATCATTAGTCGGTCGTTATTCGCACCATCGTATTTTGTAATTCCATCCATATTGATGTCTCCCATGTAGTAGCCTCTTGCTTGGAAGTTTAAGGCATCTAATTGGTTGTTGGCATCCATTAGGATATTATTGGCGATGATAATTCTATCTGTATTCGGGCCATCGTATTTAGTTTGACCGTCTGCGTTGGCATTACCTGCCCATAAGGCATTTTTACCGAACATACTAGTCATAGCTAAAGTATCATAGCCTGCTGCATGGTAAAGATCTGTATCTGCAATAGTGATGAAGTCAACCATGGCTGATTCATTGTTTACTTGGATTGGATGTCCTGTCATGACGCCTAAGTGGTTTCTATGCTTGACCGTTACGAAGAAGTCATCTGGTAAACCTCCTAAGATTAAGTCGCCACCTGTTTGTGCAGCTACGACATCTCCATCTCTTTGCACTAAAGCAGATACTGTTCTGATAACCGTTGTAGAATCTTGGGCATCTCTGATTTCTACTAAGACCCAATCTACAATTGCATCAGCTGTTCCTGCATTGGCCCCAAGGATGGCATTGGTTGTTAATTCGTTTCCACCTAAAGTGTGAGCGAATCTGGTACTAAGAGTATCGTGATAAGGTTGTACCGTAGGTAATAAACCTGCTGTGTTTAAATCAGCTCTCATCAAGCCGTCATCAGCACCTAACATAGCACCGTGTAACATCACTTTTACTTGTAAGTTAACCGTACTTGGTACCACTGTGATTGGTAAATTCACCGTATCACATAAGCCTGTCTGGTCGCAAACAATGATAG
>CALDTJ010000418.1 GCA_937924145.1 uncultured Saprospiraceae bacterium
TAAATTATTTGATTTTCATTGTGCCGTAGGTACAATATATACCACATACTGTACCTACGGCACAGTCAGAACTTGGGTCAATTACCTATTTCTACCGATATAAAACCCCTAAAGGGGTTACTGCCCAAATGTGTGTACGTGCCAGCCTTTGGAAGGCTGGCAGCTATTAAGACCATTTTATAAAGTCAAAAAATGCACATTATTTGTTTTATCCCAACAAAGGGAAGGGAACTCATCTTGTTAATCCTGCAAAATCGGGTCATCCTGTCTCACCTTGGCATGATTTTAGAATTACGAATAAATTATTAAAATATAGTTATGTATCTATTTGTTTATAATTAGAATGTATAACTAATTTTTAATAATATTTCAACTATGAGAAACGACTACGATTAAAAGGATATTTGCGATCTCGCAAACCTACCCTATAATTCCCCGTCATTCCTCCGCTAGTTATCGATTTAAGTAAAACAACAAATTCTCCTCCCATGAAAAGAACTATACCCTATGTGGTTAGTTGTTTATCCCTATATGTGTTAGGCTGCATCTTATTGCCGCTTGAGCTAAAATCGATGGCTGAAGTCGCAAATCCTACCAATAATGCACCTGGAGATACCCTTATTTTTTCGGTTAATGAATGTAATGAAATAATTAGTATCTGCTTGGATAGTTTACCCTTAGCAGTTGCTATCAACTTATCTATAATGGTCAACGGAGCACCTTATCAAGAAACATTAGCAGGATGTAATTTTGATACAATTAGTGCCTTTACTTATACTACTTTATTTGGTCAAGGAAATTCAGGGCCTTATGAATTAACTAATTGGACTGTCGGAGATACTGTATACGCAGGACGTTTTGAGAATATTCCAGATTTGGTAGATTCGATGAATTTATGGGATGCAGCAGGTAATTGGCAATTAGATGAAACTTTCAAATTAATATCAGGAGGAGATGGCAGCACCAATTATAGTGATATGATTGTAGAAGTCATTGGACTTAGTTCCCCTTCTTTTATTGGTTATAATTTTGGAATGGAGGCCAATGGTACTCAATTAAGTTTTGGAACAGGTATTCATCGAGTGAGTATCTTAGATTCTTTAAATAATACTTACAGAAATGCAGTCATCGTCGTTTCTTGTGCTAGCAAACAGGTCGCTACTCTAAATTTAAAAGAAGGCACTAACCAGACTTACTGTTTAGATACAAGCATTTTAATTGGTCCACTGACTAACTTATTCAACGACTGTCCTACTAAAATTGGAGACGCTACTAAAATAATATTAGATAATACTGCTTTTTGCGCAAACATATCAGGTGAAACACCTGGACAAGATACCGCTTGTTTAGTTTTGTGCAATCAATTCGGTAGTTGTGATACCACTATTTTATACATAAATGTTCATCCAACACCTACTACAGAAACAATCCAACTAACGATATTCACTGGAGATAGCTTAAAAATATACCCTTCAGACGAAGAATTAGCAGGTCTTGTGACAGGGATTGATAATTTATGTAAAAATAATTCAACAGAAACTATCATTTCTAATATAAATAATGTAGATTTATATTTCAATATATCTGCTCAAAACCTAGGAATTGATTCCATTTGTGCCGTTATTTGTGACAATTTTTTAATATGTGATACAACTTACTATGTAATTTCAGTTGTATCTCGATCCCCTTCCCTCGCAGCTACCCCGGACTTAGACAGTACCTCCATCAATTCCCCCATAAGTATAAATATACTTGGCAATGACAGTATTCCCGATGGTATTATTACTGAAATGGAATTGATTACCCTCTCGACAGAACCAACTAGTAGTACGATCACATTCAATCCAGACGGAACGTTGAACTACGTACCAGCTCCCGATTTTTGCGGAGATATTGATCAGTTTCAGTATCGTATTTGCAATAATACAGGCTGCGATACGACCACCGTCACGATATATGTTGAATGTACGCCCATTCCCTCAGGCATGAAATTTTATAATGGATTTTCTCCAAACGGAGATGGCACCAATGATCTTTTTAAAATAGAAGGCATTGCCCAATATCCAAATAATGAATTGATTATTTATAATCGATGGGGAACAAAGGTTTTCAGTCAAAAAGGTTATAAAAATGCTTGGGATGGGACTTGGAATAATACCATTTTACCCGATGGAACTTACTTTTATGTGTTGCAAGATGGCGAGGGAAAAAAGTACAGTGGGTATGTGGAAATAAGCCGATAGTCGCTTTGGAATAATTATTGATTTATATATGAGGATTTTAGTATAAGTAGTTGTTCAAATTTTAGACAGCTAGGATACAAGAAAACTCATCTTAAATACAGACAGTAAATACCCTTCGGACACTTGAACAATTAATAACTAAGCAGTGGGACAAAGTAAAAACCCGCAGTACAAATTACTAAAATTTGCCATGAGAAAATTTTTAACAATTATTTTATTTTTCGTCATTGGTGGAACAGCACTCAACGCCCAACAAGATGCCATGTTTACCAAATACATGTTCAATAGTTTGGTATATAATCCAGCCTATGCAGGGTATTACGATCACATGTACGTCAGTGCATTATATAGAAATCAGTGGTCAGGAGTAGATGGGGCACCGACAACACAAACTTTGACCTTACACACACCTCTAAAAAATAATCGGGTAGGTGTAGGATTCCATTTGTTAAATGATGCAATTGGTCCAGTAGCAGAGACTAGAGCTTTTGCTGCTTACTCCTACAAAATTCCATTAGGTGGAACTAGGCAATTAGCCATTGGTATTCAAGGTGGAGTTAGCTACCGTAGAGGAGATAGAAGTATGCTAACCTTGGAAAATACAGTCGATCAAGCATTTGATGGCTTAGATCAAAGTAGTTTTAAGCCAAATTTCGGTGCAGGAATCATGTATTACGATAAAAACTTTTACTTCGGCGTTTCTTCACCAAGTTTGGTAGAACACGATTTGAGTGTAGGAGATGATTTCAATAGAGAAATCTACGCTAAACAATACAGACATTATTATTTGGCAACAGGAGGAGCGATTCCTTTGAATGGCGATTTATTAATTTTCAAGCCATCTATTTTAATCAAAAATGTAGGTATCTTATCTAATTTAAGTAAGGATGAAGCGTTCCAAAATATTGGCGCACCAACTGAATTTGATATTGATCTTTCGCTTTTGTTTTATGAGCAATTCCAAGTAGGCGTATCCTTCAGATCTGCAATTGAGGCATTTGATGATAGAAGTTCTTATGATTCAGCAGATATTTGGATGTCTTACTTTTTACCAAATGGTTTAAGAATAGGTGCAGCGTTTGATTATCCATTAAATGATATTAGCAC
>CALDTJ010000419.1 GCA_937924145.1 uncultured Saprospiraceae bacterium
CTTTGTAGTGTGTTAAGTAATTAACGCAAAAGCTAATAAAAGATTAGCTTAATAATTTTAGGATATGTTCATGGGAACCGAATTTTGGCAAGGCACTCTTTAGTGGGATTTAGAATGCCTTGCTAACATTCAAACTTTAGAAAACGAGGAAAGCCTAAAATTACTCAATCAGACAAAAGTTTTACTTTATATATAAATACCAAATAGAAAACTAAAGAATTAATTTTGGATATGTTCATGGGATTATAATTTGTTGAAAAAAGCCGTACAAAGTGTACGGCTTTTTTTTTGCCCTGTACAGGCGATTTCAATCGCCTACGATTCAGCTTAGCCTTTCAAATTAGACTTTGACAACTTACCTCCTATATTTTAACACAGATAGAATTAACGGCTAGTCTCAAAAATTTCAAGTTGTAATTTATCACGTAAACCACGAAGTGGTTAAACATGAATAGCCCCGAATAAAATTCGGGAAGAATCGAATAAACGATATGTCACAACCACAGAGTGGTTGAACTTAATTCTCTCATATTGGGGTTGTGTAAAAAGTCGATTTTATCAATAAATTATTATTTTTAATAAAATATTTATCGTTGATTATTATGATTTTAAATATGTAAAATATTCGAATATTTTACATATTTTGACTTTCTACACAACCCCTGGGGAGAATGGGTTATTTTCTATCCCCGAATTTCATTCGGGGCTATTCGTTTTCAACCACTCCGTGGTTGTTGCAGTCAATTTTTAGTTTGAACTTTATTTACAAACACTAGATAATGACACTTCATTAGACTAATAAAAAAAATGGCTTGTAAGCATTACACTTACAAGCCATTTTTATATAGGAACTAGAAGGCGACTGCCTGTCTACCGACAGGTAGAAAGTCGCCCGTACTTTAGAACGTCTCCTTTGCCTTAGGCATTGGCTTTTTCTTCTTTCTTCTAGTCTTGAATAATTCCACGACCTCTTTTTCTTTCATAAAGTTCAATTCTACGAAAGTAGAAGAAACGAATTTCTTAATATCTTGATAATCTTTACCCCGCTTGTCGGTGTACTTCTTCAAAATTTTCTTGATGTAAATGGTACTCACATCTTCCACATCTTGATTGAATTGTTGGTTACCAAAAATCTTCATATAGACTGGGTAACTCTTTCTTGCCAAGTTGATTAACTCATTATAATCTCTTTCTTCTAAATTCGTAATTAAACGAGTGTAGTAGCCAAAGATTACTTTTCTCACACATTCATTGATTAACGAACGGCCCTCATGTGAATTATAGAACGTATTCACTGCCTCAATGGTAGATTCTTCTAGATACCCATTGGTATGGATCGTTTCTACTAAATTGTAGTATTCTGTCAATAAATCATTGATGTCTCTGCTAACGATAGCAGATACTCTATTTTCAGCCGCAGCGTCTACATCTAACTTACTGTTTTGCAACTCCATTAAATGCGTCAAGAACTTTTCATCAAAGTTTGGAATCTCTGTTCTGACTTTATTAAACACGCCACTTAAATGTGCCATATAGTCTTTATTCAATTCCCAGAAATTAGCATAAATACATAAGATTTCGATAATTTCGTCTGTCTTCTGAAATTCTTCATTACTCAAAAAAGTCGCTATTGGAGCAATCAAACTTTCGTTGTTAGCCCCCAATTCCAAACGGTGCATTAAGAACTTCTTGATGGAAGTAAATAATACTTTCAATTCAGGCATCGTCGTTGGGAAAACTGCTGATAAATATTTGGCATCTTTGAACTGACGCTTATATCTATTATACCCCGCAATTCTTTGTGGCAAAATTCGATATTCATCCTTTTTCATACTTCGTAAGAAGTAACTAATTCGCTTATTGGTTACTTCGTTCAATAAGTTGGTAATCCAAATATCACTACTTAAAGCAAATCCCATTTGCACACTTTGTCCAATTCTTTGACGAATAATATCAAAGTTGGCAGAGTTACAAATTGCCATCAACACATCCTTAAAGTGATCTTGTGGCAAAATGTATTTATATCGGTCGTTGATTTCCCCTCTCAATACAGTAAAACCAATTACTTTCGGTAAGTATAAACCTTCAAAACGTTCGTCTAAAAGGTATTTTTCTAAAGCTATTAATTGTAATGGATAGTATGCAGAAACTGATTCGTAAATCGCCCCAATTTTAGGCTCAAACATTTCTTGCATTAACTTATAATCCGCCTCTTCCTCTTCTTCCAAATACTTCACTAACTCATCTGACGCCTGCACTTCTTCTGCGATCTCATTGAGCTTATCTACATAATATTGATCTAAAGACTCCATAAATTTTTATTTGAGAGTAGAGTTGAGAGAATAGAGATAAGAGATCAAACATTCCTGTGAGCAGTCTCTTTTCTCTGTTCTCAGCGCCCTAATCTATGTTATTAATAAAAGGTAAACCTAGTAGCGCACTTAAGCCCTACTAGGTTCGTATATCTTTAATAAGATTAAATTCGCCTTGTAAAGTGACAGATAAAAATAAATTCTATCTATCGTTCTACAAATATACTTTAAAAACTAGATAGGCGGTAGTTATATTGCCTATTTTTTGTTTTTATTGTAGCACAGACATTCCTATCTGTGTAATCTAGTCTATCACTAATTCAACACTGGCTGACCAGAGTTTGCAAAGATCTGATTAATCTGATCGGTGAAAGCCTGATCCCCCAATTCTCTTGCTAATTGCTCTACACTTGTCTTTGAATTATTTGCCAATCGTTGGTCACTTGTAAACCCTGCTGCCAATTCATCTGGAGCTAACGATGCATAGAAATTCAAATGCTCTGCCGTTTCTTGTGCTAAGATTAAAGCGTGCTGTTTCGCTTTTTCTGGTGCACCTGCCGTCATGTAAGATTGAATAAAATAGAAAGCATTATAATCATAGGTAAAATTCATATTCGGGAATGCCTCGAAATATTTATCCGTCAAATCAATTGCTTTTTGCTTATCATCTCTTCGTAAAAACTCTTGAATAGCTCTCAACATCATATATCTGTGACTCTGTACACTTGGTGCATAACTTTTGTCCACAAACAACTCCATCTTATCAAAATTACCCCACATGAACTTATTCATTACGTTGTCATAAACCTTGTCAGCATCTACTCTACCCTTTCCTAATACACCTGGAACTAAAGCATCTTTTCCTGCTTTAACAGGAATTAATTTCAAGCCTAAGCCTTCCATTTGCAAATACTCATCTAAGCCGATTAAAGACTCTTGTCTAACCGTCACTGCAAAGTAGATTGGTCGCTCCCAAGCGTTATTGGCAATGATGTCCATAACTGCTAAGTCGCCCTTCAAAACGTAACTCTTATTGATATCAAAATCAATAGAATTCACGACATTTTGCATATCTGAAACCACGTTATTTTGCTGTACTAAACTTCGATTCACTGGAATAGAAAATTTAGCAGATGGCAAGTAACTTTCTAAAGTTCGACCACTAGAAACTGGCACAGGGTGATCTTCTGCTACGAATTTGATCGCATCTTTCAGATTCATTCTAGGTCCATTTTTATATGGATCGACAAATACTTGATTTCGCTTATACCCTCGTATTGCCTCTGGTTTGAGCGACAACTTGATCGGCGGAGAATCATTTACCTTTCTATTCAATTGATTAATATACCAATCGACCGCAATCAAACTTAAATTGACTACTCGCACATCTCGACGAATATTTTCCACCTCTTGCGCATACCATAATGGATAGGTATCATTATCACCATAAGTAAAGATAATGGCGTTTTTATCACAAGACTGAAGGAAGTTATTGGCATAATCTCTCGCCCCTGTGTGGTGCCTTCGACTCATATCATCAAAATTTTGGAAACCCATCAAAAATGGAGCTACCAACACCACTGCACTAGCAGCTAATGCACCCATAGGCAAGTTATTCTTCACCTTATCCCGATACATTTCAAATAATGCCAATACTGCCATCCCAATCCACATCGAGAAGGTAAAGAATGAGCCGACCAGTACATAATCCCGCTCTCTCGGCTCATTCGGAGGCTGGTTAGAGTAGATAATAATCCCTAAACCTGTAATAATGAATAATGCCAATAGTGCCACAAAGTCATTCCCTCTTTTCTTCATGTGGAAGAACATCCCCAATAATCCAAACAGTAAGGGTAGGAAATAATATTTATTCGTTCCTTGATGTCTTTTCATTGCTGTTGGCAGAGCATCCATATTGTGTAGGCGTGCCTCATCTATAAACTTCACACCTGACATCCAGTTTCCAGCTGATTTGTCCCAAGAATAATATCCTTGATCTGCGTTTTGCTTACCAACGAAATTCCAGAAGAAGTAACGGAAGTACATCCAATTGAACTGATAAGCAAACATGAATTTCATGTTGTCCGCAAAGGTTGGTTTACCCTGTGGTTTATCTATCCATTGTCGATATAAGTTAGGTCTTCCTTGACTTCCATCACTCATCCGAGGGAAAAGTGACTTATCTTTTGCTGCGTATTCGTAAGAAATTTTCTTATCGACAATTTCGTATTTGTCTCCTACTCTACCGTATCTTTCTTCTTCGTTGACTTTTGCAGGTTGTGCTGTAAAGTCTGGACCACTCAATAATGCTCTTTCACCATATTGCTCCCGATTTAGGTAAGGCAATAAGCGCATGGCATCATCAGGATTGTTCATATTAATCGGTGTATTTGCATCGGCACGAATGACGATAACTCCAAAAATGGAAAAACCAATCGTTACCAAACTTGCTGCTACAATTAACTTTTGTGCCAATCCATTTCCTGTCTTATGAGCATATCTCAAACCTCCGTAAATCAATCCTCCAATAATCAATAACACAAATAATAGGCCCGAGTGAAATGGCATGCCAAAGCTATTGACCGCCATTCTATCCATAGTTGCCCAAAGCGTTGGAATTCCAGAAATGATAACATTCTGAATAAAAACAATAAAAACTAATCCTAGAATAGATGCAATCGCCATTCCGATTAGATTAGGATTTTTATATTTTTTGAAATAATAAAATAAGGCTAAGGCTGGGAATACCAATAAACTCAACAAGTGAACGCCTGCTGAAAGTCCTGCCGCAAATACCCCAAATACTAACCAGCGGTCACTTTCTGGTTCATCTGGTAAACCATACCACTTCACAGTCGCCCAAAGGGTCATCGCTGTAAACATCGTGGACATCGCATATACCTCGCCCTCTACCGCTGAAAACCAGATAGATATACAGAAAGCAGCCGCTAAACCTGCTACTAATCCTGCACCTGCCAAAGCATAAGATTCTGCCTCGGTCGTTTCACCAGTTCTACCATTCATAGCTAATCGGCCCAAAGTAATCGTTGACCAACAAACAAACATGGCTGCAAAAGCTGATACCATCCCTGACATCAAATTCACCGAAAAAGCTATATCCGCTGGATCATTAGAGATCATCTCGGCAACAAAAGTGAACATTCTACCCACAATCATAAACAAAGGCGCACCTGGAGGGTGAACCACTTCTAGCTTATAGGCACCTGTGATAAACTCTCCACAATCCCACAAACTACCTGTTCTTTCTGCCGTCATGGCATACACCACGAAGGCGATTAAAAAGACCAACCATCCTGCCAGCGTTTCTGGCTTTCTTAGTGATTTCATATTTTTTAAGGTTTTAGTATGGGAGATATTAATTCTCCATCAAACTTTTGGGGAATAGAAGTTCCCTTATTCTTAGAATTCGCAAATTTATAACCTAAAATTAAAGAAAGGGCTTATATTTTAAATTAGTTTTTACTTTCTTTGCAGCTCCAATTTAAAATCAGTTGCCCACCAATTAGACCGCAAATGTAAGAAAAGTATAACATCTTGTAAATGATTGGCTTATTGCTTAACCCATCATTAACCTGTTGTTTGCCTTTTTCCCTTATTTTTATATTAAAAATTCTAGCTATAGATTGCGCAGAAATAGAGAATTTGTTGCAGTAATTTCTATTTATTTGCCGTTATACCTAACTTAAATTAATTTTCGCTAAGAAATTGATGGTAGCTGTCTTCAACTAATCACTAGTTACCAATCACAAATCACCAATATGTTAAAAAGAATCAATCCAACGGAAACAGCGGCATGGAAAGCATTGGAACAACATTTCCAAACAATGGAAAATGTGCAGATGAAAGACTTATTTGCCATCAATAAGGATCGCTTTGAACAATTCTCGCTCACTTTTGAAGATATTTTACTGGATTTTTCTAAAAATAGAATCAATCAAGAAACGCTTGATCTGCTGTTACAACTCGCCAAAGAAGTCGATTTAAAAGACGCTATTGAGCAGATGTACAGTGGAGAAAAAATCAACGAGACGGAAGATCGAGCAGTTCTACACGTAGCTTTGCGGAACCAATCTGATGAAGAAATTCAGACAGAGGGAGAAAATGTGATGCCTGCTGTTAATCAAGTGCTTAATCAAATTAAAAATTTCTCTACGGAATTATTATCTGGAAATTTACGGGGTTATACGGGCAGCACTATTACTGACGTTGTGAATATCGGTATTGGAGGTTCAGATTTAGGTTTAGTGATGACTACGGAGGCCTTGAAACCTTATTGGGATCAAGACATCAAAGTGCATTATGTGTCTAATGTGGATGGTTCGCATATCGCAGAGACGCTTAAACCATTGTCGCAAGAAACGACCTTGTTTATCATTGCCTCTAAGTCTTTTACGACGCAAGAAACAATGACCAATGCCAACACTGCGAGAGAATGGTTTTTGGAATATGCGATGGATGAAAGTGCGATAGCAGAGCATTTTGTGGCCGTTTCGACTAATGCCGAGGCGGTGACGAAATTTGGTATTGCTCCTGAGAATATGTTTGTATTCTGGGATTGGGTCGGTGGT
>CALDTJ010000420.1 GCA_937924145.1 uncultured Saprospiraceae bacterium
TTATAACCATCTGAAAATATCTTTTTCCGCTATTTTCCTCTAAAAATTTCTTCAATAGAAGGACTATTCAACAAATTTTTAAAGAAAACTATCGAAAAAATCTAAATTTCATATGGTCATTTTCAAAGGGTAACAAGTCTAATTTAGAAATCTAAAAACTTATTCAGTAAATAGACAAATTTTAAAAATTATTGTAACTATTCACTAACTAGATTTACCACTCATATTTTCTACCATTTAGCTATTTAAGTTCATTTAGAACACGACTTAAATGCACTTAAATAGCTAAATGGTAAAAATAAAGCCTAATTAGTTATGTTGCTGTATAGTTACAAATTATTTTAAAAGTCAAATTGGGTTTTACTTTCTATTTATTCTGTATCTATTAAAATTAGCAGCCTCTTTAGCTTGAGAAGAGTAGTAAACACCAATAATAGCAGCAGGAATGGTTAAAGTCCACGTTGAAATAAAGCCCATTAGTGCCAAAAGAATAGTAATAACGATACCCACTATAATGGCAAAGATTACTGTCCACATTAAACCTTTCGGAGCTACCTTTGCGTTGATTCTGTTTACATGAAATTCATGTTTTGTCGCACATTTTTGACATTGCGCATTTATATAGAGTCCTTTTTCGTCTTCTAGCTCAGATCTACTAATTGCGTCAGTTTTAATAGGTATGTCTATTTCTCACCTAGGGCAAAACGCATAAATCAACATATTTTTTTTGTTTTAATGGTTAAATGGATTTGTAATAAGAAAATTTATACAATCTCCCCCTTCAAAGTGGCACTATTAGACTCCAAAATTTTCACATAAGTGTAATCGCCTTTCTTTAAGCCTGCCTTTTTAGGGAAAATACACATCTTATTTTGGGAGTTTCTACCTTTGAAATCTTGGTCAGACTTCTTAGAATCACCCTCGATTAATACTTTGAAAGTTTTTCCAACATCCTTCGCATTCTCCTCTTTAGAGATTTGATTTTGCAATTCAATAATCTCCGTTAACCTTCTCTTTTTCGTAGCTAGTGGAATGTCATCTTCGTATTTTCTAGCCGCTAAAGTACCTGGTCTTTCTGAGTAGAAAAACATGTAAGACATACTGTATCTAGCAAACTCAATTACACTTAAAGAATCTTGATGCTCCTCCTCCGTTTCCGTACAAAACCCTGTAATAATGTCAGACGAAATGGCGCAATCAGGTATGATTTCGTAAATCCGCTTGACTTTAGCATCATACCAAGGTCTGTCATAAGTACGGTTCATCAACTTCAATACTCGACTATTTCCTGACTGAACGGGTAAGTGAATGTAATTGCAAATATTTTCGTGATCTCTGATCGCATACAATACATCATCCGTGATGTCTTTTGGATGCGAAGTAGAAAATCTTACTCTCATATCTGGCGAAACCTCAGCAACCATAATTAGTAACTCCGCAAAGTTGACCACTTTACCAGTTTCTGGGTTTTCCCATTTGAAAGAATCGACGTTTTGCCCTAATAGAGTCACTTCTTTATAACCTCTTTCCCACAAATTAGTAGCCTCTGCCACAATGGTAAAAGCATTTCGACTTCTTTCTCGACCTCTAGTATATGGCACCACACAAAAAGAACACATATTATCACAACCTCTCATGATAGAAATGAAAGCAGAAACCCCATTCGAATCTAATCGCATTGGACTAATATCTGCATACGTTTCTTCTCTAGAAAGAAAAACATTTACCCCTTTATTGCCTTCTTCCGCACCTGCTACTAAGCCAGGTAAATCACGGTAAGCATCTGGGCCGACCACAATATCAACTAGCTTTTCTTCATCCAAAAACTTGGTTTTCAATCGCTCAGCCATACAGCCCAATACGCCTACTAGCATACCAGGTCGTTGACGTTTGACCTTATCAAAAATCCGTAAACGCTTACGAACCGTCAATTCCGCTTTTTCCCGAATAGAACAAGTATTAATCAAGATTAAATCCGATTCTTCCATGTTTCTAGTTGGACTAAAGCCAGACTCTCCTAAGATCGAGGCAACGATTTCACTATCGCTAAAGTTCATTTGGCAACCATAGCTTTCGATGTAAAATTTCTTACCTTTTTCACTAGCGTTTTCTTGAAAAAATACTTCTCCTTGTTTCGACTCGTCTACTTTTTTATCAATACCTTCTAAGGTCGGATTATCGTTGTACATTTATCAAATTTGAATGATGCCTGTCTGCCGACAGGTAGAAATGATTGAAAATAAAATTAACTAAAATGCATACCTATGACACCACATCGTTAGCATCCGCAAAGATACGTTTTTTTAGATGTTAATGTGCCAATTTGGCAGTTAAAAATGGATAATGAAGTGTTAAATAAGGAAAGTGAAATTTAAGCTACAGCAAAACCAGTGTAAGGTCTAATTTTTGGTGAACGAAACCCAAGTACAATATCTTCTTTAGGTATACCTTGTTTCATAAAGACATCCACAACTTCTCTTTCTGTAATATTTCTTTGAAACCAGACCTTGCCATTAATAATGTCAAAATGAAAAACAACTGTAAAGAAATACTTTCCATCTTGCCATCCCCAATCTAAAAGCTGATAATGACGATTTTCTTTATCAGCAATAACCCTACTCTCAATATTCGGTAGATTAGAAGGTCTAATTTTTGAATATTCTTTTAGATAATCAATAATAATTTTTTCGTATTTTTTTATTTTATCCATGATACTATTTCCTCATTTTCTGGATTGTAAACGATAATTTTAGCCTGAATCCTTTGTAATGCTTTTTGTATAACTAACTCTTGACAAAAGTCATCCCATATTTCCTGTGGAATAGCCAGATATAGTTCCCTACTAGGTTCTTGAATCTCAATTGCTACAAAATAGTCGTTATACTGTCCTACTGCCCGATGAAATTCGTTGATATTTGATGCTCCTACGAAACTCTTTAATTCGACTGCTATTTTTTCCTTTCCCTTGAATGCTGCAATTAATTTTTCCGCACCAAAATCTATCTCATATCCAATTCTTCCTACTCTGACGGTATAGGGATCGTTCGTAACTGTCCAACCATCTTTTTCTAAAGCCTGACGAAATATTTTATGATAGAAATCTTTAGCCATTTAGTTTTTCATTTTTATCAAAAATAAGCAAATTTTATCAAAAAAGAATGTATCTCTAAACCAAATCAAACAAATTTCCAACCCCCAATGTCCGATCAACTTGAAAAGCCTCCGCAAACTCCATTCCTGCGGGTCTACCATAGGTACGGGCGACAGCTCTCAAATACTCTTGAAAATCTTTACCTGAAATAGGGGTACTTAGTTCTTTATCTTCTTGATCCGCTATAAAAAATTGTGATTTGAAAGCGAGAATCAGTTCAAATTTCTGATCAATATGCTCCGCAATATCCACCACAAAATCGGGTTTCATCGTTCGGTCTTG
>CALDTJ010000421.1 GCA_937924145.1 uncultured Saprospiraceae bacterium
GCTGACAAGATTGGAAATGCCTGTGCTTGACTAGGCAATTTTTGCATATCAAAAATACCTTTTCCATTGTTAATCAATACAATAGAATTAAACTGAGTCGCCTCCGCTTGTACAGAAGTACTTAACTTGTCTCCATAAACATCTTCTAAAGACGCCTTGGCAAATTCGTCGTAAGACTTAAATTTATCGGCAATAAAAGGCATTTGTTGAGAAGAACATTCTCGACCTCTAGATGGCACGTATTTCCCTTTGTATTTGCTGGTCAAAACCACATCAAAAGTACCATTGGCATCGAAGTCATTGCCATATACTTTAAATGGAGATTCTGGACTTGCTTTATGTTTGATATTTAGACCAACATTACCAATTATATAATCTTTCAACCCATCCTTATTGACATCCGTTTCACTAACTGAAAACCACCAACCTTTTTCATCTGCTAAAGCTGAATCATCTGAAATATCTCTAAAAGTGCCTTGCTGATTTTGGAAGATACCGACGCCTGTCCATTCGCCTACTGCTATAAAATCTTGCCAGCCATCATTATCAAAATCAGTGGCAATCACTTGATTGATAATCCCAAAGTTGCTTAATTCTGGAGCAATATCTTCGGTTACATTGGTGAACTTTCCATTATCATTTTGGAAAATAAATGAAGGGGCTGCCTTTGGATAACTTTGCGGTACGATTCGATTACCGACCAATAAATCCATGTCGCCATCTTTATCAAAGTCTATAGGGGTAACTGACTTTCCACTCACACCAAATTCACTAAAATTAGTAACGGTTGATTTGGATAAATTGCCCTTGCCATCATTTATATATAACCGATCAGTGTAGTTCGCTGCATTGGCAGAAAAAGCATTGCCACCACTGACCACATATAAATCTTGGTCACCATCGCCATCAATATCCAAAAAGGCAGCCTCCATATCTTCTGCGGCTGCATCTGCAATGAACACTTCTGGTTTGATGGATTTAAATTTTCCATTTTCTTGAATAAATAATCGTCCTGCTTGACCCGATGCACCACCTACAAACAAATCTTCTTTGCCATCACCATTGATGTCTCCTTTGGTCAAAATTGGTCCTAAGGTGGATTGTTTGTAAGGTAATAGAATTTCTTTTTTGAAATCGTCGTAGGTGTTTTCTTTGTGTTTGAAAAAGAGTTTTAGACTGCCTATGGAGACTTGTTGGAAAAGTCCACCATTAGTCTTTCCAGCACTCAAAGTGCTGGAAAGACTTGTGCTGGAAAGACTTTCACCATTTGCTGTAACTTCCAAAACTTGATTAACCGCTACATTATATAGCTCCTGCACCTCACCATTAGGAAAAACAACACTAAGTGTATCAATCGTTTTCACTTCTCCCAGACCAAAATGAGCCACATTTTCTGTAGCAGACAAATAACCTTTTACGCGCTTATTTTCGACCATTTGGATTTGTCCATCATATTTAATGTAAACTTTTGAAAATGGCTCTGTATCTGTTCCTTTAGATTTGACTCTCAGGTAATTACCTCGACTTTGCTCAACCGATAAATTTTTGTACAAAAAGGCCTCCTCATCAATATTATTAACTACTAATTCCAAATCTCCGTCATTATCCAAGTCAGCATAAGCCGCACCATTAGAATAAGAAGGCGCACCTAATCCCCAGTTTTTAGCAATGTCTTTAAATTGAAAATCACCTTGATTTTTGAATAATAAATTTGGCAATTTTTCGGTAGGCATTTGTTCGTACAATTTGCGTTTTACGGCAATTGGGACATTCCCATCGTATTGTTTTTTAACCTTATTGACCTCATTTTTAAAATCATTGTCTAAGGCATATTTTCTATAACCATTGCTGACAAAAATCTCCTTTTCTCCATCATTGTCCCAATCGACCATCAAGCCTGCCCAACTCCAATCGGTTTTAGCCACACCAGCCATTTGTGCCGTATTGGCAAATTGCCCAACTCCCGTATTCATCTGCAAAGAATTGAACATATACTGGTATTGATACTGAAAGCGATTGACCAGCATATTGAAGTTGTCGGTACTCATAGATGCCATCAAAGTTTTTGCACGATAATGATCCTGTGATGCCATGTCTAAGACAAAAATATCTTGCAAACCATCATTATTCAGATCGGCAATATCTGCACCCATTCCATAAAAAGAAACCTGCTTGGTTTTATTTTTTATTTCATCCGAAAACGTACCATCTCTTTTGTTGATATACATCGCATCTGGTAGGTAATAATCATTGGCAACGTATAAATCTATCCAACCATCATCATTAATATCACTTGCGACTAAACCTAGCCCAAAACTTGGTTGTAATAAACCTGCCGCCTCCGTTACGTCCGTAAATTTGCCACTATTATTTTGGTATAAATGACTACAACTATTTCTAAAAAGGGCATCATTGACTCCAATCATTTTATAAAAATTCAATGGATCTACGCCAAATAATAAATTTTCATTCATCACCATACAATCCAAATCACCATCTTTATCATAGTCAAAAAAGACGGCTTGGGTACTAATACCGTTATCAGCTAAACCATATTCCTCCGCACTTTCTTTAAAGGTTAAATCCTTTTGATTGATAAATAATAAATTCTTCTTTTCATCTGCATCAAAAGGTCCACCTTGGGAAACGTAAATATCTAACCAACCATCTGCATTGACATCGGCAAAGGTGACTCCATTAGACCATTTTTTATTAGCATTGATGCCTGCTTTTTCGCTAATATCTTCAAATTTTAAATCGCCTTTATTCAAGTAGAGTTTATTCTTCCCTTGATTGGCGCAGAAGAAAATATCATCTAGACCGTCATTATTCAAATCGGCAATACCGACCCCTGCACCATTATAAAAAAAGTCAAAATCTAAAAGATTCTCTTTGGTCTCGACATTTTCTTTAATGGTATTCGAAAAGTCGATGCCGCTGGCATTGGCACTTACTTTTTCAAAAACGGGCCTGTTATCGGTAGTTTGCTGTTTGGTCGATTGTTGACCTCCACAAGCGAATAGTAGAAATAAGAAAAAATATGGAAAAGATTTTAACATAGCTTTTTTGTGTATCTCGAATCAGTTTACCCGTATGGGACATTATAATTGTCGTGGCTAAATAATTTACAGGCAACTTAAATTGCGTAAAAAGAACCACAAAAGTAACGATACTAAAGGGATATAAAAAAAAGCAACGACTGGAAATGCTAAGCCGACTTGAATTTGACATAAAACAGCATTTACACCCGTATAAAACTTTAAGTTTTTGTTAATCTCTTTGGCATATCGGCATGCTGTTCGATTTCGTTATAATTTTAGCCGTAGCTCAGGCTTTTAGCCTGAGCATGTATAATTTGCAAAAGCGACATGCTCAGGCTGAAAGCCTAAGCTACGATCAAATAACTATAACTTATGTTACAAAACATCTTAGCAATAATATTTCTCCCATTCTTACTCATCAATGCCGATCCAAGTTGGGAAGAATTCAAATCCTTCGAAGGGCGTTTTCGTGTATTAACTCCTGGAGAAATGCAAGTAAATGAGCGAGTGATTCACACCGATATTGGAGAAATTAAGTACGTCACTTATTATTACCAAGATGAATCTAGGGAGGCGGAGAATGCCATGTATATGGTTACCTATTGCGATTATCCCGAACATACGATCCATTCTGATTCGACCGAATTAATGCTTGATTTTTTTGAAAATACGATAGATGCCGCAGTAGAAAGTGTGGCAGGAGAATTGCGCTATGCGGAAGAACTAAATTATAAAGAATATCCTGGAAGGCATTGGAGAGTAGATTATCGGGCAGGTCATGCGACGCTTAAAACGAGGGCTTTTTTGGTGAAAAACCGATTTTATACCGTACAAACAGCGACGGAAAGAGGGCGGAGTATGAATAAGGCGACGGATGACTTCTTTGCGTCTTTTGCTATATTGGTGGAGTAAGACAAGGCGGCTGTTTCCTACAGCCGCTTTGTTTAAAATACTGGCACTACGGTGAAAGGTATGGGGAATTCGAATATTGTTGGCTCAAATGTAACACAACTCTCTGAGTTGTGCCAATCGTATAGTGAATTGTAAACCCACACTTTTCCCCGTAGTGCCAAAATACTAAAACAAAGTGGCTGTAGGAAACAGCCACCTTGTTCAGAGTGACTTTGGAAAACAGCCACCTTGTTCAAAGTGACTTTGGAAAACAGCCATCTTGTTCTATGCTTTCGGCACAAATTTCATAGAAATACTATTCACGCAGTGTCGAATATTCTTTTCCGTCAAATATTCGCCTTTGAAAACATGCCCTAAATGACCATCGCACTTAGCACATAAAATCTCTGTTCTACGACCGTCCGCATCTGTTTCTCTCCTCACAGCTCCTTCAATCTCATCATCAAAAGCAGGCCAACCGCAGTGGGCATTGAATTTATGTTCTGACTTATACAAAGGGTTGTCGCATTGTTTGCAGACATATAAGCCTTCTGCCTCATTGGTGTATAATTCACCAGTATAAGGCCTTTCTGTTCCTTTATGAACAATGACCCTTGCCTCTTCGGGCGTCAATTTATTTAATTTCATTTTTTTAATTTTATGGTTTTAGGTGTCGGGTTTCTGGTACAAGGTTAGACGTGTTTTACGTCACGTTGTCAACGTCTAACCTTGTACCAGAAACCTGATACTCGACACCTATTTTTCAACTTCTTTCTTCAACTTCTCCCGATATTGCTTTCTAAATTTATTCACCTTTGGATTAATCACCGCCTTACAATAGCCGTAATTTGGATTTAAGGTGTAATAATTTTGGTGATAATCCTCTGCTTGGTAGTAGTCGCCTAATTTCTCAATTTCGGTGACGATTGGATTATCATAAAGCGTTGGGGCAAATTCTTTTTTGACTTTTTCTGCTACCGCTTTTTGTGCCTCCGATGTGTAATAGATACCAGAGCGATACTGCGTACCAACGTCATAACCTTGTCGGTTTAGAGTCGTTGGATCATGCGTAGAGAAGAACACTTCTAATATTTCCTCTAAAGAGATAACGTCCGTGTCAAAAGTAATTTGCGCCACTTCATTATGTCCCGTTGAACCAGAACAGACTTCCTTATAAGTTGGATTTTTAGTATGTCCGCCTGTGTAGCCAGAAAAAACAGATTTTACGCCATTTAACTCTTGGAAAACTGCCTCTACACACCAAAAACAGCCTGCTCCAACGGTGATCGTTTCGATATTCATATTTTGATATTTTATTAGTTGCTGGTTGCTAGTTGCTAGTTGCTGGTTGCTGGTTTGCTCGTAAACTAGCAACCAGTAACCAGCAGCTAGTTCAATTCTGCCAATCCATTATTAATAATCTCTTTCGCTGCCTTTTCATACTCCGCTGGAATATAAATTTCAATACTACCTGGTAGTAGAACACCATAAGACGAATCTTGTTTATTCATCACAAAAGCATCGATATTATTATCTTTCAATAATGCCTCAATCACCTTTGCCTCGAATAGTTGTGTGGTCTTAAAGACTTGAATCATGTCAGTTTTCATAATCGTTAATTTTAAAAGGTGATGTAATAATTTTGGCTCAATTTAGGACTTTCTCGCCAATATTAAAACAACATTAGACGACTACTTGTTTTTACTCGACCCCTGCTTGTAAAGTTAGAAATACGTTAATTTTTTATTAATAAAAATAGAAAATTCAAGGTTGGATAGATGTGGCAGACGCCCATAATCTGGAAAAATTAACTAGCCTTGGGCAAGAAATGTTGGAGGAATTAGGAACGCCAATGGCTGATAAATCTTTGATACTTTTTGACCAATCGGGGCATGGTTTTGCAAGTAGTGAAATGGATAAGTTAGTGGAAGAGGTTATCCATTTTGTAGAGCAATATAAATAGTTTTAGAACTGCTCATTTTTTAAGCCTTTTTTCAAAAAACTAAAATATTATAAAAAATAATATTTGATGCTGTTTTTTTGTAAAAAGGCTTTCTTTTTGCCCGAATGAAAAATTTTATTTTTTAAGTAATTGATAGTCAGTGTTTTAAAATTAAATCAAAAAATGAAATAGATTTTTAGAAATGTTTTTTAATACGAAAATATGTTGCTTTTTACATATAAAAATAATGTTAAAGTTTCTTGCTTTTCGTGTTTTTTGGACATAATGTTGTGATAGAGTCAAACTAAAACTGGTTTGATACTGTATAACTAATCGTGTTTTAACCAAAGCAATTAGCCATAAAAAATGAAGAATTTTAATCAAAAATGTTGTTGTTGCTGTTGCAAAATTTCCACCTTGGAAAGCGCGATTTTTTAGTAGTAAATAATAGCTCGTTATAAAGCTTGAACTATACCAAAAAAGCCTTTTCAAAATAACACACTTGAAGAGGCTTTTTTAGTACTGGCGATTTCAATCGCCAAGAAAATTGAAAGATAAAAATATAATTAATCCATAGAAGGTTTTTGACTTCAATTCTTTAAAACCTTCTATCCTTCAATCCTTACAAAATGAGCGGTGTCTTAGATTTAAAAAATGTATCTGATTTAGCAGCCAAAGATATTATTGAGCTGCAGAACAATATCTCTGCCATGAAAAATGGCACGATGGATGGAGAACGATTTCGCCATTATCGGTTGACAAGAGGGGTTTACGGACAGCGGCAGAAAGATGTACAAATGTTCCGTACAAAGATTCCTTTTGGAAAATTGACGACTGCACAGTTGACTCGTTTAGCAGATGTTTCTGAGAAATATACGAATGGCAATTTGCACTTGACGACTCGTCAGAATGTTCAGATGCACTACATTAAATTAGAGGACTCGCCTGGGGTTTGGACAGAGTTGAGTGAAGTGGGCGTAACGGCAAGAGAGGCTTGTGGTAATACGGTTCGAAATATCACTGCATCCGCTATCGCAGGGATTGACCCAAAAGAATTGTTCGATGTTTCTCCTTATGTACAAGCGACTTATGAGTATTTCCTAAGAAATGCCATCTGTCAAGATATGGGGCGTAAAATTAAGCCAGCTTTTTCTTCTTCTGATGAAGATTCTGCTTATACTTATTTTCATGATTTTGGATTGATTCCTCGGATCAATGAGCAAGGGGAAAGAGGATTTAAGATGGTCGTTGCAGGTGGATTAGGGGCACAGTCTATCGTTGCTCAAACTGCTTACGAATTTTTGCACGAAGATAAGATCATTCCTTTCATGGAGGCGGCTATTCGAGTGTTTGATCGGCATGGGGAAAGAGAAAAGCGCCACAAAGCAAGAATGAAGTACCTAGTTAAAAAACTCGGTTTAGAAGGCTTTATGGAATTGGTTGAGGCAGAAATGAAAGCTTTGCCTTATCAAACTTATAAAATTGATAGAACTTTAGTGTCAGAAGGAACACCCGTTGCGGCTGATAAAAAAGCACCTGTTGATTTTGTGTACAACCAAAAGAAATATGACAATTTCTTAAAAGCCAATGTTTTTGAGCAAAAGCAAAAAGGCTTTTATGGAGTAAATCTTAGAGTGCATAGAGGAGATATTGGGGCTGAAAGAGCCAGACGATTTGCTGCTCTGGTAAAAGAATATGCTGCGGATGATATTCGGGTGACGGTGAATCAAGGTTTTGGATTGCGTTTTGTGCGTAAAGAGCATTTACCGCATTTATTCAACCAGTTAGATGCCTTAGAATTAGGAGAACCTGGGTTTGATACCATCATGGATATTACGGCTTGCCCAGGTACAGATACTTGTGCGTTAGGTGTGACGAATAGTACAGATATTACAACGGTATTAGAAAAATTATTAAGAGAAGAATACCCGAATTTAATCGAAGAAAGAAATATTAAAATCAAAATTTCTGGTTGTATGAATTCGTGTGGACAGCACATGGCTGCCAACATCGGATTACACGGTAGTTCTATTAAAAGAGGTGCTTTAGTTTATCCTGCGATGCAAATTGTCATCGGTGGTGGAGTAGATGCAGAAGGTAAGGGCTATGTAGCGGACAGAGTCATCAAAGCACCAACCAAGAAGATTCCTGATGTATTGAGAACCATCTTGAATGATTATGAAGAAAATGGTGGCGAGTTCCAATACTTCAATGATTACTACCAACAGCAAGGAAAGAAATATTTTTACGACTTATTAAAAGCCTTGGCAAAAGTAGATGAGTTAGGCCCTGAATATTTACAAGATTGGGGACAAGCTACGAACTATGTGCAGGATATTGGAGTAGGGGAGTGTGCAGGTGTGTCTTTGGATTTAGTATCTACTATTGTAAATGACGCCAAAGAACGAATAGAAAAAGCAAAAGAAGATTTCGATAAGTCTGAATACGCTTTTAGTATTTATAATAGCTATACTTCTTTAATTATCGGTGCTAAGGCATTATTGCTAAGTGCTGATAAAAAATGTAATACGCATAGTGGCATTATTGCTGATTTTGATACGCATTATGTCGCTACTGGCGATTTCCAATTAACTGATTTTGATGCTTTTGCAGCCTTGGTTTATCAGATTCAAGGGAATGAACCTAAGTCTGATTTTGCTGCTAAATATTTAGCACAAGCGGAGGCTTTCTTTGCGAAGGTTGTGGCTACTCGTGAACAACAAGTTCGTGCAGGGGCGGTTGATACGGATAAGTTAGTTGTTGATCAATTTTATAAGGCGTAAATGATTGTAAAGATTGTGTGATTGTATCGCTACGCTGATTGATTGAGTACTGTATACAATCACACAATCCTACAATCACACAATCTTTCAGATGAAAAAGAATCCAAAAATAACATTAGTAGGGGCAGGCCCAGGTGACCCTGAATTAATCACCGTCAAAGGGCTAAAAGCATTACAAAGTGCGGATGTGGTATTATACGATGCCTTAAGTAATCCTGCATTATTAGCAGAGGCACCTGCGAATGCTGAAAAAATATATGTTGGCAAACGAGCCAATAACCACCGTTTCAAGCAAGCCGAAATCAACTTAATGTTGGTGCAATATGCTTATTCGCATGGGCATGTAGTGCGCTTAAAAGGAGGCGATTCTTTTGTTTTTGGACGAGGACACGAAGAATTAGAATATATCGACAATTTTGGTATTGAAACAGCGATAGTGCCGGGCATTTCTAGCTGCTACGCCGTACCAGAATTACAACAAGTACCCTTGACTCGAAGAGGGATCAATGAAAGCTTTTGGGTCATTACAGGCACCACCTCTAGTGGTAAAATATCTAGCGATATTGAATTAGCCACACAATCTTCTGCAACTGTTGTTATCTTAATGGGCATGAAAAAATTGCCAGAAATCACCCGACTTTTTAAAAAAGCAGATAGGGCTAATACGCCTGTAATGATTATCCAAAATGGCTCTCTGCCTAACGAACAGAAGGTTTTAGGTACGATTGATACGATTGAGGAAGAAGTACGTCGAGAAGGTTTGGGGGCGCCTGCTATTATCGTTATTGGCGAGGTAGTGGACTTGCATCCTGAGCGAGTGGAGGAGTTTGAACAGATCTTGAATAATTATGCTTAAATCGACCGTAGCTTAGGTGTGCTTTGTGCAGATTTAGACGTTGACTTTTCCCCACGGATAGATAAATTTACGGATTTAGACGTTGACAAAAGCGACTAAGGAGTAGGAGATACTTTCAAAAGTATCTCCTACTTTTCGTTAGGAACTAGAAGAAAACATTATTGAACCTGTTCAATCTAGATTGAATTACCGTACTTTGCACTCATCATATTTAGAACACGACCTACTTTGAATGTAAAAAAAGTACGTCCTACAAAATCTTGTCATCCTGTCATGCAGAATCCACTCTATCCAGTTTTCATAAAACTTCACCAATTAGAAATGCTCATCGTCGGGGCGGGCGAAGTCGGCTACGAAAAGATGTCTTTTATCTTAAAAAGTAGTCCTGAGGCTAATATTACGGTGGTTGCCCCTTGGGTATCTCCAGCAGTAGCTGAACTGCTAAAAGGCGGTAATTATAATGTGAAAATTATCAAAAAGGAATTTGAACCTTCGGATATGGAGGGGAAGGATATTGCTATAGCAGCAACGGATATTAAAGAACTGAATAAACAAGTTCAACAAGTGGCAAAAGCTAACAAGGTGTTGGTCAATGTGGCAGACACCCCTGCTTTATGCGATTTTTATTTAGGGTCAATTGTGACTAGAGGTAATTTGAAAGTAGCGATTTCTACGAATGGTAAGTCACCTACATTTGCCAAGCGATTCCGCCAAATGTTAGAGGCGACTTTACCGATGGATACGGGAGATTTGTTGAAAGATTTAAAAGTAATTCGGGATAGATTGACGGGTGATTTTAAATATAAGGTTAGAAAATTGAATGCAGTGACGAGTTCTTTGGTGGATGATACCGCAGATTTATGTGGGGATTGTCCTTGTAAAATTGATGAGAAGAAATAACGTTTCTTGTGTAATTTCGGAATTGAATTCCAAATTTGCACAAGAAAATAATTCTAACAAGATTTATGTACCAATCCCATTTTGACTTGATAGCGTTGTAGAGAAGTACAATGCGGCTTAATAGAAAAATCAAGAATTTGCCCATCCGCCTTTTTTTCCAAATAGCAGCAGTCTAGGAATAACACCAATTTTTTTAATAAATGTAGCATGTGGTAAATAATTTTTTTAAAAAAAAGATACTCCTGACCTAGACTATTGAACAGTTAAAAAGATGCAGGATTTTGATTTTATTTTTTAAAAATTAACCTTTCGTACCTATTTAGGATAAAGATTCAGGGTCACTTTTTTTGAAACCTGCCTGCCATGCTTAAGAAAAGATTGTACTTTTTATGTAATTAAACAGTTATTATTGATTGTATTTTTTGTGTTTATATAAATATTTATTTATTTTACATATAATATTATAAATATAATAATGCACTAACACTTTATTCTATAAAAATATCATAATTCTTGCCTAAGAATCTCTAAGAAATTCTTAGTGGGATAGAAACGCTATCCGCTTGAAATAGAGCAGTCCGTTATATTTTTTGTATTAACCAAACTTCACCAAGTCTTAGTTTTCATCCGAAAATTTTTAAAAATGGATTGATGCATCATTTGAAAGGCATTAATTCCTATCCACCCATTCACAGGTTTATTCGCTCTGCGAATTCATAGCTTTTTTGATGCCTGTAGCTTAGGCTACAAAAATAAAAGAGCCTGCCCGACTACCATCAGGCTAGTGTGCTTGGTCCTAGAAATCAAACACTTGTATATTCTTAAACAATTTTTACAAAAGATTTAAAAATTCATAAAAGAAATATGACTTTACGACAAAAACTAGGTGCTATTTTGACTTTTAGCAATAAACCAAAAATCCCTAATTTGGGTAAAATTCAAGAAGAATTAGGAGATAAATTTTTTGGTATCTTAGATAACACCTTTAACGAAAGAGTACAGAACTCTTCGAATTCTCAGTTAACTACAGATAATGTGGATGATTTGGTCAATCAGTATGTTAAAAAAAATGTCTTGATTGCTACTGCATCATCTGCTATACCTGGACCACTAGCTATTTTCTCTGCTATTCCTGAGTTGGTTTCTACATTGGGGAATCAAATGTCTATGACTTATGATATGGGATGTGCATTTGATAAAGAACAAACCCTTTCTAAGGATATTTTGCTAGATGTTCCGATTGCTGCATTTGGTGGAAGTGTAGATTTTGCTGCTTTAAAAAATGGAAAGAACTTATTAGAATCTCCATCGGATGCCTTATTAACTAAGGCGAAATCGCTAGGTCAAAACATGGTGGAAAAACACCTTAAGAAATCAGTCATTAAATTTGTACCCTTAGGTGGACCGGTGATTATGGCTTATTTTGCAAAGCGCAACACTAAAAAAATTGCACAAGTATCTACTGGATTATTTGGAGAGGATGCTCGTTTTTTGCCCCAAAATGAAACGTATTCTAAGAAAGTTTCTGCTTTATTAGAAGTAGAGAAAATTAAAATATGTATTGACCTTATTGATTCGGATGGTGATATAGATGACCGAGAAATTGCTTTTATCAAACCGATGATCGAAGGTGCAGATATACCATATAATCAAAAACAACAGCTACTAAAAGAAGCTCAAAATTATGATAGCCAATTAAATATAAACTATGATCTTTTTGCTGATTATCCAAATGAGGCGGAACGATTTGTAGAGGACCTAGTTTTATTAGCTATGCGAGATGAAATTTTCAAACCTATCGAACGCTCTTATATTTTAGAGTTTTGTCAGTTTGTTGGTATGGATAAAAATGTAGCAATAGATATTATAAATGATGCTCAATCGTAGATACCTTCTAAAATAGTTTGCATGATAAGAAACATGTTAAACACTATTTAAAATAATGGCAAGCAAAGACGCAGAGACACAAAGTATAATTTGGGCTTTGCGCCTTTGCATGCAATATTTAATTTTGCCAGAAGTTTTGGCATTTGACTTATGAGACAGCCTGTTTCGCTCCCACCAATATTAAAAAAATCGTAACTATTCAGTAACATAACTAATTAGACTTTATTTTACCATATAGGTACTAAGTGCATTTAAGTCGTGTTCTAAATGTTCTTAAATATCTAAATGGTAGAAAAAATGAGTGGTAATTCTAGTTGGTGAATAGTTGCAAAAAATCTATTCTTGATTCAAGAAAATTTTCTTAAACTGTCCGATATTTCGATGAATCACATTGTTATTTATTTTCCTCGAAAAATTAAGCTAAAATCCACTTAAATAGTACAGATTGAGTAATTGGGCAAAATTTTTAGGGAGATAACTGCTTACAAAAAAGAATAGGTTGTACGGATTAGATGGATTGAGCGGATTTAGTACGGATTTTTTTAATAGTCTAATTTGAAAATCCGTTTAAAATCCGCCTAATCCGCTAAATCCGTACAACCTATTTTATATCAATAAATTAAAAATAATGGATCGATTGTTAATGCCTAATTAGAATTATTCATAGTCCATCATTCATAGTTCATCGTTACAAATTCTGCTTATTCAACTCCTTCACCGCATAATCCACCGCCCGAGCCGTCAAAGCCATATAAGTCAAAGAAGGATTCACACAAGCCGCCGAAGTCATACAAGAACCATCGGTCACAAAGACATTTTTAGCCTCATGACATTGGTTCCATTTGTTTAAAACAGAAGTTTTAGGGTCTTTACCCATCCGAGCAGTTCCCATTTCGTGGATACCACTGCCCATTGGTGCTTTGCCATCCCAGACACTAACATTCTTTGCGCCAGCTGACTCCATCATCTCTTTGGCGGACGCTAAAATATCCTTTTTCATCGCTAACTCATTTTCTCGAAGTTTGGTTTCGATGTATAATGTTGGTAAGCCGTGAATGTCTTTTTTATCGGGATTAAGTTGTACTTTATTGTCGTGGTAAGGTAAGATTTCACCAAAGCCATAAAATGCCATTTTCCAACCGCCTAATTCGGTAATTGATTTTTTGAAATCGGCTCCTATTCCTGCTTTTCCTCTATTGCTTTCCCAGCCAGCACGACTAGCATTACCTTGAAAGCCAAAACCTCTAACGTAGTCAGGATGCTTGTCCCAAACATTCCTAAATCGAGGAATATAAATACCATTAGGCCGTTGACCAGTGTAATATTTATCTAAGTCTCCGTCGAAGTCGGCATAAGCATGTAGGTTGAACAAATGATCCATGAGGTTGTGTCCTAATTCTCCACTTCCATTGGCAAACCCATTTGGAAAACGATCACTTGTAGACTGCAACATAATTTGGGTAGATCCCAAAGTAGAGGCACATAAGAAGATTACTTTAGCTTTATATTCTACAGTTTTTCCTGTTTTGGTGTCCAAGACTCTTACGCCAGTTGCTTTGCTCGAATCTTTATCAAACAACAACGATTCAACGACTGAATTGGGGCGCAATGTCATATTGCCGGTAGCTGCCGCCGCTGGCAAAGTCGAACTTTGACTACTAAAGTAAGCACCATAAGGGCAACCTCTGTAACACAGATTTCTATGCTGACAGGCAGACCGTCCATTATGAGCCTTAGTTAGATTTGCAGCTCGACCGATTGTCATTCTTCGTTTGGGCCACTTAGTTTCAATGCCCTTTTTAAGGCGTTTTTCGACACAAAACATATCCATTGGCGGTAAAAACTCACTATCTGGCAATTGCGGTAAGTTTTCTGCTTGACCCGATACCCCGATAAATTTTTCGACATAGCTATACCAAGGCGCAATGTCCTTATAGCGAATCGGCCAATCTACTCCGTGTCCATCCTTAGCATTCGCCTCAAAATCTAAATCACTCCAACGATAGGTTTGCCTGCCCCACATCAATGATCTACCTCCGACATGATTGCCTCTTAGCCAGATGAAAGGCTGGTCTTTGGGTGTCGTGTAGGGATGATCTTTATCGTTTATCCAAAGATGTTTTGTTCCTTCATTGAAAGCGTAAACGGTAGATTGGATAGGGTAGTTTTCTTTGTCCGTTGCAACGTTTTGATTGCGATGTGCCAAGTCCCAAATAGGCGTATTGGCAGTGGTATAATCCTTGACGTGTTCCAATTTTCGCCCTCGTTCTATCACAAGCGTTTTTAAGCCTTTTTCGGTCAATTCTTTGGCTGCCCAACCGCCTGTGATTCCTGAGCCTACGACTATGGCATCGAATGTATTATTATCTTGCATGATTTTTAAGTTGGGTTAGCTATCTTTTTGAAAAAAGCTCATTTGAAAAATGAGTTTTTGTTCAAAAATAGCTAACCTAACTAACAGCCTGAACTTTAAATTGCTGACTGTTAGTTGTTTATGAAATTTTAGACAATCGTATAATAAACGAATAGGAATGATAGCCTTACGTATCGGACACCTTTACGGTGTGTCTGATACGTTGATATTCAATTTTTGAGCGATTATCTATTATTGAAGTTAGGTTAGTCATTTTTTGGCAATTATTTTTTCAAAATAATTTTCAAAAAAGATGACTAACCCAACTAGGCACTTCGCCCTTCAATCCCCACCTGAATAATCTGTGGTTCATCAATACAACCTTCAAACTTTGTTGGAATAGGGTTGTAATTCATTAATTCTGTAATGGCATATTCCGAGGTAAAATAACCTGTTAGGACCAATTCTTTCAGAGTGGTAATAAAAGCTTTTTCGCCCGATTCGTTTCTTTTCTTGATGCCTTCTTGTTCATTTAAAACTAAGAACTTTTCTCGTTCTTCGGCAGAGCAGTCCAGAAAAGATTTTCCTGCAAAAAACTGACATTTTTCATTGAGTTCTACCAATCCTTTTTTGAATTGAAGTTGCTCGTATCCCGTAAAACAGTCATTGACGATTACATCAATATATTCTGGAATCCCTAGTTCTTTTGCCCCAGGCGTATCGGTTTCAGGCAAAATGGTTTCAGCTAATTCACCTATTAAATAGGCTTGATCTTTATCTAAGAATTGAGGTTGCCAGTCTGCTACTTTGGGGGTAGGTTGGCAGCCACTCATGACGCCAGCTATTATGGAGGCGGAAACAGCACCACCAAGTAGATAGGCAGTTTGTTGAATTGCTTTTCTTCTATTCATGTAATATTTTATTTTGAAAAATTGAATCCTAAAAGTATAAAAATAGGTGCTTAAATAAAACTTTTTCTAATCTTTCCTTACCTTTGGCGGCAATCAGTTGTCAGTTATCGGTTATCGATCGACAATTGATAACCGATAATTGATAACCAACAACTGATAACGCTAATAAAATAATACATGACTTTACAAATTAAATCACTTAAGCAATACAAAGAAGTTTATCAAGAAAGCGTCGAAAACCCAGAAGCATTTTGGGCAGAGCAAGCGGAAACCTTCCAATGGCAACAAAAATGGGATAAGGTCCTAAGTTGGGATTTTAAAAAACCTGCCGTCAAATGGTTTGAAGGTGGTAAAATGAACATCACCGAAAATTGTTTGGACCGACATTTAAAAGATAGAGGCGACCAAACGGCGATCCTTTGGGAACCGAATGATCCGAATGCAAAGACCGTCAAATATTCCTACCAAGAATTATACGAACAAGTTTGTCGATTCGGTAATGCCTTGAGAGCCAAAGGAATAAGAAAAGGGGATCGAGTTTGTTTCTACATGCCGATGGTGGCAGAATTAGCAATTGGAGTATTGGCTTGTGCTAGAATTGGTGCCGTTCATTCAGTCGTTTTTGCAGGTTTCTCTGCTACAGCTTTAGCAGATAGAATCAAAGATGCGAGCTGTAAAATGGTGATTTGTTCGGATTATAATAATCGGGGAACAAAAAATATTCCCGTCAAACAGGTGGTAGATGAGGCGATGTTGCAAGGATGCACGAGTGTAGAAACGGTCATCGTTCATAAAAATACCCAGGACGGGCAAGCGGGTGGAAAAGTGAATTGGGAACCTGCGCGTGATGTATGGTGGAGTGATGCGGTTTACCGTAGACAAAAGCATTGTAAACCAGCTGCGATGAACTCTGAGGATATGCTTTTTATCCTCTATACTTCTGGTTCTACTGGTAAGCCAAAAGGGGTGGTTCATACTTGTGGTGGCTACATGGTTTACACTTGTTTTTCTTTTAATAATGTCTTCCAATACCAGCAAGGTGATGTCTATTGGTGTACGGCTGATATTGGTTGGATTACGGGGCATTCTTACATTGTCTATGGGCCACTTTTGGCGGGTGCTACGACGATGATGTTTGAAGGGGTACCGACTTATCCAGATGCAGGAAGATTTTGGCAAATTTGCGAAAAGCATAAAGTCAATCAGTTTTATACCGCACCAACTGCGATTAGAGCATTAATGGCGAAAGGAGATGAGTACGTTGAAAAATATGATTTAAGCGACTTAAAAGTAATAGGTTCTGTAGGTGAACCAATTAATGAAGAGGCGTGGAATTGGTATAATGAAAAAGTCGGAAAGGGCAATGCGCCCATCGTAGATACTTGGTGGCAGACAGAGACGGGCGGCATTATGATTACCCCATTGCCTGGCATTACAGATACCAAACCATGTTACGCATCTTACCCATTGCCCGGTATTCAACCAATTTTGGTGAATTCGGAAGGGGAATTGGTAGAAGGGAATGATGTGGAAGGTTTATTATGTGTAAAATTCCCGTGGCCCTCCATGATTCGCACGACTTATGGCGACCACGAACGTTGCCGACAAGTCTATTTTTCTTCTTTCGAAAATTTATATTTTACAGGAGACGGTTGTCGAAGAGACAGCGAAGGCCGTCTTAGAATTATCGGTAGAGTAGACGACGTTATCAATGTTTCTGGGCATAGAATGGGTACTGCCGAAGTCGAAAATGCCATCAATGAACATCCTGCGGTCATCGAATCTGCGGTGGTTGGTTATCCACACGATATTAAAGGGCAAGGGATTTTTGCCTACATCATTGCCCAAGAAGGAACGGAAGGCGATGCGGCTTTCGAGAAGTCGGTGAGAGATGTCGTTGTACGAGAAATTGGGCCGATTGCTAAGCCTGATAAAATGTTAGTCGTGCCTGGTTTGCCGAAGACTCGGTCGGGGAAGATTATGCGTCGGATTTTACGGAAGATTGCGTCTGGGGATGCTAGTAATTTGGGGGATATTTCTACGCTGTTGAACCCTGATGTGGTGGCTAGTATTCGAGAGGCTGCTGGGGTGTGATTTATGTAGCACCAAGCTTGGGATATTTATACAAAAAGCGATAATAAACAAATAAGTTTATTATCGCTTTTTCATTTCTGCAATAAAGTAATAACTTTGGCAACTTCAACTACACAATTAAAATTTCAAGAAAAATCCATGAAAAATCTCACACTCAAAAACTTTTTTGAAAAGATATACCCACGAGATGTCAATCTAGGTAAAGCATTGTGGAATAGTGGTGGTATCATCTATACAACGCACGAAACAGAGGACGAATACAGCGCTTTGGTATTAGGAGAAGGAGGAATGAATTATACCACAGATATAGAATTTGATGGAGACGAAATCGTTGAAACTTCCTGCACCTGTTCTAATGAATGGGCTGAATATTGCTCGCACGTAGTAGCCACTCTTTTTGAACTGAGAAAAAATGTGATTCGAAAACCTACAAATGCGCGGCTAACAGAAGTGGGGAAAGCAACCAAAGAGGACGAGCCAGTAAAAAAAGTAGCAGATAGCAATAAAATAGCTCAGTTTGTCACTCTAAACGATATTGACCAGAAGATTTTAAAAATACTAGCTGTCAATTGGGTGCCGCTTAATCAGTCTAAATTGATGGAGTTTTTCAACGATGCGGGACTTCGAGCCGATGGAAAAAAGGTCAATGCTACTAGTCTTAGACTTGTACTTCAGCGACTGCAACAAATGGGCTATTTGACTAGAGATAGAGATAATAAATATCGTTGTTCGCTTAAATTTGCGGATGAACTTTGTGATAAATATTTTGGAAAGGACCATGATTTTGAGGCAATCGCAGACCAAACAAGAACTGGAGGACAGAAAAGATATTTTGGCTACTGGAATCAACGATTAAAGTCAGCAGATGACTACTTCAGAGATCTTCGGATTGCTCGCTATGAAGATGATGTGGATGAATTCGAGGATAATTATTATGCCTTAATCAGGCATTCGCACAGTAAATATACCCAAGAATCGCTTTGCGAATATTGGTTGCCGACAATATTCGACTTAGAAAAAATAGAAAAAATACCTATTGAGATAAGGGCATTTTTGCTGAATGAAAAGTTGAACATCCAGATATTTGCATTAGCCAAACCAGATGAATATTTTGATTATGCATTAGGTCATTTAGCTGATTTTCTATCAGAAGATAGCGAATCATTGGCGGCGATTATAGCAATTTTCTACATTTATCAGGGTAATTGGACTGCTCTCCAATCTATTTCTAAATATTTATCAGTTTACAAATTAGGGACAGTCACGGCTATTCGCCAATTTATTGCAGGCAATAATGCCGCTGCTTTAGATACCTTTGAACAGGCTTTAAAACCATATAGAAAAGAGCATAATAATAAGAAAGTTTATTTCCATAATACAGATGGTGTTTTTTATGTGCTTGCTCGGCTGAAAGCGCAAAATGCCACTTTAGGTAAAAAAGCGGATAGCCATATCACTTGGGCATTAAAAAATCCTACGGCTTACGATAGTGTTTTTAAGTGGCTCAATGCAGTACGATTATATTTGAAAAATGATAAGCGAACTGCGTTGCAGCAGATGAATATGTCATTCACCGAATATCCTATCACTTCTTTTTTTAAACCTTTCTGTCAGTTTTGGATAGATAAAAAATTGGTGGAAGAGAAAAATATTAAATGGCTTTATAGTTTGACTAAAGCCAACGGGTATGATTGGTTGGCAACGGAGTTGTTGGCACTACAAAACGCAATAGTCCCTGATGACGCTGAAAGGGTGACTCTTTTGGAACAAGATTTAGCAAAATTGGGTTCAGACCCCATCATCAATGTTATCCCAAATATAGAAGATTGGGAATTGGCGATTAAGGCACTGCTGAATTTGGGCAATAATAAAGCAGCAAGTACAAGTACTCAGAATAGATTAGCATGGTTAGTTGACTTCAATACGGAACGTATTCAAGCGAGAGGTCAAAGCCTTAATAAAAGTGGTTGGACCAAAGGGCGAGTTATTTCCTACGACCGATTGAGAAAAAGGGAAATAGACTATTTAACTCCTCAGGATGAACGCATGATTGATTCTATTGACTATGCTTATGGTAGTGAAATTATGATCAATAAGGCCAAAATCTGGAGACAAGTTATAGGACATCCATTACTTTTTCTAATGAAATCGCCCACCGTTGCCGTTCAATTGGTCGAGGAAAAACCTAGACTAATTGCCCGCAAGGAAGATAAAGGAGGGTTCCGATTGTCTTTTTCGCACAACTTTAATCATTCAGGATATCATCTAGTCAAAGAGTCACCAACTCGATACTTATATATGGAGGTGACTGAGAAAATGGCACAAATAGCCCAAGCTTTCAACGGTAAATCGCTGCACGTACCTGAAAAGGGTGCTGCTGCTTTGCAAACTGCTATTTCTGGGTTGTCGGGTGCTATAGCCGTCGAATCTGCTTTTGAGGAAGAAAATTTACCTACGGTAGATGCGGATAGTCGTGCGTGTGTACACCTGTTGCCCATTGGAGATGGATTCCATGTAGAAATTTATGCCAAACCTTTTAAAACTTTACCTCCCTATGTAAAAATAGGAATGGGGGAACCTACGCTTATTACGCTTATTGATGGGGTGAAGACAGCGACTAATCGAGACTTAAAAGTTGAGAAAAACGAGCTAAAAAAATTACGAGCCGCAGTACCTATCTTACAAGATGTAAAACCCAAAAGTGGTGTTTGGGAATTGGAAGACACCGAGCATTGTTTGCATCTACTCATGCAATTATCTCCTTTGATTGAAAACAAATCCATTATTTTAGAATGGCCGAAAGGGGAAAAATTTAGCGTTTCCAAAATTGTAGGAATGGATCAATTTCGCATGGAAATCAATGAGAAGAACAACTGGTTTGAATTGAAAGGAACGTTGCCAATTGATGAAGAAAAGGTGCTGACGATGCAAGATTTATTGGCATTAAGCAATTCCAACGAACAGTTTGTAGAATTGGGAAAGGGAAAGTTTTTGGCATTGACCAAAGAATTTAAAGATAGACTTGCTGAAATTAATGGCTTGGTACATACTCAAAGAGATGGAACGATACAATTACATCCTTTAGCAGCACCCGCTATGCAAAATTTTACGGATGCGCTAACGAATTTACAAGCTGTACCTTCGTTTCAAGAAAACAAAGATCGTTTAGAAAAAGCTTTTAGTAAGAAATTCAAAGTCCCCAAAAACTTTAATGCGACGCTCCGACCTTACCAAAAAGAAGGTTATCAATGGCTACAACGTTGTGCTGCTTGGGGAGTAGGTGCTTGTTTGGCGGATGATATGGGGTTAGGGAAGACGATACAGGCATTGGCACTGCTAACGGAGCGAGCGAAGAAAGGCCCTGCTTTGGTAATTGCGCCTGCTAGTGTTTGCCGTAATTGGATGGCAGAAACTAAAAAGTTTGCACCAGTATTGACGCCGATTTTATTTGGAGAAGGAGATCGACAAGCCATGATTAAAAAGGCCAAAAAAGGAGATTTGATTATTGTGACGTATGATCTATTGACTAGAGAAAAGGCAACTTTTATAGAAAAAAACTTTGCTACCATTATTCTTGATGAGGCGCAGGCGATCAAAAATCGAGCAACCAAACGATCTGAAACAGCCATGTCTTTGCAGGGAGATTTTAAAATAATCATGACTGGAACACCTGTCGAAAACCATTTGGGAGAACTTTGGAATTTATTCCAATTTGCCAACCCCGGTTTATTAGGTTCTCTAGATAGCTTTGCTCAACGATTCGCCATTCCAATCGAGAAAAACAAAGATGAGAACCGTAGGAATCAATTGCGTAGATTACTTCAGCCATTTATTCTTCGACGGAAGAAAGATGAAGTCTTAAAAGATTTACCTGAAAAAACAGAGATTACCCTTACTGCTGCTTTGTCTCCCGAAGAAAGAGCATTCTATGAGGCAATTCGTCGAAATGCATTAGAAAAGATTGCTATGGATGATAGTCATGGCGGACAAAAGCATTTGAAAATTTTGGCAGAAATCATGAAACTACGCCGCGCAGCCTGCCATCCTCAATTAGCAGATAAGAACGCCAAATTTGTTGGGAGTGCTAAGTTAGATTTGTTTGCCGAGATCATTGCAGAATTAAGAGCCAATGGGCATAAGGCACTAGTGTTCAGCCAGTTTGTCGGTCATTTAAAATTATTAGAAAAGCATTTACAAAAAGAAGGAATTGCTTACCAATACTTAGACGGAAGTACCCCTTTAGCTAAACGGCAACAAAGAATTGATGCGTTCCAAAATGGAGAGGGCGTCATCTTTTTAATTAGTCTAAAGGCAGGTGGAACAGGCCTAAACCTAACAGCAGCAGACTACGTGATACACATGGACCCGTGGTGGAATCCTGCCGTGGAAGATCAAGCAACTGATCGAGCACATCGGATTGGACAAGAACGTCCTGTTACGGTCTACAGGTTAGTGGCAGAAGGAACGATTGAGGAAAAAATCTTGCAATTGCACGAGAAAAAGCGAGACTTAGCAGATTCACTATTGACAGGTACGAACGTTAGTGCGAAATTGACTGCTAAGGACTTGTTGAATTTGATTAGTGAGCGGTAATGGTTGCTGGTTCTGCGCTAGAGCAACTAGCAACTTTAAAACCCACGAAAAGAATAAGTACTGCCTAATTTCCCGTAATATCACTGCTATTTTTAATAACATAACTCAAACTGCCTAATTTTAGCACTTTGATATATTATTTTATTTAATACGTTAAATTCTTTTGGAAAACCGAATATTTATCTCTAAATTAGTGCATAATTAAGAATCTCACCCCATAATTATCCAAATTTTTTCCATTTGTATTTTATTTTTAATCCGAATATCAGCAAATTTTTTTTGTGACAATCCAAAATTGACTAATCTTTTAACACAAACTTAAATTTTACTCATGCTGATTATTTACATTGCTTTAGGTTCTTTTGCTATTGGTGGTGGCGTTGTTTTAGCGTCTAACTTATTTAATAGCACCAAACGTTTTAACTAGTACTAAGTCTTAACCTCTCTTAAGTTAAAAAGAAACACTAAAATCTTCAAATGACCGAGCATATTGGACTATGTTGCTCGGTCATTAAGAGATTTTATTTCCTTCCTTTCCGTCTTACTTTTCTGATTTTATTTCTTCTATTAATTCATTAGCGGTAGAATAATCTTCGCCCGATGCTTTGGCGATCCCAATTGCTTTGGTTGCAACTTTTAATGCTTTTTTACTTTTACCAATCTTGTGATAAAGTGCTGCTAATGTATCATTATTTAGGTAGGAATTGTCTGCTTTAACTGATTTTTTCGCCCATTTCAATGCCTTCTTCAAATCTTTTTTATCGTCTACTAAATCATAAAAACCCCACGAAATATCATTTAATTCTTCTAGACTTATATTGGGGAAGCTTTTTACATAGGCTATTGCTGCCTGTGCATAACCGGGGCCATTTTCATTTTGTAGGTAATGAGCCATCTTATAATGAGCCGCTAACTTTTTAGCATCTTTTGGGTAGGCTCTACTAAATAATTGATCTGCATCCTCTAATTTAGTCGTGCCCTTGCTTAATGATTCGTAAACTAATGCTTGAATTTTATTAGTGACCGTAGGTGCTCCATAAACTGCCACAAATTCTGCTTTATTTTTAATTAAATGGTCAAATAATTTAGAATTTGGATTATCCAATAACTGGAAGATTAACTCTTTGTGATCTGGTGTATTCCAATCACTTTGAGTCGCTAAGTAATCTTCTAAAATTGGTAAATGATTGCCGTCCGCCCCTTGGAAGCTAGCTTGTAAATACTTCATTAGAAAATCTGCATCTCGATTTCCGTTCGCATATTCTAGGGCTAATGCGGATAAATTTGTATCACTCAAAGCATTATTGCCCAATGCTAAAACGCCATCTTGGTCTTGATAACCTGCAAATCTATGAGCCACCGATCCATCATAATTCACAAATAGGAGAGAAGGATAAGCAAAAATGTAATATTTTTCTGCAAGCTTTGGCCCCTCGCCTTTTTCCATGTTTATTTTTATACTTACAAAATTTTCATTATAAAAATCTGCTACTTTTTTTTGAGAGAAGACCTCCTTATCCATTTTTTTGCAGGGTTGACACCAATCTGTATAAGCATCCACAAAAACCATTTTTCCTTCCAATTCGGCTAAGGCTAAGACTTCGCCAAACTCTGCATCCAAAAACTTAATGCCATTCTCTTGTGCAAATAGATTCAAAGAGAAGAATAATAGAAATGTAAGTATGCAATTTTTCATAATATTTTTAATAAAAAATAAACAACATTTATTTTGAAATGATTTAGGGGTTGTGTATAAAGTCGATTGGGAGTAATAATTTGCTAAACCCGCCAGACTGTGTGCGAGCTGGTTTAGTAAATTTATTATCAAGGACTTATATATTTACTAAAACTTAAAGTTTTAGTAAATCATGACTTTTTACACAATCCCTTGTATACTAGCTACTAATAATCAAATTACCCTTCTATCCGCTTAATCAATTTCTGCAACTCTCTTAGGCTACCTTGTTTTTCGGCTATGGAAATAGAATTATTGGCGACCTTCAATGCTTCTGATTTTTTACCATTGCTATTCAAAATGAAGGCGTAAGTTAAATGATAATCTAATACTTCCCCATTCTTATCCAACGCTTTTTTAGCAATTTTTTCTGCTTGTTTCATGACTTCTTTGTCTTCCTTGAAGTTCGTAGCCATTTGTTGGGCTAATTTGTGCAATTCTTTATCATCATTCTTGACCTCTTTTTTTACATAATCGCTACAACACTTAGCATATTTTTTAGCGTCTCCCATAGCAACACAAAAATCCAATTGCGATAAGATTGCAAAACGAGCTGCTTTTTTTGGCAAATTGGCCTTCATTTTGGCGTTTGCCTCTTCCATTAATTCTGGAAATTCGTATTCGATGGCTTTTTCTACTGCTGCCTGGCACGCCTGTTCTATTCTGGCATCTACTAATTCTTTTCCAAATATTTTTTCAATCCCTTTTCTGTCAGCTATCAAATAATCGAAGATTCTTGAATCTGCCTCCGTTGTGGACTCAAAGATAATTTTACGATTAAGTTCCGTTTTTAAATTATCCTGCTTTCGCAAATAGCTATTCGCTACTTTTATACTAGACTTGTTGGATTTATTTAGCGATTGGATATACTTATAAATAAATTCAGGGTCTCTATCTCCTTTTTCGTATGCCTTCGCATAGTCTGCACTGTAATCAATTTTGGAGATAATAGATTTACCTAATTTTATGAAATTATCTGGTTGTTGTGCCCCTTTTACTTTTCGAATTACTTCTCCTTTGCTATCTATATAAAATAGGGTAGGGAAGGCAGAAACTGGATATTTACTGGCAAAAGCTATATTTGCCTCAGCTTCCATATCTACTTTCAAATTTACAAAATTGGCATTATAAAAATCACCTACATCTTTTCGAGTGAAAACTTCTCGTGCCATTCGTTTACATGGACCACACCAAACCGCATAAGCATCTACAAAGATAGGTTTACCCGTTTCTTTTGCTTCTGCCAATGCTTCAGGCCAAGTACCATGAAAAAAATCAATGCCTTGTGCTGTCAGACTAGAAATTGATAAAAGGGAGATAGTTAACGCTAAAAATAACTTGTTCATGATTAGGTATTTTTTGA